>DATKOK010000030.1:0-7791 GCA_035524675.1 Candidatus Methylomirabilota bacterium | reverse complement strand
TCACTGCAGTCGCGGAAGCTTGTGACTGGATGCACTCGGACGCCTTCCTGATCCAGTATCTGCATTTCATCGCTCGCAAGTTTGTAATTTGCTGCTGGAAGAACCAGGTCAGTTATCCTGACGCGCCGTGACTTGAGGATGCCTACGATCTTCCCTGTTTGTGTTCCGTGTCCTCCTAGCCCCCCTACTGGGCCCACATCGAGTTTCAAACCGATCGTTCCTGTCGCAACAACTGAAGGCGATATCAGCAAGCCTGACAGTTCCGACAGCAAGCTAGCGGCTATCGCTACTCCCGCGCTTGGGCCCGATACGCCCTGTCCAGGACTACCCTCGAGGATGCTTCGAATCTGGAAATGCACGTGCATTTTGCTCAAGTCGATTCGGTTTCTGCCCCATAACCATGACGCAACCGCTTCCGTGGCGTTCTGAGCGCTTTGTACGACGGAGTCATCTGGGATGACTGTCTGCCCTATTATGACCGATGTTGAGTTTCCTGTAACTGACACCTGCTTCTCTCCGTGAATGATCGGTCGGACGGAGCATTCCACAGCAATTATGCCGCCTGTCCCGTTCTCAGTAGCATAGAGTCCGTAGGATATACCAGGAGTCGGTGCTGATGGAAGCAATGACTCTTCTAGCTCCCGCCGCTGCTTTTCTTGGGTAGACTCCAATGCCTCTATTGCTTTCTCAAAGTGGTACAGACGAATAGGGTAGGTTGCTTCAGTCACATTTTCGATGGAGATCGGGCGTGACTCGTCTTGATAGATTTGTACTAGGTCATGCAATCGCTTCAAGTCCGCGTCATGTCGTTTTTCGATTTGAGCTTTCTGATCATTGTCGCTGGTGGCGCGGAGTTCATAGACTGCACTGAGTTCTGATGCCCATAACCGGTGCGCTTCTGTTATGGTTTCTGCAGCTGCTCTGGGACTCAAGATTCTTTGCATTCTGAAAAGTCGCGTAACCTGTGGCGCGTCGATCTCAGAGTGGAGGAACCTGGCGTATTTGCGTAGATGTACCTCGACAACCTCGTTCCATTCTCGATCGTTCAATGGTGGGTGAACGTAGAACACGTTTGGTTCGAAGCGGTCTCGCGTCGCTTGGTCGATCAAGTTCTCTTTGTTCGATGCGGCGATTATCACTATTCCTTCGTCTGGCCTAATTTCTGAGAGCTCTGCTTTGACTTGAGCGAGTATCTTGTTCCCAGTCGGATCAGCCCCCCAGAATACTGCATCAGCCTCGTCAAGGAACATGATACATGGGGCGCGCTGACGAGCTAAGGCGAAAAGGTCTTTGATCCTCTTTTCTGGTTCACCGATGTATGATGCTCCGCTCATGAGCTCGCCTCCTCTGACTTTGATGAAGGTCACTTTGTTTTCTGCGGCCGCTGCGAGCGCAAGCAAGGTCTTGCCCGTTCCAGGAGGACCGAATAATAAGAATCTGCAATTTGACGCATAACCAAGGGCGGACATCTTCCGATCAAAAGCCATTGAGATATGGTTCAGCACTTTGTCCTTGACATCATGCAAACCGCCTATCTCGTCTCGTGTAACCTTCGGGGTGACGATGTAGACGGCGTCCGTGATCTCACGGGATTTCTCAAGCTCTGCATAGAATTTCATCGAGTGTGCTGCTTCAGCGAAATCTTCCAGATTCACTTTGTAAATCGGCTTCGCCCATTTCGATAGTGGATTTGGCACTGATCTCCGCAATGTTTCCAAGAGAGGTACTTCTTTCGAGCGTTTTACATCTTTGAAGACTGTGAGAATGTCGTTTGGCGTGATTGAGCCATGCCGGCGTAGAGCTGCCTCCCGCTCGAGTATTTCCATTATGTCTTCTGGTGAAACTCCTTGCCATCCTTCGTCAGCGAGTTTGTCCCTGATGATTATCAGAAGCATCTCTCGAGTTATGCCTGCATCTAAGTCTACTCTGGTGAGTCTTCGGCGGATGTCTTGGCGAGTCTGTTCATAGGAGTTTGTCGCCACTATCACAAGTGTTCGTGCGTCGCTGTCTAGAATCTTGTCCAGCCATCTGTTTATCTCATCTTGAACTCGCGTATCCTCGAGTTCAGTTCCAGTATCACCTCTTACCTTCTTACCGAAGCTCTGGAATTCGTCTATGTATACGACTGAGGGTGATGCGGAGGCGCGATCCAGGAGGCGTCTAATTTGTTTCGTGCTTCTTCCATAGTACTCAGAGAATACGTCCGATCCTCTGACGACTAATGGCGATACGAGCATGCCGTTCTTGTGGGCCTCGAGCAGCATTTGCTTCATAGAGACCATGGTCAGGAAGGTCTTGCCGGTCCCACTTTCCCCAGTTAGGCATATTGCTTTGGGGAGATCGTCCTTGTCGAACCATGACTTCAGCATTGGCTGTCTTAGGACATGCAGCCTGAATGAGTCAAGTAGTAAATTGTATTCTTTTTCGCGTCCGATCAGTTGGTCGGTTGAGAATCGGTCGGGCGGGTACGTGCGGTCTAAGCGTTGTTGAATCTTTCTGAACTTGCGTGGAGAGATTTTCGCTCTACGCCATTTTCCGAAATCTTTGTCGACAACACGTAACGGTATGTAGTTCAAGTACCTGAGAACAGAGTGCGTCCTCCACCATTCATTGCTGTGCGTGTCGGTTTGACCATCTAGCTTTTCGCCAACCCTTGAGTTCGCTTTGTCAGGCATTTAGTTCATCGTCCATAGGTTTCAGGTCAAATCCTCTCTCAAACCCGGCTCTGACTAAGTACGCGATTACGGCTGCCCCTAAGGCGAAGCCGAGTGAGAATAGATTCCATAGCGATAGAGGGGCGACGGTGATCAGGAACATATAGCGAAGTATGAAGATGATCAAGACCTCACCTCCCATTATGAGGCCTAACGCAGCAAACGACACTAGAAGGAATTTGTACGCGATATCTACCCAGAGGTAGAGCTTGTCTCCGAAATCAAACCTTCTCGGGCTCAACTGTCGCTTCTCGGTCTCTCGTCTAATCCATAATCCGCCGACAACAAAGAATTGGACTCCTAGAACTAAGTAGAGAAGTTTAACCCATAATGGAAAGGCCTCTCCGAAGCTCCCGCTCCAGCCGATGAAGCCTACTGACGGAGTCACGTAGACTCCATCCGCGCCGCTTGGACGGGGTACGAATATTGCGTCCACATCAAGCTCAGATGGCCCGCCTGAAAAGTAGTAAGTCGTGCTGTTTGTCGATTGGGTGAGTTGAGAGAGCGGGCTCACACCCGGCAATATTCGGCCTGGTACATTAGTCGTTGTCGTTTGATTTGAAGTCCTAACGTCCACTTTATACCCATACGAATAGTTGAAGAACAATTTCAGGACGAATGAGCCTGGACTCACGCTAGAAAATGCGAATTGATCCGTTGGATACTGAGCCGGCCCGTAGCTTGCGGCAGACAAATTTCCCTGCAGGAAAACCCGGTCGATACTGGGCTGGTCACTCTTCACTACGACAGCATCACCGACAAACAGTTCGATGCCTTGGACGTTCGCAATACTCTGTTGATCAGCAAACACAGGTTTGACTGCTGCTGGAACGAGAAAGACTACCGTAATAGTCAGCGTTAGTACTAGAAATTGCCCCTTCGACAGACCCATGATCATTTCCAGCGGCGAATTTCATAACATTGATAAAACGGCGTAAGATAGGCTTTTGGTTTAACACGATGAACTCCGATTGCGATTTTTCATGGAAAATGAACGTCCTTCGTCGATTACTAGTTCTACAACGGCCTGATCATTGCGTTATTCGATATGAGATTTCCACACGATAGCATATGACCATGTTTTTCGTCTGATTGACGATTAACACGCAGTTAGCAAGAATGCACCATTACCGACTTCGATCATATAACATGAGGTTGATTCGACTTAATTGATGTCTAAGCGGATTCTGAGCTTGGTCGGCTTATGCCTGCAATGTCGGCCGTGTCCCCAGTGCGACTGAGATCGTCATTGGTTGACCGAATCTAATTATTCCGACTTGAATTGTCTGACCAGACACGGCATTCTCTTCCAGGTATGCGGAGAAGGTATTGTAGTTCACGACTTTATGCCCGTTGATTGAGATGATAATATCGCCGCCTATAATGTAGTCCTGCTGTCCGATAGTGATTTGGAGCGTCCCGCCTCTGAGCCCGGCGCTGCTTGCGGGACCGTTTGGAACAACGTTCTCAATTAGTAATCCGGAGGTGACATTGGTCTGCATAACTCGAGATAGATCATAGTTCATGTCCACAACTTGGACGCCCAGGTATGGATGCTTGGTATACCCACCGTTCGCTATCAAAGAGGGCAATTCTCGCGTTATCGTATCGGATGGGATTGCGAAACCTAGCCCCTGAGAATTAGTCACGGACGCAGTAGTTATTCCCACAACCAAGCCCTCAGAATTAATCAGAGGCCCCCCTGAGTTGCCAGGATTGATGGCAGCGCTAAATTGGATTGCGTCCGCAATTGCGAAATTACCTGACAACCCAGTCTGGATTGACCTACCTGTTTGACTGACGATCCCGACTGTGATGGTGTTAGATAATCCGTAAGGGTTTCCGATTGCGACTACAGTTTCACCAACCTGAAGACCTGCGGAAGAACCTAATTGAAGAGGATGAAACTCGGACGATGGCGAGTCGACTGACACTACTGCAAGATCGCTGTAACCGTCTGATCCCACAACCCTCGCAGGGTAAGCATTCCCGTCAGAGAAAGTTGCAGTTGAATTCGGATAGCCATCTACCATATGGAAGTTGGTCAAAATGTAGTACGAATGATTATAGCTGATTACAAACCCCGAGCCGAGTACACTCGAGTTACCATTCGCTCCGAGAATAGTAACCACGCTTTGGCTTGCGCTCGCGTATATTTCCGTGGGACCAAGAATCTTCTTGGTCCGCATTCCGTCGAGCAGTGGACTATAGTAGACCGCGATCGAACCGAGAATTACAATGACCAGGACGAGGATTGCTATCGTCCTGTTAGTTTTCTTTCGTCGTCGCGTAGATCGTTTCATACTGGGACGCCTAATTTCCGGCGAATACGATTCGCAGGTCGATTTAATGGTTGCTTCCGCGGTCGATGCATCAGTAGTACTCGCCTAGAGTACCTAGAGTATGATACCGTTGTATTATAGTTGTAAATCCATCTCATCGCGAGATGGCGAGCTGCTCTCTGAAGCATCCAAATTCCTTAGGAAACTTGCAGAAGACCGAAGCAACGAATGGAAATGCGCCAAGCGTTACGTAACGGCCTGATTACGGGCCTCCTTTTGGTTCTGTCGATATTTCAATTGACTTCAACCGTTGGTTCACAGCAATATCATTCGACAGTGACTTCGCTTTACAGCGTTGCACCTTCCATGCCTCTTCCTACTATCGGTCGCTCACCTGTAATCGAACCGGTTGCAGGAACCGTTCGAGTTCTCGTTATTGCCGTCGCATTCTCAGACGTCAATTACACTTTGAGTATCGCTCAGCTGAGTAGGAACTACCTTGGAATGTTGTCCGCATATTACCACGAAATCTCCTACGGAAAACTGACTGTCCAAGGCGAAGTCCATGGCTGGTATAGGCTCACATTTCCCAAAGCGCACTATGGGCGAGATTGTAAAGGCATCAATGATCCCGACTGCAGTGGCGTAAACCAATCTTGGCAGATCGCGGAAGACGCAGTGCCATTGGCGGAGAAAGATGTAGACTTTAGGAAATTCGACTACTTCGTCTTCATCCATTCTGGAAGAGGTCAAGAGACCAGCCAAATATCAGACGACATCTGGTCAGTAACATATTTGGACGCCTCAGTAGAAACCAATTCGATAACCCTCACCAGGTTCAACATCGTGCCTGAACTCGAAAGCCCCCCTAGCGTTCCAAACGGTGTTTGGTGCGTTGAATTCGCCCACAACCTGGGCATACCCGACCTGTACAACACTTCGAATGGTCCGAACAATGCTAAACCAATTCTCGGACCATGGGAACTGATGGATAAAGGATCGTGGAATGGTGACCCCCCAGGATCCTTACCCGCACATATGACCGCGTGGCCGAAGATCCAATTAGGATTCATCAACGGAAGCGAACTCGCTACGGTCGATGGTGACGGGAACTTCACTTTCAACGTCGACCCCACGGAAATCGCGTCAACCAACATACACGCGATCAAAATACCATTTACCGATGGGTTGAATCCAACTCAATACTACTTGGTCGAGGTAAGAAGGCAAACCGGGTTCGATTCCGCATTACCGGCGGAGGGGGTTCTGATAACTTACGTGAACAGTTCCGCGACGATAGGGATGGTTCGCGTAGTGAACAGCGATCCGGGCGTTGTAGATTTGCAAAACGCCATCTGGAAGGTACATCAGACCTATGCTGACAGCCTGCACGGTCTGGCTATAACAGTTACAGGTGAGATAGGAAGAGCATACCAAGTCCAAGTTGTTCGAGGAGTTGCTTCAGCCCCCGTAATCGGCCCAAATGCAGGAACACTGCCATCTCATACGCTCATCACAATCGCCGGTGTCCTTCTATCAGTTGAAGTCACCGGGAACACTTCAACCCAAATCAGGGGCTTATCCGGTCGAAAGGGATTGGATAACGATAGCGGAATGCTCTTCGTCTTCAGCCATGAAGACTACTGGAGCTTCTGGATGGCTGACATGAAATTCCCCTTAGACATTATCTGGTTTGATTCAAACCGTCAGGTTGTATGGATAGAACCGAATCTCCAACCCTGTACGTCCATGAACTGTGTAGAGTTGACGCCCGAAGCCCCTGCGATGTACGTGTTAGAAGTCAAAGCGGGATTCGTAGCTGATCACCAGATCAAGCTCGGAACTACCTTCACGTTTAATGCCTCATAACCAGCATTATTTGTAGGCTGAAGATTCACATCAGGGATAACCAAACATTCTGCCTCGTCATCCTAGGCAAGGCAGTCCCGTGCTAATGAGCAGTCATTCGGACTGATTGAGGAACAGCTCTCAAATGAAGTACCAAGCATTCGCGTACGTAATTATCGGCGTAATATTCTACGTTATCGCAGTTCTGTCGACTTTCGGCGCTGCACTATGGCAGCACTCTAGACTAGGGCCGGTGTATGGTCCAATCGTGATGATTGTATTGATTTCCGTAACAGGGGTAGGCGCGGTCGGTCTCGGATACGTGATGATAATAGTCATAGGAGGTCATGAGTCGTTATCTCTTTGCAGACTAATTGCTCGCCTCACCCGTTCGAAGCAAATCATCCAGATTGCGAAGCCTCCAGCAAACTCAACCACTAAGACTAGCCTGATTCGCCAGGCACACTGGTTGTATCTGCCTGGCCTGTTATTTCTCGCGACTACAGGTCTAGGGTGGGATTTCTACAATGCTGACAACCCCAAAACCGGATTCCTCCAGCCAGTCTTTCACGCTTTGAATATGCTATCTCGCCCTCCGCCTGGAACAAGCCCAATCCTCTTTTCTCGCCATTTGATCCCGGCACTGATTCTGCTCACCGCGATAGCGGGAATAGTTCCTTCCGTGGTGCTACCGTATTTTGTTAAGTTCAAGATTACCGGACTCAATGCCGGACCTTTTCACACTACATTGCTGTTTGCTGCCGTAGGAGCATTGGCGGGGGTCAGTGCCATTTTCACTTTGATGGGCCTATACTACCGTTCGCTATTTCTCAACCGGGCTCCTCTACCCTTCCATTTTAGTATCTTGACGCTCTTGGGATTCAGCCTTCACTTTTCTCTCGGAATGTACATTGGTGTAGGATGGGCTGAGCAGAAAATAACGGGGG
>DATKOK010000029.1:0-17700 GCA_035524675.1 Candidatus Methylomirabilota bacterium | reverse complement strand
TAGGGAGGTTAACTGATTTGCACATGTCAGCAATTACCGAGGTGAGCCTGCTCAGTGCTTTGGCAGCTTTGAACTGAGCTCTATTCTCATGTTTTGTTTCCATGTCCTGTTCCGCTTTCTTAGCTAATTGGTGACAATAATCAGGAAGGGCATTCACGGCTTTCGTTATGTCTGAAAGCAGCTTGTCCCGTTCTCGCTCAGCCTGTGTGATCTTAGACTCTAACGTCTGTCGAACCCATGACTCGAGTTCTTCGATCTCGACCTGACTCATTACGGACCCTGGCTACTCCGGATAGAGCAAAGCTACCCGGTTCTCTATAAGGTAGGATGCTACCTTGCTTCTTCCCTTAGCGTGATAAGTATCGTCTCTACGACCGACTCTGCCCTGTCGATGCGTTTCGATATATCATTCATTACTGTGTCAAAGGTTTCTCGCGTGATCTTGCCGGTGCGGTATTGATTTCGAACCTGTTCAGTGCTGGCATGAGAGGCCTCGGCCTCCGCTTCCGCCCTATCAATGCGTCTGATTAGCTCATCGTATCGCTGGCTTACCAGACGGAGTTCCGATTTTACTTCCATGAGGGACTTGTTAATCTCATCGAGACGAAGGTCGACAACCTTACTCCGTCTTCTGAACTCGTGCTTGACTAAACTGCCTCGATTCACATCTTCTTCCATCGAAACTAATTCCCTCGAAAGAGCAAGCCTCTCGTCGTAAAGGCTGACGAACTCTCTCAGGCGTTCCACGGGGACAGGCACCGAGAGTTCCGGGCCACGCCTATACTTGGTAACGATGACTGCTGCAAAGACAAGTATCTCTACCGTGAAGATCCACGGTAATGCTCGAACGGCAGACCAGAACGGCAGATATTTGACGGCCAAGCCGAATGTCAGATTATTGAGACTTGTAACAGAACCTATGGCGATTGTACGGTAGTCCGCGCTGACATTGAAGGGTGGAGTGATTGGTGATTGTGATGGGAGCTTGAGATTTCCTAGGGTGATCCCTCCTGGCGTTATGATTCTGATTGTTGCTTGGGGTATAAGCAGGTCTTCATTATCGTTGAACATGGCTATTGTAAGGTTGTACCCTCCCCACCAACTCGTCTGCTTAAGATATTCTGACGGCGGCAGATTGTAGGTTAATGTGAAGTTGAAATTCTCGTTCCCCTTGAACGTGCCATATCTGGGTGTGACGGTCACTTGGTAGGGTGCTCCGGGATTCTGAGGAGAGGCCCACATCGTACCGACAGGATCACTGGCCATAATGTTATTCGCGCCGTCGGGCAGCGTGAGAGCCAGGCTGCTCAACGCGATCGAAGGATTGTATAGCGCATAACTGTCCTGCACGCTCAGCGACCCATCCCTTCCGATTATTATGTCACGTTCAGCAGAGGTCACCGTAATCAACTGCTGAGTTACCGACCGGAACGGCCCGTAGAAAGTTTCCGTCGAGTAGGCCTTCCACGGCTTATACGTGTTCACTAACGCCGGATATCCGCCCACACGAGTCGTCACGTACGTAGTGTTCGGTATCGTGACGAAAGACGAGTCCTGCGGAGCAAGCAGCGTAACATTTGCCAATAGCGCATCCTGCGTGAGCACCGGAGCAGCCGTAAAGTTGTATTCGAAACCTGTCCCGACCACGCCGATCAGATTGTCGAATAAGGACGTTACCGTGAACTTGTACGATTTGCCGGCGCCAAGATCCTGCGCGAAATGGACCCGTAACCAGTAGAAATCGGAGGTTGAATTAACGTTTGCATCAATCGACAGCGTCCTGCCTAGGTTGTCCGACGCTGACACATAATAGAAATCGCTTCGATACTGATTGAGGAATCCGATATCCAGGAATGATGCTGACTCAGTCCCATTATTCGTTAAGTTGAACATGTCACTGATGTGGGTAACCCCGAATTGGCCCGTTGAAATAGTTCTCTGAATCTCAATTGCCAGTCCCGCAGGAGGAGTCGTACGCGGTATAGCAGCCGTGGCTGAAGCATGCGGGGCGACGAGTCCTAAAATGAGAGCCACGAATAAGCACGAAAGAAACAGTTTGGTTTTCAACCTCAGCTTGGCTCCGCTTTCATCGGTATCTGAATTGAATTGCCGTCAATAGAACGTTCAATATTTATCCATTCTGGCGAATATTCGATCAGCTCTGCAGCAGCGAAGAACGCCAGTTTGCGGGTACGTCTCCGATCTTCTTTGCCGGGAGCCCGGCATAAATGCAACGGGGAGGTACATCCCTATTCACCATCGCCTGCGAACCCACCACCGCGCCCTCTCCAACGGTGACTCCGGGAAAGAGAAGAGCATTAGCTCCGATACTCGCACCCTTCTTGACAGTTGGTCCAACAAGCTCAAACTCTCTCTGGCAGACGTACTTGTCGTTCGTAAATACGCAACATGGGCCTAAGAAGACGCTATCTTCGACCGTGGAATAAGTGCAGACGTATACACCAGTCTGAACGGAAACGTTAGATCCGATAGTTGACTTTCCGTCAACTACAACATTTGTTCCAAGCTTGGTTCGATTACCTACAATCACACCTTCGCGCAACGTCACATTATGACCTAATGCCGTATCATCTCCCACCCTCACCGCAGAGTAGATTGTGGTACCAGATCGAATCACGCAGTTCTTTCCGATTACAGTTTGAGCCTTTGCCCCTAAACGATGCGTACGCCGCAGTTCGGCCATTTCGGGAACATTCGGGTGTCCAATCACACAATGTGAGCCTATGTATGTTCCATCTCCAATGCTCACAGGACCAAGAATTGTTGCGTGCGAATCAATCAGCACTCCGTTGCCTGTCCTCACGTCTCCTTCGACCCGCGCTCCTGAACTGACAACGTTACTTGGGCCCAGGAGATCGCGTCTTTCGACGAAGGCTGAAGATTCAACGGTTGACATCACCAAATTACCTACGAGACGTCTGATGCCTGTTGAACTAATTTAATTTGGCTATGGACCGTAATTAAATATCATTGATGATCTTAACTCACCCGAGGAAAAGCGAAGCATGACAGAGCCCCATCGCTATATCTCCAACAGCAATCCGCTGCTGATACAATCGATGCTCCAAGAGATCGGGATAGCCTCGATTGACCAACTCTTCTCCGATATTCCGAAAGAGATCCAGGCTACAGCAACGATGAGGATACCTTCTCATCTCTCAGAAGCAGACGTACGGCGCAAAGTGGAAACAATTCTCGCAAGGAATCTCTCTACGAAAGAGGTAATCTCCTTTTTAGGGGGAGGAGTTTGGCCCCACTACATTCCAGCTGCGGTCGATGCAATACTTTCGCGAGGGGAATTTCTGACATCGTACACGCCTTATCAGCCGGAAATCTCTCAGGGAATGTTGCAGGCTCTGTTCGAATATCAAAGTCTCGTTTGTGAACTTACTGCCATGGAGTACGCGAACAGCTCGTTGTACGACTGGTCTACAGCCCTGGGCGAAGCAGCAAGGATGACTAGCCGAGTGAGTGGCCGTCAGGAATTCATTGTTCCACATTACACCCATCCCGAACGATTTCGCACTTTGAATGCATTCGCCGAGTCCGCGGGCATCAAAATCGTTGAGGCGGCACAGAATGAAAAGACGGGCGCCCTGAATCTTTCTGATTTGAAAAACAAGATCTCATCAAGAACAGCGGCAGTCTACTTGGAATACCCTTCTTTCCTTGGATTTGTCGAGGAGGAAGTGGAAGAAATCTCCAGAATCGCACATCAGGCGGGGAGCCTACTCGTAGTGGGAGTGGAACCGATCTCTCTAGGAATACTTCGGTCCCCGGGGGAGTTTGGGGCAGATATTGTGATTGGTGAAGGACAGCCGCTTGGTAACCACATGAATTTCGGGGGCCCGCTCTTAGGGATCTTCGCATGTAAAGGAGAACGCCTGCTCAGACAGATGCCTGGACGGATAATTGGAAAAACCTCTACGCAAGACGGCAAACAAGACGCGTACTGCATGGCTCTGCAAACTCGGGAGCAGCACATACGGCGAGAAAGAGCCACCTCAAACATATGCACAAACGAAGCTTTGATGGCGATCGCAGCCTGCGTCTACCTCTCAATCCTAGGCCCGCGAGGACTTACGGAACTATGCACCGTCATCTCCGAACGTACTCAGTATGCACAACGGAAGCTGAACGAATTACCTGGAGTAAGAGCCCCCTGTTTTGACTCATTCCACTTCACGGAATTTGGAGTCAATTTCAATAAATCGGGCAAGAAGGTTTCTGAAATCAATGAAGCACTTCTGAGAGCAGGAATACAAGGAGGACTGGACCTCAGCATTATGTTTCCTGAACTCGGGCAGACTGCGTTGTACTGTTTCACTGAAGTTCACTCACACGGAGATATCGACATGCTGGTCGACAAGCTCCAGCAAGTCTTGAGGGGAATCTAAGATGGGTTTTGTTCAAGCGAGATGGGATGAACCACTAATTATCCAACTTTCTCACACGAATCAAATCTCTGATCAGGTAACTAACGAAACCAATCCGGCTCCTCAGAAAATAAGGCGCCAGACTCCACCCTCTTTGCCAGATCTTGCGGAGATCGATGTCATCCGACACTACACACGTCTCTCGCAGGAAAACTACGGCGTAGACTTAGGCATCTATCCGTTAGGCAGCTGCACAATGAAATACAATCCTAAAGTCTGCGACCAGATTGCGTCATCACACAAAATGCAGGAAATGCATCCGTACCAAAATCCCAAGACGGCTCAGGGAATTCTGCAAATCATGTACGAAGCTTCCAACCTTCTCGCGGAAATCGTGGGCGTCGACAAGATTACATTCCAGCCTGCGGCGGGGGCACATGGTGAATATACCGGGGTTTTGCTGATGCAAGCATACCACGCAGACCGAAACGAAAGCTCAAGAGACGAAATAATCATCCCTGACTCTGCCCACGGAACAAACCCTGCAAGCGCCGCGATGGCAGGATACAAGGTTGTGGAAATCCCGTCGCTGAACGGATGCGTCGATAAAGAAGCCCTGAAAAGTGCGGTAGGTCCGAAAACAGCTGGACTGATGATAACCAACCCCAACACACTCGGCATCTTCGAACGAGAGATACTCGAAATTGCCGATATCGTACACCATGCAGGGGGACTCTTATACTACGACGGCGCGAACTTGAACGCGATTCTAGGGAAAGCAAAACCAGGAAGCATGGGATTCGATATCGTCCACCTGAACCTTCACAAAACATTTGGAACGCCGCACGGCGGAGGCGGGCCTGGCTCAGGACCCGTGGGAGTCACGAAATCATTAGTCGACTACCTTCCGGTCCCAACCGTAGAATACGACGGTAGAGAGTACTTCCTGAACTACAACCTGCCAAAATCAATCGGAAAAGTCAGAGCGTATTATGGAAGCGTAGCAGTCGTACTCCGAGCATACGTCTACATTCTTCTCCACGGAAAGGAAGGGCTCCAGACAATTTCGGAAATCTCAGTCTTGAACTCAAACTATCTAGCCGCGAAATTGAGCAAGATAAGAGGATTCGAATTACCATACGGAAACAGCATACCAAGAAAGCATGAATTTGTGCTATCCGCATCAAAACTATTCAAGGAGACAGGAATCTCAGCGATGCAGGTGGGAAAAAGACTCCTGGATATGGGAATCCATCCACCCACGATCTACTTCCCCACGATCGTGGAGGAAGCAATGCTAATAGAACCGACCGAGACCGTAAGCAAACGGGAGTTGGATGCCGTGGTGTCAGCATTCCAGAAAATCAGCGATGAATGCTACGCAAAGTCAGAAACAATACTTACAAGCCCACACTCAACGACCGTCAGACGCATTGATGAAGCGAAAGCAAGCCGACCTAAAACAATGCAGCTAACGTGGAGAAGAACGAATGGTGAATTATCATGAACGTTAAGGTACAATACTTTGCCATAGTACGCGAAATGGTCGGCTTACGTGACGAAGTCCTCAACCTAACGCATGGAACTACTGTTCTAGATCTTCTGAAACTCATCGTGACAAATCATACTCAACTGAAAGACTACTTATTCGACCCGAAAACGTCATTGCCGCGGTCAAACCTTCAGTTTCTAGTCGACGACAACCTGATCTCAGCACTCAAAGGGTTTGAAACGCCAATGACTCGAGATTGCACCTTTGCAATTATACCGCCCGTGGGCGGAGGCTAATTCCGAGTTCTGTTCGTATTCATGCGTAACTGGCTATCACAGTTTCGTTCGAATTGAAGCGTCTCACGCAATCTCGCTTGTATCGCCAGTGTGACCAGCTCTCGCTCGGTCGACCGTGCTGAAAACGCGAGAACAAGCCAGTGCCGAGAACGATGCCTCAGGACTAGACGGTCTTATGATGACAGGACAACCACATTACGGAGCACCCGGAACATGTTTAGCACGGCGCGATTCGGGCATTATCTTCATCACAGGAAGCCTGATTCAGCCCGCTAAACTGCAGCTCGCTGCTGACCTAGCAAAACGAGATGGCTGTATTCTAATCGCGCTCATGCCCGGAATAGGCTTGTCTAGCCTGAGCGAAGCTGAAAACCTTCGACTAATGCTTCGATTCTGCGACACGATCGTATTTGTCGACCCCATCCAAGGGTCACCCGATCCTGGTCCAAGGTTGTCCTACTCGGATCTCGCCTTTGCGATCTCCGAAGGATTGAAGGATACTTCATGCAGGAAACCACTAAGGAGGATGCTAACGAGAGGGCAGTTAGCGCGAGTCAGCGCGGCCAATTCATCTTCGAATGTCGAAGAAGCACTCCTCAAAGCATTGAGAGCGCTCCTGCCTGTCGCTGAATTCTCCAATAGACCGCAGGTTTTCCTCAGCATTCTAGGCCGGGAAATTGACCGGAAAACCCTGGTACGTGCTTCAAGATGGGTCGCAAGGGCGATGCGTCCTATTGACATAATTGTCTGTTCCGCGCAAAGAAGCAGCCAAGCTACCGCTAGTGTCCACCTGCTCGTAACCGGGATCGCTTTCCCCCATTCACCATCATCCAGAAAACTCTCTATAGATGTTGATGAACTCGAACCAGAGTCCGACAATGACAACGGCATGGACATAAGGTTAGGGCTAGACCAAATGGAATAGCACGCGCGTCGTCATTTGAACTTGTAACTGAGTTTGCGCCACTTGTTCATGACTGAAGTCGCGCGCCCACCTGGTTGTGTTTTTCCTTCGCGTATGGCAGACATAATGTCCGTTACTGAGCGAGTGGCCGCATCAATCAATGTGTAGCAGTCGCCTATTGATTCAGGAATGTGTGAATCGCTTCCTCCTACTTGAGGAAGGTTGAACTTGCGTGCATCTCTCCTTGCGAGATAATTCGAGATTCCAAAAGACAACGCGTCCGCATTCATAGTCTCTACCGCGTCCGGCCTGACTTTGAGATTCCGGATCTTCACGCATTCACACACAGGATCATAAGGATGTGGAACGATAGCGATGCCTCCTTGATCATGAATCCTATCTATCGTCTCGTCTGCGGAGAGGCCCCGCGGGATAATTTCATGCACACCAAGTGCGACGATGTGCCCTTCTGCTGAGGAGATTTCGACTCCTGGAAGGATGATTACGTTGCTGAAGCTTGGAGGATTAAACTGGTTGTGTTCAGTTACTGCAATTCCATCCAAACCTTTCGCAGTGATAATCCCCGGAAGGTCACTTATCCTAGTGTGAGCGTCTGGAGAGCCTTCAGTGTGAACGTGCATATCGATTTTCAAGACGGGCAATCCGCGTGTCACTCGCTATTTCGGGACAGTTATCTTATGAAACAACGGTTCGGGCTGACCAATTTGATGGCCTGGTTCAAGACTGAGCTTTCCAGCATCGTCCCAATGGATCTCTCGCGCAATTCCTAACTGGTCGCTTATCCGACGGGCTGTTTCGGGCAAGTAGGGCGAGATCAGAATTCCCAGAGTCCGTACGAGTTGTGATGCAAGAAATAGCGTGGTGGCAGTCTTCTTTCTATCAGTCTTAATGAGATGCCAAGGTTCGCGTTCACTCAAGTATTGGTTGCCGGTCCTGGCTAGTTCGATAATACTTGCCAGAGCGGTTTTCAGTTGAAATTGATCAAACAATGAAGCTACTTTAGCTGGCGAACCACAGATTTGTTGCTTGAATTCTTCATCTTTCGTATCAAAGACGTCGGGGTTAGGGATTTTTCTTTCGAAGTTGTTATTTATGAAAACCAGCGTGCGATGAATGAAGTTCCCGAGAACGTCGTTGAGTTCACTGTTCACATGCATTTCGAAGTCACGCCACGTAAAGTTAGCGTCGCGCAACTCTGGTCTAATCGCCATAAGTACGTAACGCCAGTATTCGCCAGGCGCAACTTTTAGCGCGTCGTCCATCCAGATGCCTATCTTCTTACTCTTCGAATATTTCTGGCCATCGAAGAGGATGAATTCTGTAGAGGACACTTGCCAAGGTAGTACATATTTCTCGTGAGTGGCCAAGAGGAGTGCAGGAAATATGATGACGTGGAAAGGAATGTTGTCCTTCCCGATGAAATGGACATTTCGCGTCGAGCTGTCGAACCAGAATTCTTTCCATTTATCCTTCTTACCGCTGTTCTGTGCCCATTCTATGGACGCAGACACGTAGCCCAGAACTGCTTCGAACCAGACGTAGATGATTTTCCCCTCTGCTCCCGGAAAGGGAGCTGGGATTCCCCACTTGTTATCTCTCGTCAAGGCTCGTGGTTTCAAGCCTTCTTCCAACCATCTCAGCGAGAAGTTTCGAGCGTTTTCTGGAAGTTGCTTATTTTCGTTCAAGACTGCAAGCAGTTTATCTCGGAACTTAGGGAGATCAAAGAACCAGTGAGTGCTTGATTTTATGATTGGAGTTGAGCCGCAGAAAACACATTTTGGCATGACTAGTTCGAGAGGGTCCAGTACTCGACCGCATGAATCGCATTGGTCACCGCGAGCCGATTCGAACCCGCAATGAGGACACTTACCTTCCACAAAACGGTCAGGGAGAAAGCGTTTATCCTTTTCACAATAGGGCAAATTCACACTTTGCGTGTAAACGTATCCGTTGTCATACAGCTTGCGGTACAATTCTTGCGTGAATTGAATGTGCACAGGGCTCTCCGTTCGAGTGTAATTGTCAAGGTTTACCTCATACGCTTGGAGAAGTCTGCAGATCTCAGCGTGCATCTGGTCGGTTAATTCTCTTGGCTGGATACCTCGCCGCAGGGCTTCAATCTCAATTGGTGTTCCATGCTCATCTGACCCTGTCACTGCAATTACTTCTTCTCCTCTGAGGCGTAGGTACCTTGTGAATACATCTGCGCTCAGAAGGTGGATGAAAGTTCCCAGGTGAGGCACGGAATTCACATAAGGCCAAGCAGCGTTGACTATCCATTTTCCCATAGCCGACTCTCCTCCACACTTCTTCATCGCAACCAATCTTAGAAGGTCTTTACAACAGTTGCGGAGTTACGCCGGATGCATCGAAAAGGGAATCAACAAATAGGTGATTCATCATGCTGTTTCATGTTGGTAGAAATTGAGCGAAGATTACGCGAAATTGCTCGAGAAGGCATACTCGAACCTCCCCAAAACCGTCGGAACTGGTGAGCGGTTTGAAATACCCAAGGTCGTCGGAATCCGCATGGGGAGGCGAACGATCGTTCAAAATTACGGAGACATCAGCAGCGCAATGAACCGAGATCCTCACCACCTGTTAAAGTTCCTCTCGAGAGAATTAGCCACAGCAGCTTCGCTTGATGGCAGTAGAGCCATCTTTCAAGGTAAGTTTGATGTAGGAACGGTCACGAGATTGCTTAACATCTATGCCCAAAGGTTCGTTATTTGCCCCATTTGCAACCGCCCCGACACAAAAATGGAGAAAGAAGGAAGATACCTCTTTCTAAGATGCGAGGCTTGCGGTGCGAGGTCCTCCGTTCTCCCTGGGTGATGAAGTGAAAGTAAAGTGGATGAAGTTTACGTTAGAGTCTTCCAGGACCCGACCTACCGGATGGTAGCTGCCTGCGACACAGATCTAATCGGCGAGACTTTCAGAGAGGGGAAGTTGAAACTAGAAGTGAAAGCGGACTTCTACAAGGGCACGAAAACGACACTCGCAGAAGCCTTACGCGAAATTGACTCCGCGGACATAGCAAATTTGGTTGGGGGGCGCATCGTGGAAGCTGCAGTGCAACAACAGTTAGTTGACCCATCCGCGATCGTTCGAATTGCCGGAGTCCCCCACGTCCAGGTCGTCCGGATTTAGGGTAAGGATGGAAAACCCATAATACCTTCAACCAGCACATCGTCAAACAAACCGGTGAAATGAGTGGGAAAGAAGAAGGTTCTGAGTGAAGGCGAGCTTCGAGAAATGGTCATGCCCGAAGAGGGGCAGATGCTCGGGATTGTAACTCAGATGCTCGGTTATGACCGGTTACTCGTCAAGTGTGGCGACGGACATGAAAGAGTATGCCGGATTAGGGGAAAAATGAAGCGGAGAGTATGGATCAAAGTGGGCGACGTAGTTTTGGTTGCCCCATGGGACTTTCAAGTTGACTCCAGAGGAGACATCCTCTGGCGCTATACAGAGAGTCAGTCAAATTGGCTCCGTAGTCAAGGGCGACTTGCAATCTGATCTCACGAGGCACAATAGGGGTGTCGTAATTGGAATCTACCGCAGAGCGTAAGCTACGTCGAAGAGTCGCTCGCTACGAAGTCCAGGAGCTTATGAAGGAAAAGCGGAGCGAAGAGCTGGAATCACTTGAGGAAGTCTTCGACAGATCCACCCTAATGATTGTCTATAAGCTGCTCAACCGCGGTTACTTGAAAAACATTCATGGCGTGCTTCGCGCCGGAAAAGAAGCTCGCATTTACTGGGGACTCGGGAAAGGTAGGAAGCTAGTGGCGATCAAGATCTTCTTAACAACCTCGCGTGAGTTCAAGAAAGGGAGGTTAGCTTACATTCAAGGCGATCAGAGATTCAAGAACGTTAGACGCGATACTCGTTCCCTCGTCAACTTATGGGCCCTCAAGGAATTCAAGAATCTTCAACAAGCTCATTCCGCAGGAGTCCGTGTACCCGTTCCGATCAAGGTTATGGGGAATGTGCTATTGATGGAGTTCATCGGGAACCACGACGGACCCGCGCCCTTACTTAGGGAGACGCCGCTCAACCATCCCGCGAGGGTCTACGACAAGATAGCGGAATCGACGAGGCGTCTATTTCAAAAAGCACAGCTCGTCCACGGAGACCTTAGCGAATACAACATTATGATGGTGGGTTTGGATCCCGTGCTCATTGACTTCGCACAGGCCGTGACCGTAGAACACCCTATGGCGCATGTTTTCCTTGAGAGGGACTTGGCCCAGCTCAATCAGTATTTCCAAAATATCGGCGTCACAGTGCCGCCGCTTGAGAGATTAAAGAAGTGGGTGACTGGTCAAAATGGAGACTAAGGTTAGCGCAACAATTCCCCTAGATAGGCTGGGTGTGCTAATCGGGAAGGATGGCACGGTTAAGGACAAAATAGAACAGTCCTTCAAAGCTCGAATCACGATTCAGAGTGAAAACGGCATCGTGGAAATTACACCAGCGGAAACCTCTGATGACCCAACAACCATCCTACGAGCCCGAGACGTAGTGTTTGCGATCGCACGCGGTTTCTCGCCACAAAGAGCCCTCAAACTAACCGATGATGACATCGTGCTAGACATCATTGATCTACGTGAAACATTTGGACGAAATGAACGAGACATTAACCGATTGAAAGGAAGAGTAATCGGACGCGAAGGAAAAATTCGAAGGTTAATAGAGGAGATGACAGGTGCTCAGATTTCAGTTTACGGACATACAATCGCGATGCTTGGCCTATTTGAAACAGTGACTGCTGCAAGAGAAGCAATAGAACTACTTCTTAAAGGGAAACAGCATTCCACTGTGTATAGATTACTTAGAAAGATAAAGCGCGAAAGCAAGAAGAGAGAGACCCTTGAACTTTGGCAGAAACCACCCGCGTAATCGCAGATCACCCCAATCCTTCTGTTCCCGAGAATACTTAGTATAGGCGGGCCATATGTCGCTTCAGGAAGTTTTCCAGGAAATCTCAGCCGCCGACTTCTTCTATCGAAATAGGGACATCGCGGGATTCACCAACCCGACTCGTGCGATATACTCAAGTATCCGCGAGTTGGTCGAGAACTCATTGGACGCATGCGAGACTCGTCAGATTCCCCCCGAAATTTACTTGAGGGTTTCGCATGAATCGGGACCCACAGACGGTCCCGGGGTGTATCGAATTCACATTGAAGACAACGGAATTGGTATTCCGAACGATATTATCCCCTCAGCGTTTGGGCAAGTACTCTTCGGCTCCAAGTACAAGTTACGTCAAACGAGGGGGACATTTGGTCTGGGGGGCAAAATGGCCATCCTGTACGGACAGATTACTACCCACGGAAAAGCCATCATTATGTCCAGTACAGGCCACAATAAGATTCACCAATTTGAAATCTCAATCGACATTCAGAAAAACAAGCCGATAATCCTTGGTCACAAGACTCTGCCAAACGACGACCGATGGCATGGAACCGCGATCGATTTCGCGACTGAAGCAGACTACACTCGTGCCATGCCCAAGATTCTGGACTATCTAATGCAGACGGCAATCGTTGCGCCTTATGCAACAGTAACGTACGTCGATCCCAGAGGCAGACTATACCGGTTCGATCGAGCGACTATGCAAATGCCCAAGCCACCCCAGGAGACCCTGCCTCACCCATACGGTGTAGACGTTGAGACAATGAGACGCCTGCTCGAAATTACAAAGGACCGGACCATGGTGGCGTTTCTAAGGTCCCACTTTCACAGGGTCGGCAAGACAATCGCAACTTCATTCTTATCACAAGTCAACATCTCGACTAAGAAGAATCCGAAGAAGCTTTCCCGAGAAGAGATCGTCCAACTTGTAAACGGGATGAAGAACTACAAATTCCTGGCACCTGATGCGAGCTGCCTCTCCCCGTTAGGAGAAGAATTGCTCGAAGCCGGAATCAGGAAGGAGCTTTCTCCAGAGTTTGTGGCTGTGTATCAACGCAAACCGTCAGCTTACGCAGGTTTTCCGTTCATCGTAGAGGTTGGAATTGCATATGGTGGCAAGATTGAAACGGGAAGCGGCATCAGACTCTACCGGTTCGCGAACAAGATCCCGTTGCTATTCGACGAGGCAAGCGATGTCTCATGGAAAGTTGTGAATACTGAAGTGGACTGGCGACACTACAAAGCCGCCGCCGACATGCCCATCGCAGTTTTCGTCCATATCTGCTCAACCAAAGTACCCTACAAGACGGTTGGAAAAGAATTCATCGCTGACAGGCCGGATGTTGAAAGAGAAATCCTGAATGCCGTTCGAGAAGTCGCAAGACGGTTATCGCTCTTCCTTTCAAAGAAAATCAACCTAGCGCACGACAAGCGCCGACTTGACGTCTTCCAGAAATACCTCCCGAAAATAGCCATCTTCTCGTCGAAGCTCGCTAAGAAAGCAAAGCCGCCAGATGTTAGTCAAATGCTAAAGAGTGTTTTAACACATGAAGAAGAAATTGAAGACGAAGACTCCGAGTAAATCAGCAAACAAGGCTGAGCAGAAAAAGGCAGCTGTGCTGTCCAGCCTCAAAGGTTTGGGCGAGCAGGTTTACCTTCAACTATCTCAACGACAATGGCCATCGATCAAGATGCCGAGCCGATCAATTTCAAATATCCACTATGACCAGGGAACTAGACAATACATTCTAGGAGATCACGCCGTACGTAGAAGTGCACGAAACATAAGGCACGTAAGACCATTAACGCAGCTTGTATGGTCCGGGTCATTTGTCGACGAACTTACAAGAGAGGGGAAGACCTCCACCTTACGAGACGTGTTCTACTCCGCGCAGGCTTACGAGATGAGTTTTACCGACCAGGCGGAAAGCGATGACATAATCACCGATCTTGAAACGGTGCTTGGGCACCCGCGGGAGAACTTCAACGTCTACCCGGAAGAGCGAAGCGCAATATTCGGTGACCTCACAATACAATACACTGTTCCAGGCTACGAAGGAAAGACCCTGAACCTCTCCTCACACCCAGACGGGATGATGATCGGGCCAGCACTAACCAACTCTGAGTTTGTCGACTGCAAAGCTGACAAGATCATCGCAATAGAAAAGGGCGGCCTGTTCACTCGATTCATAGAAGAGAGGGTGCACGAGAAATTCAAGGCTTTGCTAATCCACACCGCGGGTCAAGCTCCTCGAGCTACACGCGCGTTACTGAGGCGCATGAACAAGGAACTGAAACTGCCGGTTTACATATTCTGTGACGCTGACCCCTGGGGGATGCACATTGCAAACGTAATCATAGCTGGGTCCGCTAATGCAGCGCACCTCAGGGACCTGAACACACCCGACGCCAAATGGGCAGGAGTCTGGGCTTCAGACATAGTGGACTACAAGCTCCCAAGTGACCCCCTCACGGATCTTGACATCAAGAGACTGTACGAGTTGGAAAAGGATCCGCGGTACGAAGGCAAACTGTGGAAGCGGGAGATTGCGACTTTCCTGAAAGTCAAGAGAAAAGCGGAGCAAGAAGCATTCAGCCGGTACGGACTCGCCTACATTGTCGACAAGTATCTTCCGGCCAAATTGAAGGAACTAGGATAAGCTCCCCTGCTTTTTGGAGTTCTTCTTAGCCAGAACAAACTTACCTTCGTCTGAGATATCATACGGAGTCCATGTCGTGAGATGTTTCGTACCCACCATCTTAAGGATCCTAAGAGACCGTGCTATTCCCTCCGCCCCTTCTTCGATTCTCAATTCAATTACTCCATCGACAACGTCCTGAGCGGATGCAACCATGGCCGGATGAAACGCTTTCCTGTTCATTGTGACCAGGCACAAACACTTCGCTTGGCGAGCACGCGCGACAATGACGCGTAGAAATTCAATCGCCGACCTGACCCCTCTCTTCCGAATCAGCGTATTAAACGAGTCGAGAACGATTAGAGAAATGGATTTCTTGTTCATGATGTCAGATATCGCGATACTTATGGCCGACAGGTTCTCTGGGTCCTCGATGTGTGGCTCGTCACTCTCCACCCCAACCGTCTTGGAGTAACAATCAACAAACGCGAGCGAAGACCAATCAGCGTTCTCCTTAGTGACCTGCGTCTGCGTAATCTGCCTGATATTTGCCGGAAAGTTATCTAGCGTCACATAAATCGTCGACTTTCTTTCTTGGATCTGTTTGCTCACGAAATGGGCGATGAGACTTTCATCACCGGACCCTGGATCGTTGAGAATCAGGACCGTGCTAACTTGGGGCATTCCCGAAGGCAGAACGTCGTCAAGGACTTCGAGACCTGTCGATCTTTTGGGGAGAGTAGCAATTTGTTCAACTTCTGCTTGACTATCCGGTAATTCTCCGAGAGCGAGCTGCTTAGAGATTGCGTCTTGAATCTCTTTGTCTCTATCAACGCCAAAAGAGTACATTTCGACTTTCTTCAGGATACCGAGCTCTACCAGATCCTCAAGCTCTCGGTAGACTTCAGCGGGACTCCTCCCGACTCTTCTAGCGAGCCCGTCCGATGTTTCAGACAGGCCGGAATTATTGTGAAATAACGTCAGTAGGTCAGCCTTCACGTCAGTGTCAAGCAAACGCTCGAATAGCTTCATTGAGCGCTTCACCGGGACTGACCCTCCTTTTCCTGAAGTCTGCCACTTACTTTAAGCTGCTTTGTACTTATCTTGGTGAGGATAACAGTCGTTGACTTGGTTCCTTAGCTTCTACGTGACGTAACTACGAGTCGAGGAATCAGAGCTTGCGAACGGCGTCAGCGAATTTTTCTAGTGCCTTCCGTTTCGTGGATCTGCCGAAATATCCTATGAAATATCGGGTTTCCGTGTCTGATCGTTTTTTCAGGTAGTCAACAAGTTCTCTAGTGGAGCAGTTCGGAGGAACGGTGCCCGACCAAGATTTGGCTACGTCACTAAACGAGCGATGCGTGCGTGAACACCTTTCTCGCAGGTACTCGGTTCTCAATGTCAGTTGTTTGCCGCTTATGTTCCAGTAGTTCCAGCCATCTGCTAGTTCCGCAACTAGGTCTATCAGTTTGCGATGTTTCCCGCCTATCCAAATCGGAGGATGAGGACTCTGGATTGGCTTAGGATCAAGCTTTGCATGTGATATGCGAAAGTGTTTGCCGGCAAACGAAAAATCGTCTGAACTCCACAGCCCTTGCAGGATTTGAATGGTCTCACGTAGACGCGTTACTCTCTGATCGGTAGTTTCGTATCGATAGCCGAAAGATGTCAATTCTCGCTTGCTTAACTTATCTCCTGTACCGATTCCTAGGATGACGCGTCCACGACTTATGTTGTCGAGCGAGCTGGTGATCTTGGCCAAGAGGGAGGGGTGACGTAGGTTGGCGTTTGTAACGAGGCTGCCCAGTTTGATTTCGTTGGTGTGAGCAGAAAGAGATGCGAGCGTAGTCCAGCATTCCAAACTTGCTCCAGACTTGAGCCAGTATGGAGCTAGGTGATCAAAGACCCATACGCTATGGTAACCGAGTCGTTCGCAGAGCTGTGTTATCTCGACGATGCGGTCGAATTTGGTGTCAGCTGGTAACATGCAGCCAACTCTAGGTCTCACCGAATAAGCCTCAGTAGCCGAACGTCCTATCGTCTATTTCTCTTATCCGTGAAGACCGCGACGCTTCGACGGGTAGATCGCGAAGACTCCTTTCCACAGAGCATCATAGGCTCTGCTCATCGTCTCTATGAACCGTCTGCTATTGGTCCAGAACCCTACGTCGGCTCCAACGTCAGCCTGGTTGTCGTCCGGAAATCTTTCGTAGAGCATGAGTTCACGTTGGTCAACGATGATAATTCCTGCAGGTCCGAGTGCTTCGGAATACCGCAGTTCAGCGACAGGTACCAGTTTACGTGCGCCCTCCGTATTTTCGCTAGTAATCGGAGCGAGGACGCGTGTCTTAACGCCTCGGCCTTTCGCCTGCTTAAGCTGAGCGAAATGGAAGTCAGCGAGCGCCTGTATTCCCCGCATGGTCGTCCAAATTTCAACTGTCTGCCCCGCTGCTTCAATCATGTCGCTGAATTTTCGGGCTACATCGTTGCGCTCCTTATAGATTCTGAGATCGTCGGAATCTATTCCTTTTTTCAGGGCTTCAATGGTTCTGCTTGCCGGAGTTGCCGAGGTCCACATTTCTTCAAAGTACGCTTGAAGGTTCCCTACGAATGGGCGGCTGTTTATCCATAACGCGACTTCCTCGTTCCGCCGAACTTCGTCAGTCGTAATCTCAAAGATAGCCTCTGCATCATCAATTATCGAGACTCGGGGAACGGGCCGCGCCTTGAGATCGAGGTGCCTTACTTCAATCGTTTCAGCTAACTTCTCAACTAGGCTGAGGCTGGAGTGATCGATTGAGGTAATTGCCCTAATCTTAACCTTCGATCGGTTAAATTGCTCGAGCAGATCAAAGAGACCTGAGGTTTCTGCTCGCATTAACTCGGAAGATGACAGCACCGTCATTACTGATTTCCTAGCCTGAGTGTACAGGGATTGTAATTTCTGTTCGATTCTGCGCCTGCCCTCAATTACTTGGAATCGCTCTATCTCCTGTCGTACGGGCTCGACTCGCATTGACTCGAACACTCT
>DATKOK010000028.1:0-4566 GCA_035524675.1 Candidatus Methylomirabilota bacterium | reverse complement strand
CAGTTCAGGTTCTTTCTGGTTGCATCTCTCTTCTGCGTACGGACATCTTGGGAAAAGTCTGCAGCCGGAAGGAGGATTGCGCAGGTCTGGCGGAAAGCCTGCAAGGGTCTCCATTCTTCTAATTGGACCTACAATGCTTGGAAAAGCAGCTAGGAGAGCATTGGTGTATGGGTGCATGGGTTCCCTGTAGATCTCGTCGGTCTTTCCAGATTCTACGATCTTCCCAGCGTACATGATCGCGACGTCGGTGCAGACTTCGGCAGTGAGTGAGAGATCGTGCGTGATGATGATTAGCGAAAGGCCGAGTTTAGCTTGTAGGTCTCTTATGAGGGCTAGTATGCGGCCTTGTGTAATGACGTCTAGTGCTGTTGTTGGTTCATCGGCTACGAGAACGTCTGGGTTACATGATAACGCCATCGCAATAACGGCTCTTTGCTTCATTCCTCCGCTGAACTCATGCGGATAATCTTGTGCCCTTGAAGGGTCAACGCCGACTAATTCCAGTAGCTCGCGTGTTCTCTTTGCGGCCTCGCTCTTGGCCATGTTCTTATTGTGTGTCAATATGGCTTCTACGATTTGGTCTCCAACCTTGAATACGGGGTTTAACGCGTTCATGGCACCTTGGAAGACTAGCGAGATTCGTTTCCACCGAATCTGGTTCATCTGTGCTTCTGTCTTTGTTACGAGGTTGTCGCCGTCCAGCATAATTTTGCCGTCGATAATTCTCGCATTGGCAGGTAGTAGCTTCATGCTCGCTAGTGCTACTGTTGTCTTGCCGCAGCCTGACTCTCCAACGAGCCCCAGGGCGCTGCCTTTTTCAAGCCTTAGAGTAACTCCGTCAACTGCGTTTACCGTCCCGTCTGGAGTATAATAGGAGGTTTTGAGCTGGTTGATTTCCATCAGAGCCATTGAGTCATCCTCCTTTCGCGGTCTCCCTCATTTTCGGATTTAGAATTCTGTCCAATGAGAACGAGATCAGCGTGAAGCTGATTATGGTTAAGGAGATGCACAGCCCTGGGGGTAAGAACCACCACCACATACCTCTGACGAAGGCTCCGCGAGATTGCGCGAAATGGAGCATCGTTCCCCAGCTCTTGGCAGTTGGATCTCCTAGGCCGAGAAAACTAAGTCCTGCCTCGTAGAGGACGCCGAAGCCTGTGAACCTGATTACTCCAACGATTATGACCGGGATTGTGTGCGGTAAAATTTCTGATAGTATTATGTGCCGGTTGCTTGCCCCAACTGCTTTTGCAGCTTCTATGAACGGTTCTTCTTTGATTGTCAGGACGATTGATCGGATTACTCGCGCAGTTCCGCTCCACCAAAGTATTCCTATTGCCAGAACAATATTCCACACGTTTGGGCCAAGGTAAAGCGCGAGGATCATTATGAACGGGAGGTCGGGTACTAGTAGGAATATGTCGGTTATGCGCATCAGAACATCCTCAACCAGTCCACCGGCGTAGCCTGCGACAAGACCTACGATAGTCCCAATTCCTGAGACGATCAAAGCGGCTGATATTCCAACAAGGAGCGATGTTCGCGTTCCATACAGTAGTTCGCTGAATATGTCTTGTCCAGCGTCATTCGTTCCAAGAATGTGACTGAAGCTCGGTGCGCCGAAAGGAGGGGCGACGGTGACAAACGGGTTGTAGGGTGCGATGAGGGGTGCAACGATGGCAATTGTAACGAAGAACACGAATAATACGAGCCCCGCAAGGCCAAGTTTGCTTCTCCGGTATGATTTCCAGAAATCTGCAGCTTCCTCTTGGAAGTGCTGAGTGCGATTCAGCTGTTGGCTGGTTTTGGTCATTAGCTCAGCTCCCCTTTCTGACTCTGGGATCAAGCACGGAGTAGAGCGCGTCCGCAGTGAAATTGGCTATCAGGATGACGATTGAGAGAAGAATGAATTCCCCGTTCATCAGAGGATAATCAGCATTCAATATGGCCTCGTACGCTAGGCTTCCAACACCGGGGTAGGAGAAGACTGTCTCAACGAAGATTCCGCCTGCTAGTATGAATCCGAAATCCATGGCCATCATGGTCATGGTTGGAAGCATTGCGTTCCTCAAGCCATGCTTGAAGAGAACCTTGTTCCTGGTCAATCCTTTGGCTTTTGCAGTTATGATGTAATCCTCTGATAGTACTCCAACCATGATGTTTCTCAGGTAGAACGAATAGCGTGAAATGTTGACGATCACAATCGTGGTCACGGGGAGCGCGAGGTGCCAGCATATGTCTTTCAGTGTTTCCAACGGGTTGGTGAAGGTTACTCCAGATGAGATTGCGCCGAATGTTGGAAAGATCGGGATGACAAAGGCAAACAAGTAGATGAAAACTATTCCAATAAAGAAGAATGGAAAAGAGCTTGCGGTAAGTGAAACGATCAAGGTGGCGATGTCAAACTTGCTTCCGTACCTTGCAGCTTGCAACACTCCGATTACGATTCCTAGCGCAATGAAAATCGCCGTGGACGTTCCTAGAAGAAGAATCGTCCATGGGAGTCTGGTTAGTAGTACCGAGAGTACAGGATCGCGGTACAGGAAGGAGTATCCTAGATTTCCTCGTAACAAGTTCGAGTAGAAGCTTACGTATTGATCGAGTATGGGTTTGTTCAGACCGAAGGATGCGATAAGAGCTTGACGAATGCTTTCGGGTATTCTCGGATTGTCTGCTAAGAGACTTTTCGGGTCAACGGGGGTAACTCTGGGAAGGAGGAAGATTACGGTTGATATGACGTAGAAGGTAGCCAGCATTATTACTGCTTTTTTCAGAATGTATGAGGCTGTTCCCAATCAGGGGGTGCTCCTTGCCTGTTGATAGCCCCCATTTTGTTAAGGAAGAAAGAAAGTATGTAGCACATCTTTCCTAAACGGAGATGTATTACATACTTTTTGCAGAAGTTACGTCTGGCTCGGTTTCTTTCGTCTTGTTGCTGCTACTGCGACAACCGCTACGGCAGCTACGACAAGTATGGCAATTCCCCAAGTCCAGTCGGGCGCAGCTTGGGCTGAGGTCTGCTCGGTTGTTGACTGCGTCATAGTCTCCGGGGCCATCTTGGGTTCAAGGTTCTTTAGCGTGTACCAGTTCAGGACACCTTGAAGTGTATCATCGGACATTGTGGGGATAACCCATCCTTGGAGCTTGTCAGTTCTGTAGGCGTTGATGGATGGCGAAAACGAATAGATCAGTACAGGCAGGTCGTCGGAAAGGACTTGCTGCATTTGGAGGATTTTTGCTTTATACTCGTCGAAGCTGCTTGCCACTTTGTAATCAGCAAACAGGTTGTTGAATTCTGAACTGTTGTATCCGTAGACGTTGAAGAATGCGCCAGGGAGGAAGTGCCATCTCATATCGACTGACGGCTCCACTGATATGCTGAACCATCCCATCATTGCAAGTGAGTATTGTCCTTTGAACTGTTGAGAGATGATTGTCTTCGTGGTCTCTGATACGACGTTCAATTTCACGCCGATTTGTGCGACTTGATCGCGTATGAACTCGCCAATCCGAATCTGGGTTGGCGTGTCTGAGGGTGTTAGTAGGTCGAATACCAGTCTAGTTCCGTTGTCCGTGGAGCGTACCCCATCAGCTCCCTTCTTCCAGCCGAGGTTGTCCAAGATCTGATTCGCCTGGTTCGGATCGTAGGGATATTTCGTGATGTTCGGGTTGTAGAAGAGAGGATCGCCGGGAGTTGCCCATCCCTGTTGCCCTGGTGTTCCGAACCCGTAGAGCACGTTGCGTACGAGTGAATTCATGTCAATTGAATATGCTAGAGCATGTCTGAAGTCTTTCACGTTTATTGGATATCGATTCAGGTTGAATGATATGTAATTGTTTCTTAGTTGGGGGGTTATTGTGACGTTGATGTTTGGTACCCCGATGAGTGTTGCTACGTACGATGGGTCCGGGTAGATCATGTCTGTGGCTCCGTTCTCTAGAGAGAGAACTTGAGTATCCAAACTTGGGATGAAATTGAAAATTATAGTGTCAAGTTTCGGTCGTCCACCCCAATAGTTGGGATTAGCCTTTATCGTGAGGTATTGGCCTTCAACCCAGTTTTCAAGTATCCAAGGTCCGCTCCCAATGGCCTCCTTATTTCTGTACGAGTATGGATCGCTCACGTTTGACCAAATGTGTTGAGGCAGAACCTTTCCGTAATAGTTTGAAAAGACACTCCTCAGCACGTAGTCTTGTACATACGGGGCTTTGAAGTAGAACTTCAACGTATAATTGTCGACAACTTCAATGTGATCTATCTCGGACATTGATGCGAGATCATACGAGTACTTCACATCAGCAGCTGTTACAGGTGTATTGTCCGAGAAGGTGGCATTGTGGACGATGCTGACAGTCCAAACGGTTCCGTCGGGGCTGATTGTCCAGTTTGTAGCAAGCTTCGGATGAATAGCATAATCTAATCCTTCAACACAGAGCGTGTCATAGAACGAGTTTATGAAAACATCCTCAATTGCGAGCGTAGAAGTATACACGTTGAACGTGTCGGGTTCAACAGTCAACGCGACATGTAATGTTCCACCCGTTTGCTGAGCACGAACGGCAGGC
>DATKOK010000027.1:0-12260 GCA_035524675.1 Candidatus Methylomirabilota bacterium | reverse complement strand
CCAAGTGAACAAAGTTCTGCACAATGCCGCTGCGCCTAAAGCAAGACCTAGGAAAGTATGACCATAAGGAAGTGTTAGTTTGTTGGATGCCGAGAAGTTTGCTAATGAAGTTTTCAAAAGTGATTCGAGAATCCACTATGTTGGCATTGTTGATAGTGGGCTCCATGTAGTAGTCTCGAGGATGCGAGAGGGCGTCCCGCGCCTAACATCTGACGAGGCGGATCGTAACTATCTGCAAATCGCTCCTAACATCCTGATTGATACTGCGGAGAAACTCTCACCTTCTCTCGGCCCCGTAGAGAATGTTACAATCCGGTACGAGAAGCTCTTCTTGGTCTACTTCAGATTGGAAGGTTTCACGATTGTGCTATCGTTCGAACCAACTATAGTTAGACCCTTCATGAGTGCTCTATCCAAATCAATGCAGGAACTGGCTTCGCGGTATCTCAAGTAGGCTGAAGCGCCTGATCAAGAGAAAGACATAATCTAAACTCATGAGATTCCATTAGGTCACGTGAGACAATTGCCAGACGCAGCTCCTGATTTTCAACTTCCTGATCAGAATCGCGCAGTGCGGTCGCTGAGCGACTATAAAGGGCGAAAAGTCGTGCTCGCGTTCTTCCCAGGCGCCTTCACAACTGTTTGTACGAAGGAAATGTGCGCCTTTCGCGACTCCATGAAACCGATGATGCATCTTGGGGCGCAAGTTGTCGGTATAAGCGTGAACGACCCATTCACGAACAAGGCATTTGCAGAGTCCAATAAGCTGCCTTTCCAGATTCTCAGCGACTACACGAGAGAGACAACTAAAAAGTACGGAATTTTACATGAGAATTTCGCGGGTATAAATGGCTATTCCGTAGCCAATAGATCAGTCTTCATTCTTGATCCGAATGGCATGGTTCGGTACAAGTGGATCTCTGAAGATCCAGCGAAAGAACCGAACTATAGAGAGATCATGAGACAGCTCGGTGAGGTGTGGACACAATAGCGATACGAGGAGGAAAGCCTCCTCCAACTCGCCTCAGCTCGGCCTCTCTTGAGTGCCAGGGTATACTGGGTCCATTTGACCGTGTGCTGACATCTTGCGGTAATGAACACTTTCCTCACTCACGATCTTTCTAGCATGGAACTTCAGCGCTTCCTCGCTCGGAAAACTTGCACCACATGCACCGCATTTGAATTCTGCCAATCAATACACCTCCTTATGATCGAAGAAACGTATGGTGATCCTCCGTAAATAACATCCATGTACGCGTCCGAGTGGCGCTACAGCAATCCAAGTCAAGTGCAAGCTATACGCTTGCTAGTGCAATCGCTCAATTGCTTGAAGTGAGAATTTGTCGCTGACGAAAGCTCATGCTCCGGCTCACGCAACAGATGAAAGCGTAGGAGGCAAAAGGGCACGGACTCTTTCGAATAGCTTATCGAAATCTTGTAATGTTCAGCATTAACTTCGCTGAAGATCCGAGGATTATGGTTCCTTAGTCAAGGAGAGAAGTTGACCTCATTAGGCGTTACCTGCGATTCGGCCATTAAGTTGGAGTAAACGGTTACGGGTCACTTTGAAATACTAACCGGAATATTCGTGGAAGATATGCGTAAGTCATTCACGGTCGAGCAATCTTACTATTTTGAGGCATCGTTGGAGGAGGTGTTCCAAGGGTTAACGAACCCTAGGATTCTCGTGAAATGGTTCCTATCAAAGGCTAAGCTCACACCGAAGAAAAATGGGAGCTACTCGTTCGATTGGATCGGAGGATATCACATGAATGGCATAGTGAAGCAGTTTACATTGAACAAATCTGTCTCCTTCTCGTGGACTGACAAGTTGAAGAACGGAAAACTGGCTCAAACTACTGCATCCTTCAAGGCTGCTAAGAAAGGACATGGCACTCTGCTGAGGCTACGTCACACGGGGTTCAGAGATCCGGAGCACTTTGCAGAATGCTCATCGCGATGGGCATATTTCCTGACCAACATGAAGTCCGTCTTAGATCACGGGATCGACTTGCGGTCGGATTACGATTGGTAGCGACATGAGCGTATCCTTGGGCTTCCGACAGAACTGTACGATCGGCTTATTCTTAAATTTCAAAGTTATTTCGTTTTGCGTGCCAGAGATAGAGGGAGGCGATTGAGCAGTAGGGATGCCAGTTGGCAGCAATCTTTTCAATCTTCTCGGCCTTCGGCAGCTTACGTAGTGAATAGATCTTCTGGATTGCCAGTTGGATTCCGAGGTCACTGACTGGAAGAACGTCTGGCCTTCCTAGCACGAAGAGGAGGTACATTTGTGCCGTCCAAATGCCTATGCCCTTAACCTCGTCAAGTATCTGCACTACTTCATCGTCTGGTCTCCTCTTCAATGAATTCAGATCCAGTGGACCGCTAACTACTCGTGAGCTCAAGTCTTTGAGGTACAGGACCTTTTGTGGAGAAATGCCTGCCTGTCTCAGCTCCGAAATTGGAAGGTTCTTGAGAGATTGTGCGTCAACGACTTCTGTTTGGAGTACCGTCTTCAATCTCTCAAAAATCGTCCTCGCCGCTTGCCAACTCAGTTGTTGAGAAATTATCGCTTCGACCAGGGACTCGAACGGATCTCTGTCGAGAGTGAACTTGATGGGGCCAGTGTTCTCTATCAATTTACGAATCTTAGAGTCCGCGCGGCTAATGTGCCTCGTGCCTTGTTGAAATATCCGCCGATTAGTAATGTCATGGTAAGTCATAGATGACTTGATTCCAACCTTTGCAGAGTGGAATATAATGAAAGCAGTGACGCGATGTCCGACGAGTATACAGGTTGAGAGTACACGAGCTATGGCTGCTCTAGAGCCAACTCACGATCGATTTTTCCGACCAGAGAAAGCGCTCTGTTCACGTGGATATGGGCTGCGGGTTAACTCCGAGAACCCTTAGCGATGGAACTTCGATGTAACCCGTTTGAGAATTTGTCTTAAACGGCCGGATCGCTTCCATGAAGGCACAGCTACGCTCTCTTCAACGCTTTCAACCTGTCTACGTTGGACGAAAGTGTCCATGGATTCTGCAGATGAGCGCAAAGGTGATTATCAACCTGACAATTTTGACTTATTCATATAAATCCATTATGACGAACACAATAGTGTCCTGCAAGATATGCAAATAGTCCTGTCAAAGACGGATTCTGGGCCCTTTTTGTCGTAAATTAGAGTCCTATGTCATCGGTTGCCGGGATCAGGTGGATCGCACTCGGCTGGATGTGAAGTCTACTTTGCAGACGGTGACGTTGATTTGTAGATTTCATCGAACCGTCGATATTTCCAAATGGCAGCAGACACTAGCCACGACAACAAGAAGATGATGATACCGAACCCTATCGTCTCGAAGTCCAGGCCACCCATCCAATCCCAGAATGGTCCCGTAGGGTTAAGCTCGTTAGCTATGAGCTGGAGAAGTTCAGCGGTTCCAACTGCGAGGGCTACAAGAACTGAGATAACTGTCACTGTCAGATTGTAGTATATTTTGCGGATTGGATTTACGAGGGCCCAACCGTACGCGACGCACATAGTAATCCCATCAGTTGTATCAACGAGAACCATGCCGCATGTAAACATGAAAGGTAGAGATGACGAAGACGATGGGTAATATTCGAGTCTGGTCCGATGCTCGCGATACCTTGGGTGGTAACTCCTCCGATAGAAATTTCAACGTTGGGGGATTTCTTGATATTTTTGATCCAGTCTGATTTTTCTCCACGACCTGAGGAAACATAGAGTCTTCCATCCAAAATACCGAACCATATAGTCGTGATACGTTTGATCCCCGATTTTCGACCTGTTGTTGTCAGCTTCAACGTGTACTTGTCCTTGACCGGCTCAATCCAGCGTTCCATTTAGTTCGCCGCTGATTTTGAAGATTGAAGATAACCGCGACGTCGCGTATAGGGACCGTTTCGTATAGGAACGCGTCTTTATATGCTGTCGATTCCATAAAACTGGAAGCGTGAAACGAATTGGCATTAGTCGTTAAGTCGGCGGTTCGTGAAAAGTTGAAAGATATGAGAGCCTCTGGTGACTTTTTTGAAGCTTTGGACAAGCATCTTGCTGAAGAATTGACCAGGGCTGTTACTAGAGCCAAAGCAAACGGCAGGAAGACTTTGAGGCCCGAAGATCTCTAAGTTCTCCTGTGCTTTTCGAGCGCAACGGTGAACGATCAGCGAAATCCGTTCACCCGAGACGCTTGACAACTTAGAATGCATGAAAGATAGTAGTGCCGTTATGGGTGTTAGGGCGGAACCGCGTAGACCTTACTGGCAGATCATCAGACAATTGCCCACGCGATGTTCTCCACGCGCGTGAGTAACGACGTGTTGTGCAGGGTCAGCATAAGGATATGCGTAGAAATAGTACTGCTCGGCGTGATTGTTCATGGGCTTTGCAGACTCGTAGGCTTCTTGTGTAAGATAGTAGAGCGTCGGCCTGAACTGATAGGGGTAGTAATAGGGCGAAGGGTAAACTGCGCATCCACATTGGTACATATTGAATTACCGTTCGACAGTGTCCAACTTCGTGCAAATAAGCATGGCCGAGCTACTACGATGACATGTCACCTAACGTGCGAATTGTTGAAACCGGTAGTCGGCGCTTTGCATCCATCATGAGAATCCACACCCTCACAGAGAGGGCATTATCGGTGCTCGCTGGGTTGCGAGTCACTTACGTGCAAAAAGAGCTCTAGACCGCCGCCGATTGACCCGTCCTAGATTTTCGATCTGTGTTATACAGCCGTGGACACTTTGCCAGTGTCCGCCTGTATTTGCTCGTGAGTTTCAGGACGTATTTGCCGATGTAGTCGGCTTCGATATTGACCAAGTCAGATTTCTTCTTCAAGCCGAGTGTTGTCGCTTCGAGTGTGTGCGGGATTAGGCAAACTGAGAAACATGATTTGGAGACCTCGACTATGGTCAGGCTGACGCCGTCGAGGGCGACTGCTCCCCTCTCTACCATCAACTCAGTTATCTTTCTGGCTGTGGTTATCTCCATTTTAGTCGAGCCGTCATTTTGACGTTGAAGACTCCGGACTTTACCTGTCCCATCAACATGCCCGGTGACGATGTGCCCTGAAATTCTTTGGTTAAGCGATATGCTTCGCTCGATGTTGACTCTTGACCCTTTTCTCATCTGGCCTAGGTTGGTGCGTTGCAAGGTCTCTCTGATTACCTGAAATATCCCAGTGCTTCCTTTCTTTCTCACGAGGGTTAGGCAAACTCCGTTCACAGCTATACTGTCACCAATTCGCACGCCCCGCGAAGTTTCTTTGAGATCAATAACCAGGGAGTATGTTTTCCCTTTCAGATGATCTGTTGAGGTTACGGTTGCAAGATTTTCGACTATGCCAGTGAACATGGTTTCAGTCTCCTACTACTAGAGTAATGGTTTGGATCACGTGATCCAGTACTAGTCGTCCAGTCTCGGCAGTGGCATAGGTAGGGTCGCCTATGATCCCCGACTTGCTGATCTCTTTAGTCTTCCATCCGTATGTAACATTCTGAAGGTCCTCGGATTCTAGAGAAAACCTTGGGGGAAATGTGGGTGTTTCCGCTATCGCCTTCGATATTTGAACGATGTCTGGTTGTATCGCGAGCACCATGGAGGTCTCCAGTTCGTCTGCGTGTCCGATCATTCCTCGTGGGGATTTCCGGAGTTCTGCGAACTTCTTCCTAGCGATGTCTAGGATCGTGAAGGAGTAGAGTTTGAGTTCGGGGTGAGTGTGCTTGATTGATGTGATCGAACTGTCCAGGATCGATCTGTTACCTCCGTGTCCGTTTATTAGAATTAACGTTCTGAATCCGCTTTTGGAAAGGCAGTCAGCAATTTCGCTGATTATCGAAAAGAATGTTTGCTGCGTCAAGGACACTGTTCCGGGAAATTCTGTATGCTCAAGGGAATAGCCAAGCGTGAGTGTGGGAAAGAGTACGGAGCGACGGTGGTTGAGTACTTTACTAGCGACATGTTCAGCGATTATGCTGTCGGTACGGAGTGGAAGATGCGGTCCGTGTTGCTCGAAGCTACCGATCGGAATGATGACTCTGAGTTTCGGGTCTTTGCTGACCGCTTCCTTGACCTCCGTCCAACTCATCTCAGCTAGATTCATACTCATCTCACTCTGTAAGTGAGCAGGATCTCCCTGCCTTGCCGTCTCATGTTGACCGGTGTGAGGGCTATTGCTCGATCGATCTTCGAAACACCCTTGCCGTCAACAAGGGTCGTAGCATTGCGGCCTCCGATAATGAAAGGCGCTATGGTAACTGTGATTTTGTCTACTAATTGGTTGGAGACCATTGACCAATTCAGGGTTCCTCCTCCTTCGAGGAGGACACTCCTGATTCCAAGTTGGTATAGACGACTCATGAGGGTTCTGAGATTTACGCTGTCTCTCCCAGTCTGAATGATGTCCGCTCCTGCTTGCCGTAGGCTGCGGATACGCTCCTTCGAAGCCCGATTTGAAACTGCTACGATTACGCCTGGCGGTGTTCTGAAGATGTGCGCGTTGGGTGGCGTTCTAGCGGCACTGTCTACGATTATTCGAATTGGGGTTTTCCCTTTCACGTGTCTTACGGTTAATTGTGGATTGTCGTGGAGTAGTGTCCCAATTCCAATCATCACGGCATCGTGACGGGTTCGTGCTTTGTGTAACTCCGTTAGATCTTTCCGAGAGGATATGTTTGAATTTCCCGTCTTCGTCGCAATCTTGCCGTCTAATGACATTGCTCCGGCGAGTGTGACTAAAGGTCGCTGGTTAGCGTTGGATCGAGCCATGTACAATTTCTCCGTCTATCATTATGCACTTGATGTTGTCGGGTCGTGCTCTGTGGACTACAGATGTCACTAAGTCTCGTGAAAAGTTGAGGTTTGGAGCGGATTTATCGATGAAAATGATATCGGCCTTCTTACCCGCATCTAATGTGCCAAGGATCGAACTCAGACCCAAGATTTGTGCAGGGTTCACCGTCGCCATTCTTAGAATCTCGGTTGAACTAATGGCTGCCGGGTCAAGTGCAGTCGCAGTAATTACTCGTGCGGCATAGTCCATTTCGCGGAACATGTCTGGAGCATTGATCATCACATTGTCTGTACCAAGTGCCACCTTGACCTTCTGCTGTAGTAGTGTCCCTATAGGAGGGATTCCTACGCCGAGGGTTGCGTTTGCTCTCGGGCAGCAGACAACTCCAATGTCCCGTTCAGAGATTCTGCAAATGTCGTCTAATGATGCATGGGTGGCATGAACTATTATGTTGGGTGTCATGTGTTTGAGAATTCGCTGAATCTCCGTGACGTGGAATTTTTCCTTCGAGAAGTTCACCGTATCTAGGCTTTCGGCCGCGTGAATTGCGACTGGCTTGCCGTGTTGCATTGCGATTCTGCTCAGTTGCAGTAGTGCCGTCTGAGTATATTCGTTGGAGCCACTGAGGCCGATGCCGTAGCTTAGGGATAGCGCGTCTTTAGTCTCGCGGACGATGTTTCCGTCGAGAGCTACGTCTTCAGTAACCTCTGATTCAGAATAGGTGAAATTGGGTCTGCATAACAGCAGTGCACGTTGTCTGGATTCATTAAGAGCCTGCTTGGCCAATTGTACGCCTTGGAGACCTCCCTCTCTGAAGTCTGCGAATGTCGTGATGCCAGAGGCTAGCATGTCGATCGAAGTCTGTGATATCGCTTCGCGAATCGATTCGGGGGATTCGTTGGCTAACAGCTGTGACTTGATTCCGTGAAGCGGATGCACCAGTTCTTTTAGTCCCCTTCCAGCTCCCACATCCTTTGCTACGGAATCGCCGATATGGGTGTGTGCATCGATGAGACCCGGGATGGCCAATAGGCCGTTCCCATCTAGCGTAACGGCTGCAGCGCGAACGTCAGGATGCCCCTCTCCCAGGTACCGAATCTTATCATTCTCGATCAGGAGACTGCCCCGGTCGATTTGCTGGAATGTGTCGCCTGCCAGAATCGTTACGTTTGTAACGAGAGTTTGCCTCATCTACTTTCACGAATGTTAGGCGATATAATACATCCAGCCCTCGCATGCCGTACGTGCTCCAACTCCATGGTTGCAAGTTCTGCGGCTTTCCTACCTGTCTGAGCTCGTCCGATGCCAAACTTCAACGGTAGCCCGTTAGGTGGATAGTTGCTGAGTTTCGCAGAAACGTTTTCTTCACTTAGGTTAGGGGTCACGGCCATGAAATTGTCCCCACCCAAGTAGAAGAGAAGGGAATCTAACTGTCCGAATAGCGTCATCAGATCAAAATGTGAATGTTGCAGTCGGATCGAAGTCTCGAACGCGAAACTGTGGTCACTTATGTGGGTTATTCCGTCAACGTCGATATGAATGATCTGTGCGTATGCCTCATCGAGCGTCAGCGTTTCTTTCAAAGCTAGAACGCTCCTTCGGTCCTCGGACTGAGCGCTTCCTGTCGCTTGGAGCATTTTTGACGCCTGCACTTGCGCTTTGAACGGGGTGATGTCAACTCCGATACCCATGCTCACTGTAAACGGGAAAAGTGCCTGCACGTTTGACTGAATTTCATTGTGCTCGGCTTGCGATATTCCGTTCGTCACCGCAAGCATCTCGTCAAATCTGTTGAAGAATACCAGACCGTTCTTCATGGAGAAGCTGGTCTGCAAGGTCGAGTAAAGATCAGCTTGAAGCACCTGCAATCGGTGTTCGCGATCGTTACCTAATGTGCTGGTCCAGGGTCCGTAATTGTCAATTTGGATCAGCGTAATTTGAACACGAGGTTGAATCATTCCGCAAACACCGGGTAATTTGCAGTTTCTCTGTTCAACAGGCGGTTTCGTACTCTCACTAGCGCGAGCGCCGCCTCGACACTACGGTTTGCATACTCCTCAGCCCGCGCCTCCGCGTGGGCCCAACTCTCCCGGGGACCCGAAACGCCGAGCGCTACGGGCTTGCGAAATTTAATCGAGAGATCCGAAATCCGGTCTGAAAGTGCAGCCGCGATAATCTCGTCATGACCCGTCTCACCCTTCACGATTGCACCCAACGTCGCCACTGCGTCGACGTCCTCTTTCTCCAGCAACTCCTGAACAATAATAGGCATGTCGAATGAACCTGGAACCCTGCAGACATACGTGATCCTAGCGCCAAGCTCTCTTGACCGTTTGACACCCTGATCGAGCATCCGTCTCGTGATCTCTGGATTGAAATCCGCTACGACCAAACCTAAGTTGACAATTGGCAGCACTAACTCACGCTCGGGTAGGACAAGGTCGGATGGCATTCGGACGAGGCGAGGTAATGCCTCACAAGTTGTTCGCCGTCAATAATGCAAAGACCGTGATCCCTAGCGTAGGCACTCGCACCAATCATGCCGAGTGCACGATGTGTCTTCCCATCAAGCATCTCACAAATAGCGGCCGACGGAGTGAGGCCGGCTAGTCTACAAAGCTGGAGGGAGAGTTCCGTATGACCACGTCTACGGCTAAGGGAGCCATCTGACTCAAGGAGAAGGTGAACATGCCCCGGCGACTTGAATTGTCTAGTGAACTCTAACCGGTAGTTCGGGTGATTCTCTAACACCATTTTGGAGACCTTCCCCATCTCCCGAATCGTGAGAGCTCTATCTTGATCCGTAACTCCGGTGAAGGTTCTACGATGGTTGATAGTTATGGAGAAGGCCGGCCGGTCACCATACGGCTCCTTCTCTTCGACCAAGTCACGAAGAACTGGAAAACGCGTAGCTGAGGACGCGAATATATCTTGGAGAAATCCTAAGCCTAAACGTTCCCCGACCGTACGGTCGACCGTGAGGCAAAGCAAACCACCAGCATCACGTCGCATGACTCTAACGTGCTCTTCTGAAACCAGCTCCGACGCAACAATGAGATCAAACTCATTCTCCCGTGTGCTTGAATCGTGCAGCAGAACGAAATTTCCTTTCCGGAACTCACCGATTGCAGGTTCTAGCTCGCTCATGATTTCGTGCATCAGCAAGTTTTCACCAGGACGGGGATTGACCGCGCCGATATTTAGTGATTACTTGGATTTCAGTAACTACTTGAATCTGTGTTGATCGTCCCACTGCTTGCGCGGCTCGGCGGATTAACGACTATTTCTCATCAGATCGTAATCTAAGCCAATCCATACGACGCTGGCTACGCCGATGATTACGCCGGCGGCCAACCACGGGAGATACGTATAGCTTGTCCAGGTCCACCAGTTATCAACAATCAATATGATTATTCCTAGTGCGATTGCAAGATAGGATTTCACACTGTTCATCTGAAACTATTGAGGGTAAGTCGGTCAAGGTTAAAGAGGTTAACGCCTCGCCGTGAACTTCAAGGCATCATTTATCTTCCTAATTTATAGTAATCACGTAGCGATCCGACTTGCATAGAGTGAACGTTAGCGTTGTGAAGGAGGCGCCTGTAGCTGAAGAAGATTCTAAGGGGGCAAGAATAAAGTGGCTTATCAATGAAGGTGATGGGGCTCCCAATTTTCTGATGCGCCATTTCGCAATAGAATCCGAAGGCTTCACTCCGTATCATCAACACGACTGGGAGCACGAGGTCTACATTCTGGAGGGGCATGGCAAAGTACGCTATGAAGATCGCGAGGAGAGAATAGAACCCGGCGACGCCATACTGATTCCAGCCGGCAAGAAACATCAATTCAGAGCTGGTTCGGAGCCGTTGAGGTTCCTGTGCATCGTTCCCAAGTGACCTGCCAAGATCCATTAGGCTGAAATTTGCGCGATATCAGCAGGCATAGAAGATGTTGTACAAGTGTTATGGATTTCGACTCCAACGAGCTTAAGCTATACTACTCCTCACGACTGAACCGAATCCCTTGAAACTATCCATGTTCTGGTTGGTTCTCGTTCTCGTCTGTGCTCTGGTGGCGCCAGTCCATGCGGACCAGCTTTTCATCAAGTCGTTTGGATGCTACAAGGACGGCGCGTGGCGGGCAACCTGCAAAGCGGTCATCGTACTCCCAGCCCTCACTGGTCCAACGTCGCTAAACGTAGCCATCACCGAGTACGTGGATGGAAATAGTTGGAATTCACGCACTTTCTCCTACGTGACGTACACTTGGGCGTTTACAGCCATAGATACGTTCAGTTTGGTTGGATTGAGTCCTGGTGATCACTCGATTTACGCCGTCATTAACCTTCAAGTAAGTTCGGGATTTCCGCCGATTCAAAGTTCTCTCTCTGGACAGACACCTCTCGCAACAATAAGCGTGGGCTAGAAGCATGCTGTTGCCCGGTAGAGTTGTGGATGCAGAATGATTAAATTCTGTCAAGGTATTTTTGTCAATTGATGCGCCACCATAATGAAATCTTGCTACTTGTAACGAGTATAGCTACACTCTGCACAATCCCTGCCGTCACTTCGCAGAGCTCGGGATGCTACTTTACAGCGATGAATCTTTACGGTCCTCCCAGCGTCCAACAAGGGCAGAAGTTTGACGTTCAGACGTTGTTCAGCGTAACGTGCACAGGAGCCGGATTCTACACCGTGAGAGCCGACCTGGCGGATGCCAGAACCGGACAAATTCTTTCAACTAGCCGAACAACATACTCAATACTTGGCCCCTTCGCTGCCGTAATTACGAGTAGTGCCGTAGCCCCGAGAACAACAGGATGGTGGTCATTACAAATGAACCTTTATGTCCTGAGTTTGAGTGGGGTTCCCGCTGCACCACAATCTCAGCAGATTTTTGGACTAGCGATCATACCTACTCAGTCGAATCAAACGTCTCACGGTAACTGGACAAGTCATTGAACGATCGTAACTCTTCTCCGAGCTTCGCAGGTTCGTCCACGACTGCATTATTGAATTCACTCACACTTACGCGCATTTGCACGACTCAAGAGACCGGCTAGAACTCTGTGAACAGAAGCCGGCTCGACTCGATTGTAGGCTGACATCTATACGCTGAGTTCAAGGAGATCGCTACTGAGAATGACTTCCCCCTCGAATCCATCCTTAACGCTCTGAACCGTTTCCTTTTCCTTCCCCTTCAATTGGGGAAAGAGATGAGTCAGTACGACCGTTCTTACGCCCGCTTGGTGCGCGAGCTCTCCAACTTCTGATGGTACAGAATGGTTCGTTATTCGTGCCATTTCCTCCATATCATCTGGGAAGGAACATTCTTGAATTAACAAATCCGCACCCTTTGCCAACTCAATCAATGATTTGCATGGCCTCGTGTCGCCGCTGATTACAACCGAACGTTGTGAATTTTCGATTCTGTAAGCG
>DATKOK010000026.1:0-5490 GCA_035524675.1 Candidatus Methylomirabilota bacterium | reverse complement strand
GGTCCCAGTCAATGTCATATTGATGACAGTCGTTTCTTTGCTTGTGGGGCACAATGTTGCCTTGGGACATTTTATGTTTGACAAGAGATCGAAGAATGGCGGCTTGCGCTGGCTGGGAGCATTCGGAGCAATCGTAGGGTTATTCACTGCATGTCCCACCTGCGCAGGGTTGTTCCTGGGTAGTATAATACAGACAGCGGGAACAGAAGCGCTCGCAGTCCTTCTTGCGATCTACCAACCTTGGTTTATCGGAGCGACATTTCTCCTCTTGACCGGGAGCAACTATCTCCTGGTTAGGAGTATTCGCCAAGCACTTTACGGGCATTGCAGGTTCACTCCGAATACTTGATAATCGTGACTGTTCAGCAAGATCTAAACTTGTGACGTGTTCGGTAATTCGGCTCGGAGCTTTTCATAGTTGAGAAACGGGCAACGAATCGATATGCGCTGAGATAATTTCACCCAAAAGTCAACGGGGTTCATGATCTTGTATGTTCTGAAATTTTCTATGCTCATTAACCCAGCTAGGATGTAGTTGTAATGAATAACCTGATCCCAATCACTCGAGCCAATTTTCTCCCACTTACTGTCGTAATCGTTGTGACTAACCTGTCAGCGGCATTCTATTCACATCGGTCCTTCAATTCTGTGAGCGCGGTTCTGGTTCTATTCGCGGCCTTGTTGTTGCATGCCTCCGTGAATGCCTTCAATAATTATTTTGATTTCAAGTCAAGGATAGATTCTAGAACAGTTAAAACGCCGTTCAGCGGCGGCGTAGAGACCCTCGTAAAGGGCGAGATGAGGCCGTCTTCCGCGTTGCTTGTTGCCATTATGTGCCTCGTACTTGCAGGGACAATCGGTGTCTACTTTCTCTCCCTATACTTCTACGTTCTATTGCCCCTAGTGCTCTACGGGGCGATTGCCATTGTACTCTACACCCCGTTTCTCTCGAGAATTCATGGAATCAGTGAGATCGTTGCTGGAACTGGCTTCGGACTCATGGGGCTCGGAATCTACGTGACGCAGACCGGGAATGTGGATCTTGTCGGAGTAGCGGTTTGCATCCCTGTGACGATACTTGTTGATTTGCTCCTGTTTCTTAACGAGTTCCCAGATGTCGAGGCCGACAGGTATGGGGGAAGGAAGCATTTGGTCATACTGCTGGGTAAGCGACGCGCCGCAGCATTATATGTCGCTGCAACGGCGGCGACGTATATCTCGATAATCGTCTCCGTTGTCTTTGGGCTAGTCCCTGCGACTGTCCTGATAGCGTTAATTTCGCTTCCGATTGCTTACAAGGCTTGTCGAATTGTTCTAAGAGAATGCGAAAACACGCCGAAGCTAGTTCCTGCGCTCGGCTTGAACGTTCTCATGATTCTCGTGACGATACTGCTTCTGGGCGTGGGTTTCTTGATCACACTGGTAATTTAGATTGATCTGGATGAAAATGAGCGCGTAAAGAAGCTTTATCATCTGATGCGCACACATTCAGTATGTTGGGAGTATCGTGAATGGGCCGAGGGGAACTTCCAACAAGGATTCAGTTTTACGTGATTCCTCAGTCTGGATTAGGCTTATGGCCACGCTTGACGGTTGAGGGAGGTGAGTAAGGGTGAGTAGTAGAGCGGAAATGGTTTCTGACCTGCGAGAAGTCTCCAGCTTCGCACTTGACACGGGCGACGAAATGGATTTTCGTTGTTGCAGTTGCTATACGTTCTTGAATAAGGTTTGTGAACGTTGCTCGCGCTGTGGTGCCGGCCCATATAGGCCGTGTGTGCATTGCGACTTTGACTTGCGATAGTCTCGTGTCTTTCCGCCAAGGGATCCATGCATAGCGTATATTGCACTCTTGTCATCTCGGTAGAACTATGACGCCTGAGAATAGAGCCGTATCCTTGTTCGATTCCGGTTATAACTGCGCGGAGGCTGTTCTTCTTGCCACCAGTCAGGATGTGCTGCGGGGCGAACTCAAGACGGTCATACCTAGAATCGCTACAGGCTTTGGTGGGGGCATCAGTCGAAACGGGGACGTCTGCGGAGCATTAACCGGCGGAGTCATGAGACTCGGTTTAAGCATGGGGAGGGATTCAGCAAAAGAGAGTCGCGACCGATGCTATGAAGAAGCGGACCGCTTCTACTCAGCATTCGTTAAGGAGTTTGGAACGTGTAAATGCCGTGAGCTTACAGGAGTCGACCTGAGCACGGAAGAAGGAAGGGCGGTGTACCAAGCTCGGATTCACTCAGAGCGGTGCACGAAGATCGTGTCATGGGCGGCTCGTACCGTTTCTCAGATAACCGAATCGGCGTGATTGTTACGAATGCGACCCAGCGCGCGCGAATTGGCATTTACTGCCGTGATGGCCGGCGGGATTCACTGGCCTCATGCATAATCTGCTCCACGCTCCGTCCGATATCAAGGCGAATTAGATATGCGGACTTCACTCTTTCGCTGCTATAGTGAAATCTACCTTCCATTTGAATGTGAAGCGTCCCTTGTGGGTGTGAACTGCTAATTCCTTTCTTAATTCCTTAAGAAATTTACGACGACGATCCTGTGTCAATTCAATGAGTTCTTGTCGGAGAGCGATTCTCTGAAACCTCATTCTCAAGTAATCTTGTGTACTTGGAAGATCTATCCGAAACGTCTCTGTCCGTTCCTTTATTCGCTTGAATCCCGCTTGATGCAGTATGGTCTCCTTCGAATCGCTGTATCGATTTCCGAGACTCTCTAACGTGGCAAGCGCTTCCCGCCATTTGCTAAGTTTTCGAGACGGGTTATCCGTTCTGTATACACGTAGAATTTCACTGAAAATCCTGTGGGGAGCGACCTCGATTAAGTGAAAATCGTTGAGGATGAATATTCCGTCGTCTCGTATCACGCGGGAAATCTCTCTAACGGCTCGTGGGAAGGTGCCGCTGGAAATGCCACAATTTGACATTACTCGAGCGAACAACCTGTTGGGAAACAACAGCTGGTCCCCGTTCATTTCGATGAAGAATGCGTTCCGACATTGATTCTTGTTGGCGTTGGCGCGTGCTATGTTAATCATTTTGTGTGAACGGTCTATTCCGATCACGAATCCGCGTTCGATTCGTTTCGCGGCTTCGAGGGCGGCTATACCTGTGCCGGTTCCGACATCTAGTATGAGTTGTCCTGGATGAAGTTGAGCCTTGTGAACGAGTTCTTGGGAGAATTTGCGAAAAATGGGAACCCAATACGTGTTCCATGCGGGTATGTCTGAGTCCCAGAGCTCTTGAACGGTTTTTTCGGCTTGTTCAACGTTCATGATTGATCTTGCCTTACCATTTTTCGATTTGGACGTCGCGTCCCTTTATTCGAGCGTTTACTTCTCGAGAGCCTGTGACTTGGCCTATCGGTTTTGCGTCTGGTAATATCTCCATGATTTGGCGTGAGGAGCGTTTTGGACAGATTATTAGGAATCCGATACCCATGTTGAAGGTTCGGTACATCTCGCGGTCTGATATCTTGCCTCTCTGTTGGATGGTTTTGAAGATGTTGTGGGGTTGAGGAAGGTTATCGAGGTTGAAGCCTACTTTGGCTCGTTTTCCGATTCTCTTGAGTTTCGAGTATGCGCCACCTGTGATATGTGCTAATCCGTGAATTTCGCAACTTAATCTCTGGAGCTCTAATACGTCTCGCACATAGATCTTGGTTGGGTGGAGTAATTCTCTTAGAAGTTGGTGGCTGGGTTTGAGTAACACTTTCCGCGCGAGCGTTAAGCCGTTGCTGTGTATTCCGCTGCTCTTGAGCCCTAGAATGATATCGCCCGCTACACACTCTTCTCCTGTGATGATATCCCTCCTGTTTACGATGCCAATTACGGTGGCTGCCAGGTCGAATCCATTGACGACGTCGGGCATGATCGCCGTTTCGCCTGATACGACGGCGACGCCTGCCATTTGCGCGCCTCGTTGAAGTCCTATCATGACCTGTTTGACCAATTGTGGTTGTGGACGTTCGAGTGCTAGGTAGTTGACGAGAGCTATTGGTTCGGCCCCAACACAGATTACGTCGTTGACATTCATGGCGACGCAGTCTATACCTATAGTATTGTACTTCTGGCATGCTGTGGCGACGAGTACTTTTGTCCCTACGCCGTCCGCGTGAAGTGCAAGGGTCTGATTACGATTGATTTCTATCAAACCTGCATAGTGCTGATGAATGTTCAGGGGCTCTCCGACTTTGCCCCTTCTAGTCCGAAAGGTTCTTGACAGAATTAGATCGATCTGGTTGTGTATCTTAGCGACTTCAGTTATATCCACCCCTGCGCTAGCGTAGGTGTTCTTCGAGGTATTCACGCTCACTTTGCAAGTCGGAGAATCCGGTTAGCAAGGTGCGCTGCATTTTCTGCGGCGTCAATCCCCACCGTTGCAACCGGAATGCCTTTCGGCATTTGCACTATCGAGAGGAGCGAATCGAGACCGCCAAGAGCCTTGTTAACTGGGACTCCTATGACTGGTTTTTGAGTTCGGGAGGCAACGTAACCTGGCAGGTGCGCCGCGAGCCCTGCAATTGCGATGAACACTTTGGCAGGGCTGGATGCGATGAACGCGTCTAGTTTCTTGGGGTCTCTGTGAGCAGAAAGTATCTGGGTTTCGTAGGTCAAGCCTAATTCATCTAAGATTTTCTCAGCTCTCTGTGCAATTTCCAGGTCACTCTTTGAGCCTACTATTATAGCGACTGTCGCCATTCGGTCACCCCCTAAACTCGAGTTGGTTGCTCGAGTTCCGTTTGGTATCTTACGTATTCGTTCTCTTTTTCTTGCCATTTTGCTTCCCAATCGTTGCTCCAATCGATCACGGTCTTTCCACTAACGATGTGAATCCTACCATCAACATGTAACTGAATTGCCTTTGAGTATGTCCGATGTTCTTGGATCAGAACTCGATGGGCAAGCGTGTCCGGAGTATCGTCGTGTTCAACGGGAACAGAGGTTTGAAGGATGGTTGGTCCTCCATCGACGCTGTCGTCAACGTAGTGAACGGTGCAGCCAGATGTAGTTTCGCCTGCTCGGAGAACTGCAGCGTGGACTCGGTCTCCGTACATTCCTCGTCCGCCGAATCGAATTAGGTCGAGGGCTGGATGAATGTTCATAATTTTGTCCGTATAATCCTGAAGGATCGGTCGCCCCACGACTTGCATGAATCCAGCGAGAGCTATGACGTCTATATGATGATCCTTCAGAACTTGTGCTGATTTAGTATCGAATTCATTCCTCGCTTCTTCACGGTCTTGCTTAGAAAGGAACTTCCTGTCTTGGATCCCATTGATGAAGACTGAAGGTATGGAATGCTCCTTTGCGACGTTGAGGGCTGGTGCGTTCATGTCATTCGAAACCAGGAGGCTTAAACTGACGTTCTCAAGTATGCGCATTCGTACATGGTCTATTATTGCTTTGAAGTTCGATCCTCTTCCCGAAGCGAATACTGCAAGCTTCTTCATTCTATCTCACTCAGTACCGTGGCTGC
>DATKOK010000025.1:0-16312 GCA_035524675.1 Candidatus Methylomirabilota bacterium | reverse complement strand
TTTGGGCGATATTGCTAGGTTTCTAGGTTATAGCGTCATCGAGATTTATGCGGATCCGCATACAGTTGGGATCATAGCGCAAGCTGCTGCGTTGGTTTCGCAAGAGAATATTGCGATTAGACAAGCGGTGGCCGACGACCCAGACCTAACGCCCGAGCCGAAACTGACTTTAGTCGTGGAGAAACAGCCGAGTGGAACGATTCTTCAAAAGATGCTTAAGATTCCGGGTATTGTCAAGATTTCCACTTATTGATCGATACTTTTCTCATTAGAACTACCTTTGTTGATTCTTGTTCATTATCTTCCACAGTTCCTCTTCAAGCGTGCCACCCATTTGTGGCTTCTCGATGAATCTACCTATTTCTTTCCACGCCTTGTCGTGGACGATGATGGTCGGAATTCGTAGCACGCTCATTTCATCTGCAATATCACGATTTTCGTCGAAGTCGATGACTTTGATGTTAATTGCGGCATTGTTTGCCGCTGCGAAGACCTTCATAAGATTAGGTAATTGGGCTCTACATTCTGCGTTCCATTCTGTTGCGAATACCACGAAAAAGTACCGATCGGTCACAGCCGAGAAATTATCAATTATCTCCGCTTTCGGTTGGTATTCCTGAACTCTTTTCTTGATTGTCTGCTTCACTGTTGGATTCTTTATGGTATTCACATAATCCCACAAGTTCGGATGTGGACCAATGACATTTCTAAGTAGTGACAAAATATCTACCTACGACTATTCATTAGTTCAGAAAACGAAAATTGGCAGCGTCATGTCGGCTGCATGGACTCCCTGAAGTCTTGTACCATATTCACTCATAGGAAGCGAATATTAGAGTTTTGATTCGGGTTCCATCCCTGAAGAGATGTCATTTATCCATGTTCAGAATCTTCGTTGCTTTGAATATGAGCTTGTCATTATCATGTTCTGTGGTGCCGTAGATCTCTAGCTCCTTGCCTACAATCGCATCTAGGACGACTGCAATTTGATCAGAAACGGTCTTGTTGCACAATACATCAATTACAGCCGTTCCATCGTCGATCCGAATTTTATCGTTTGCAACTTGGATAACTTGACCCTTTATCCATGACGCTATTCCGCCTTCGAGACTGATTATTTTGCGTATGTCTTCCCAAGCGGGTTTCTCCACTCGAGCAGGGAGTATACTGATTTTAGTGAGCGGAATCGAGCTCAATTCCATTTGGCCATTCAATCCCGGCCGAATTCGTACTCCCGTCACTCGCAATCGACGATTGGGGATAAGTTGGGTCGCCAACTTAGCGTGATCGCGCCAGAGGGTAACTCGCGCCGATCCGGTCTCTCCCTTTAGCATGAATGAAGCGACGTCTATGGTCTCATTTTTGTCAGTTGATACTTGTCGAACCACGGGCTGATCAATTATGTTGCCCTCTACCGTCACTAAGCCCTTGGCCGCCGCGAGTCCATCTAGGCGTGTTGGTGGAATTAATTTCTGGACTACATGCACCTTTTCTAATTGGCCAGATTTCCCCAGATTTAACTGAAGATCGCCGAGTCTCTCACGCACAGTAACTCCGTGCAAATGGAGGGTTTCCCCCTCAACGTAATTCCCTACCAGCTCAGACTTATCGTCCCATAGCGTCAGCATGATTATGCCTGTTTCATCGCCAACGAGAATCGACGAAACTTTCAGCATCTCTCCCGTGGATCGCCTGACTTCTCGAATTTCGCTTTTTGATATTACGGTCACGATCAAGTCCACAAGGGAGCTGTGTACTGTCAGATCTGCAATTCTAGAGATTTGACTCTCAGCCGGCAATTTGAGGTAGTCTGGTGGTTGATGTAGCACTGAGACCAAACATCTGGTTTCTATGTGTAGCTCGAGCTTTGCGTTTTGGTTCAATCTTGACCGAGCATTTACGATTTGCAAAATATCGCCTTTCTTTAGATCCTGTAGTTCCTCCGCTCGATCGTTCCATGCTACTAACGGGATTTGGGCCGATTGATCGGCTATGATCGTGTTAAGAACGGTGCCGGTTCGATCACCCTTCGTGAACGAATGTTTTCGCGGTTCTACCTGGACAACTCCGACTACGTTTACCTGACTTGATTCGCTTGGGATCTCGTTTATTGATGAGAATAGTTCTCGAAAGTCAGGAAAGTCTGTAGTGGGCATTTCTTGTGGGTTGAGTTCAACTATACTTCGATCACCTGCATGTACCTCTACGTCTCCAGCAAGTCCTTGACGAGTATACGCGTGTCCTATTCTGATAATTCCTCCTTGCAGGTTACGCTTAGACATCGTATCGGCATGTCGGTCCCATAGAGCACAACGGACTCTACCACTTCGATCTAGGATGATCAGGCGCATGACTTGTCCGGAGCTGCCGTCTCTGCGCTGGAAAGCTTGAGGGGGCCAAGCTGCAAGTATTCGGCCAGAAATGGCTACGTCATTTAATCCGTTGACCAGATCTCTAATTCGCATTCGCCCTAGTTGAGTTCCACTCGTTTTAATGAGTAATTCTTCAGCCACAAGTCGAGCGGCTCCTTCGTCTGAAAGGAAGTTTGGAAGTTCTCTCTTCTTTTCCTCAATAAGGGCGCGAACCTGTTCTGCGGAGAGATCCGGTCTCTTGGATAGGATCTCATCTATGATCGCCAAGCTCGTTGTCAACGCACTCCCCCCCCGAGGCCTCGTCAAACGTCACACTCATGAACGTAAGTCTTCTTGTTGAATTAGACGTTGTCCTTAAGATCGCTCACTGGAGCCTTGCCGCGATGGAGGATTGAACGAAAACTACTTCAGACTAAACAACTAATGTAGTTACGATCGGATTGGAGCCTGCTTACGAAAAGGTCGGTCGAATTACCCATTTCTTCCCGAAAGCGGGGGTAGCGGTCCTTGAGTTGAGTGCCACCGTGAATAATGGAGATAAGATCGTTATTCGCGGGAGCACGACTACTGTTGAACAGACAATCGACTCAATGGAAATTGAGCATGAGCAGATTACTACCGCCGGAGCTGGACAGTCAATTGGGCTTAAGGTCTCTGGCCGTGTCCGAGAGAATGATATCGTATACAAAGTGCAAGTACCTTAATCTATACTGACCCCCGGAAGCTTAGAATAGCGCTTCATCCCTAACGCAATGAGAGCGCTGTAGCATGACGGACGTTACGATAGAAGGAACGGTGCTGGTTGTAACTCCAATTCAGTCAGGTCAAAGTCGACCGATGGTTCAGATTACGCTGGGTGATCCGTTTAAGGGACCAGTAACTTTTCCGCTTGAAATGGATAAGGAGATGGCTGGCGTCACGATAGCCGTCCAGAGAACTCTCAGCCAACTTCCAGGTTTCGGTCAACAGTTGGGCACGCCCAGACTGATAGTGACTTTAACCGAGGAGGAGTTTCAGGAGCTTGGGAGGCCGAGGTATCCGGATCATCTTGCTGTCACTCTAAGGCTCCAAACTTAGTCTTAATTTCAATTCCAGAAGAGGCGCGTTCTTGCGTATTCACGCTCCGCCTTGAGTATGTCTACGTAGAGATCAGTTTCCTTATGGTGTACTTTTCGCAGTATTCTTGTGGCAGTTGTAGGACCCACACCGCGACCACTCATTACGATGATAGCTTGTTTCCCCATATTCTGCACTAAGCTCGCACTCAATGTTGCTTGTCGCCAGATGTGCTCCTCATCACGAGAGAGCCTTAACCCTCGTTTCTTCTTCTTCACTATGGGAGTTAGCAGATCGTTGGATCGATAAGTGGCAGCGATCAATGTCGAGGTGCATTTCGGACAGCGAATCTTCTCAGGTAGTTGGCCCACGATGCGAATAGCGTCCCAGTCGCCGTTCAACATGCAGACGAGCCTGACGGTGTTGGTCAGTACTCGCTCCTTTACAATATCCGTGACGGATTTCGACGGTATTGCTGGCCTGAGTAGATCATGAGGGATTATCTTATCGATTATCGGAGCAGCAAGCGGTGAGCATGTATCTGATCGGCCGTGAGCTACATCTATGGCTATCTCTCCTCTGTGTATATCACGAATCACTTCTTGAGTGGTCTCTAGATCGAACTTTTCAACCAGCATTTCTCTCCTGGCCTCAAAATTGACGGGAGTTTCTTTCAGTGCTCGAACTATCGTGCGCGCTCGATACGCTCGGTAATCTGCTCTTCTCTCTACAATACCGAATTTTCGCGCGACATGCCAATGCCTCCATGCAAAGGCATCAGACGTTTGAATCGATTCGATCAGGATCACCTCGATGTCTTCGGGCGTTAGTTTCGACAGTTCGTTCGCGACGATTTCGGGTTCAACTTTGAATGATGAAATGAATGCTATCCGATATGGATCTGTCTGAGTTGCAACGTTGACTCCCAATTTACTGCCTAAAAGTGATCCCATTATCATCGCAAGAGTATCGTTCACTTTTGTACCGAAAGTAGAGTGGATAACCACACAGTTTTCGAACTTTTCAATTACGACATGTGAATTCGTTGCGAGCGGAGAATGGCCCAGATGATTTCGCAAAGTTTCGGTAATCTTAGTCATTGCTTCGTCTGTGAGAGCATACCGCTCTTGTATTTTTCTGAGGACATCGGGGTCATCCAGAGCGGATGAGATGTCTGATCTCAATTTGCCGACTTCCTGTGCAGTTTCGAAAGTTACTGGGATAATTTCGCCTTCCCAGCTGGGAATTGCGTCAAGCGTTGGAGCCGTTGGTTCGACTTCCACCGATAGTTTTTCTTCGTTTATGGATATTATCTTCCAAGTTTGACCGTGTATTATGAAAACGGTTCCGGGCTTACACCTTCTAACTACAAAACCTTGATCTAGAGTTCCTATTCGCCGTTTCCTGAAAAAGTCAAACACGTCAAAGTGTTTGACATCTGGTATCACTGATAGATTTTCGTAGTAGTATTGAAAAGTTCTTGGGAATCGAGCAGATACGACATCCTCGACGAGTCTGACTGTTCGAGTGGAGTCTAGGAATTTCACAAGTTCATGCAGTCGTTCCGGTGACAAGGCTCTGAATGGATATGCTTGTCGTACGAGCTCGTATATTTCGGCTAGATGTACTCTTTTGAGATCAAGGGTTAAGCCTGCAATCTGATGAGCTAGAACGTCGAGGGAATCATCATGTATTATTGTCTTCTCGATTAGTCCTTCTCTCGATTGAACTGTCAATACAGCGGCTTCTAGGAGGTCATCAGCCATTGTACCAATTATGACGCCTCTGGCTGACCCCTTAAGCGTATGCCCGCTTCTTCCGATTCTCTGTATCAACCTAGTAGACGTTCTTGGAGACATGTTTTGGATAATGAAGTCAACGCTGCCGATATCCATCCCCAATTCCAAACTCGAGGTACATATGACTGCCTTCACAGATCCTTCGTGAAATCCTTTTTCGACTTCTTCTCTAATTTCTCTCGAGAGTGAACCGTGATGGACACGAACAGCAAGATTGGGTGTTAAGGCACGGAGTTGAGAACCTATCGCTTCAGCCTGTTCTCGCGTATTTGTGAAAACTAGTGTGGATTGCTTTTTTGAGACGATCTCCGCGATTCTCTTCGTTCTCGCTATTGTCGTTTGAGGTAAGCCAAGTTTCTCGGAATCGGCTGCATTTTCGTTTCCCGAGGGTGCATATTGCACCTGAACTTCGAACCGTCGCAGCTCTTCGGATTTTGCTATAGTGACTTTACGATCAGCACCAGCCAGAAACTGTGCAACCTTACTTTCTTCACCTACAGTTGCAGAGAGTCCGATCCGTTGGAAGTTCTTCCCGGATAGATGCGCTAAGCGTTCCAGTGCTACAGACAACTGAACACCGCGCTCGTCAGTCGCTAGTTCATGAACCTCATCTACTACTACCCAGCGAACACCTTTCAAATGTTCACGCATTCGCCGACCAGGCAATATTGCCTGAAGAGTTTCAGGCGTGGTCACAAGCATATCGGGTGGTGACCTCGCCTGCGTCGCTCTAGCGCTAGGCGGTGTATCACCATGTCTAACCTGAACCTTGATATCCAACTCTCTGCCAATATCCGACAGTCTTCTGAGGATGTCACGGTTCAAGGCTCGCAAAGGCGTTATATAGAGTATCGAAATTCCCTTGACTTCCCCGCTCGATCGATAATCAAGAAAAGAATTGAAGATGGGGAGGATGGAGGCCAGGGTCTTTCCTGTGCCAGTCGGAGCGATCACGAGAACGTTTTCACCGTTGAGGATTGGCTCAATAGCAATTCGTTGAATCCCGCTTGGTTCCTCTAATCCTATCCTTTCTAGGTGTTCTCGGATAGCTCTATGTAACCGGGAGAATGTGTTCTCGGCCAATCGAGTATCCCACTATTTTCGAAAGATTGAGTGAAGCTTGGCTTGAGACCTGCTAAGATGACGGTTTTTCGTATGCCAAGTACACGAAGATGAGGACCACTGCTAAGAAGGCTAAGAAAGTGATCCCTATTTGAATCAGAGCCCAGAGCTCGTCAGTGGTCAACAGTCAAACGCTCGTATGAGCCCTACAAAACGAACCAATTTAAACACTGCTCATCTTATTCAGTCACTTTAGCTCTCCAACGATTGGTTATGTTTGAGTACTGAGAGTCACTTCCGTTGATCTTTTGGAACTGACCTAATGCTTCAGCAACACGCTGCGCTATAATATGATAACACAATCCTCTCTTCCGATCCATGACACGAAAGTAGTAATCATCACAATAGCAGAAAGGGAGATCAGGAATCACTTGGTAGTCGTTAGTACGGCCTTCCACGACCCACACGATTCGATTACTAGGCTTGAATTCGTACTTTTTGACTCTGTTCGACCTTGCAAGATCCAACCCATTCGTGAAACGTTCTCCAAATGCTCCCAGTAATTTCTCTCTCAATGCCTCAGAAATGATGTGCTGTGACTTCAGTTCAGCAAACGCCTCATCCATTAGATCGTTTTCGTAACTGTAGGCATTCTCCATAGAGGTCCCAGCAGCAACCGCAGATATTACAGGTCGAACTCCGTGAGAGTTATTTATTGACCAGATGTTGACGACGCTCATCAAGAAATGTTTTTAAGTATTCATTAGATGGTCCTATCCTCACAGCGCTGGAACGTTCTCGAGCGCTCGTTCGTTATGCTCCGGAGCAATTGTCGGAGGATACTAAGATCATGTATCAGCAGAACAAGAATGGAACACCGAAATACGTGCTAACTGGCACAACTACAATGGGGCTAGTTTGTCGTGATGGTATCGTTCTAGGAACAGATACTCGTGCAACATTAGGGACATTTGTGGCACACAAACATGCGAAGAAAGTTTACCCGATAGACGATCATGTAGCTATGACCATCGCGGGTGGAGTTGCTGACGCGCAGTCAGTCGTAGAAGTGCTCCGTGCCAATTCCCGGCTCTACAAATACGAGAAGGGACTCCCGATACCAATAGCAGCAGTTGCTCGACTCGCAGCTAACATTCTCTTCCAATCCAGATTCTACCCATTTATTTTACAATCAATAATAGGCGGCATAGACGACCAAGGCGCGCACATCTTCGCGCTTGACCCATTAGGTAGCGTGACAGAAGAAAAGTGTGTTTCGACCGGCTCCGGCTCACCTGTAGCTTATGGTGTACTTGAGCCAGGATACAAGGAAGGCATGTCGGTAAAAGAAGCGATACCGCTCGTCGTTACAGCTGTAACTTCTGCCATGAAGAGAGATTCCGCGAGCGGAGACAGCTTCGACGTCGCCGTCATTTCGAAAGAAGGTTACAGAGAACTAAGCGAGGAGGAAAAGAAAGCAGTCCACGCTTAGACTAGATTAGAATTTTCTTAAGACGGTCACGAGGAGAACGGCAGTGGCACGACTAGTAGATGATTCACAGGCAAGAATCCGCGAAACCATAGTAACTCACATGCCCAAAGAAGCGGAGATTACTCGGATCGAATTCGAAGGACCCCGACTTGCAATTTACGTAAAGAACGTTGGACTTTTGCTTGAACAGAGCTACATTGTAACCGAGATTGTTAACCTGCTCCATAAGAGGGTTGTAATTAGATCTGACCCGACCATCAGAATGAAGGAACCCGAATCTGAACGTCTCATCAAAGGTATAGTGCCCGCCGAGGCTCAGATTACTGAGATAAATTTCGACCCAACTCTTGGTGAGGTCATAATTGAGGCAAAAAAACCCGGTCTTGCAATAGGTAAGGATGGGGCTACGCTTCAAGAGATCATCAAGACCACCAGCTGGAGGCCTCGGGTTCTTAGAGCTCCACCTCTGCCATCGAAGATAATCGCGAGTACTAGACATATCCTTCATTCAGAAAGTGAAGAGCGAAGTCGAATTTTCCGCGATGTCGGTGAGCGTATATTTCGCCCCAGATTATCACGAACTTCCAGTGTTTTCTTGACGCCACTTGGCGGCTTTCACGAAGTCGGAAGATCCTCAATCCTTGTGGAAACCGACGAGAGTTGTGTCTTGCTCGACTGCGGCATCAGTGCGGGTGCAGATCACCCATACTACGCTTTTCCGCGGGTTGATGCAGATGATTTCGCCATTCAAAAACTGGACGCGGTGATAATATCGCATGCCCATCTTGATCATTGCGGCTTTGTGCCCTTTCTGTACAAATATGGGTATGATGGTCCGATCTACTGTTCTGAGCCAACGTCCGTTCTCATGACTCTCCTGCAACTCGACTATCTTGATATTTACAATAAGGAAGGCGGCTACGCACCGTATGACCAGAAGGATGTACGGGAAGCCGTTATGCATACGATCCCCGTAAAATATGGTGTCGTCACCGACGTTGCTCCAGATATCAAACTTACACTGCATAACGCGGGGCACATAATCGGAAGTTCAATTGTTCATCTGCACATTGGAGAAGGTCTTCACAATATCGTTTACACGGGTGATTTCAAGTTCGGCAGGACGATGCTGCTTGAACCTGCCACGTGCTCATTTCCGCGAGCTGAAACTCTCATCATGGAGAGCACATACGGGGGGCGTGATGATGTCATGTCAGACAGAGAGACGGTCGAAGGAAAACTGGCGAGAATCGTTAATGAGACAGCAGAGAAGGGGGGCAAGATTTTGATACCTACTCTAGCTGTGGGACGAGCTCAGGAAATAATGCTTGTTCTTAACGCATACATGAAGAGCAAAATGATAAAGGAGCTTCCAATTTTCATTGAAGGAATGATTTCGGAAGCCACCGCGATTCATACTGCTTACCCTGAATATTTGTCGCGTGACCTTCGCGAACAGATCTTGTATAAGGATGTAAATCCGTTTCAGTCTGATTATTTCACGAATGTTGATCACCCGTCTGAACGAGAAAAGATTGCGCAGGGTGAACCTGCAGTAATTCTTGCGACCTCCGGCATGATGGAGGGTGGGCCTGCAATTGATTATTTCCGGTATCTAGCGGGTGATGAGAGGAACTCGCTTGTTTTTGTGAGCTATCAAGTGGAAGGGACCCTAGGCAATCGACTCAAGAATGGTATCCGTGAAGTATCCTTGATGGGCAGGAATGGGAAGCTTGAAGCCTACAAAGTGAATTTGCGGGTTGAAAGCGTTGAAGGCTTTTCTGGACATTCGGATAGAAATCAACTGTTCGGGTTCCTCCGAAGGGTCTCTCCGCGACCTTCGAGGGTCGTTATGGGTCACGGGGAAAGAAGAAAGACGGATATGTTTGCACACGAAGTTTCTAGGATTCTGAAACTTAGAACCGTTGCGCCTGATCTTCTTGAGAAGCTTCGATTACGGTGATAGGATTACTCGGTTTCCTCGTCCGCGCCTGCGCCGCCAGCGGTCACAGTGAGCCTTGAAGCTCTCCGCCAGACTTTAACAGTCGGTGGTGTCATTACTATTCTCTCCTCGCCCAGACGAGCAATATCGCCTTGTATTGATTTTATGAATTCGACAAGCTCGCTGATTGCAGACTTTGTCTCTTCGACGCTTCGTTTTGCTATCGGAGTGATCTTGACGATGAGTATGTTACCTTCGATAATCTCAGCCTTGATTCTAGGTACATCAGTTGGATCGCGTAGTGGGTATGCTTTTACGTAAATGGGATGTTGAATGGATGGATTGACTAGCGGGAATCTCTCTGAAGCGGCATCGTGCGAGCTTATCATTCTTCTCACTCTAACTCAGGAGGCTCAGGTTTTGGGAGTTTAAACGTTTGCGAAGGCAACACGAGTTCGTGACATAGTTGTGTAAAGACTAAGGTGGGTTTTCGAGTGGAACTTGGGGCAGTTTGTCACCTGCGCGTTAAGATTAGCCTATTTTAGCCTATTTGAGGGGTTAAATGATTTCCAAAGTGGGTCACCGACGTAGTGTATGTTAGTTATAACCCGACCTTTCGTCATCGAACGCATTTTTTCAGAATCCGCCTCGGCTATGCCTAACGCGATGATCTTTCGATACTTCTCGTCAACTATAACGACTACATCCTCAGCGCTGAATTGTCCTTCAATTTGGCGAATTCCCGGACGCATGATTTGAGCGCCGTTTGCGATATGTGGAACCGCCCCCATATCCACCACGATCTTAGGCAGGGTGTTCAGTACCTGATCATACTTGAGTGACGGAAGAAATCGATTTTGAATACGCACTATCCAGGGTTTATCGTCCGTAAAAAAAACTAAACTGTCTTCGACTATCTCCTCCTCAAGATGTTTGACGGAATCCAAGCTTTCCGTCGAAGCGGGAAATCGATTCATGAATTCCTTGATTATCTGTTTTGATTCTCGGTCCTTAAGATGCCGCATGCTTCAACGAGATATACTTATTCGCTATCTTGTTGATAACGTCATTCTCAAGACAATAACAACTCCATCCTAAGCTTTAATTTGGAGAGCTCCATTAACCGTGACAATTTCCAAACTAGGTCAGAAACAATGTCCGCAGTAGCCGACAAGATCTTCCAAGAGAGCCTTAGCAAAACCGTTCTCGTGGAACTGAAGGGTAGTCGAACAATTCGAGGAAAACTGTACAGCTACGATCAGCACATGAACTTGGTGCTTGAAGACGCGGAGGACGTTTCGAACCCGGAGAACACGAAGAACATCGGAACTATAATTGTGAGAGGCGATAACGTCGTTTTGGTGTCGCCTCCGCCCAAGAGGTAAGCCGAGACCGAGTTGATGATATGTGACGAAAGGCACTGCATCATTTGGTCGACGAGGTCGCTCTAAGACTCATATTCGATGTCGACGCTGTGGTAGGCATTCCTTCCACATAAGATGGAAGCGATGCTCAGCTTGCGGTTTCGGCGCGACTAAGAAGTTGCGCGGTTACTCCTGGCAGACCCACACGATGAATAGATTCCGACGGATTAGGTAACAAATTGTTCCTTGTGACTGCGGGACAAGGGTCTTCGCGGTTGTTAACTCTGTCCGACTAGGGAGACTGTGGCGCAGCTGCTGTAGATGCTGCAGGTGTCTGCACTTCTGTTACTGGCTTTGCCTCAACGGGAGGTGGAGCTGGTTTCTTGAAGACTTCGATGAAGGAGACTGTTTCAATCTTCGGCAGATATTTCTCGATATCTGCTGTTAAGGTTCTCTTCTCCACTTGCAATCCTTCCAGGAAAAATGCCTCCTCTGGAATATCAACTTCGAGTTTGCCATTTTCAATCTTCACCAGGAATTTCTCCGCGTTCACTGTTGGAATTCTCTTGTGAAGCAAACTTCTAACTTTCTCATCTTCTTGTTCGACGATTTTCCGGACACTGACATCGTAGATTAGCGTTCTGCCAGCGAAGGGGTGATTGTAATCGACTTGCACTCGACCTGCTCCGACTGCTCGTATCTGCGCAGGTTTTCCATCTATGTTTAGTTGGAGGCCTGGTACCGGTGATACCCCGTCAGCTGTGAATTTTCTCAGCGGGACAAGACGAACCTTTTTGGGGTCACGGTTACCGTATGCTTTTTCGGGAGGCAGTTCAATGGTGCTCGAGCTTCCTGTGTCTAGAGTTGTCAGGGCTTCATCCAAACCTTTCGGAACCCATCCCTCTCCGATGATCACGAAGTAGGGCTCGTAGTGTTCTTCTCCTCGATACAGCTTAGCCTCCTTAGCAACTTTCTCATCGGTCGTCCCAACAGTCTCTCCAGTCTCTTTTACTTTCAGCGTGTAGTCAATGAGCACGAAATCGCCGCTCTTTATCGCCAAGTTATCGCACCTTATCTTTTGGAATTCGAAGCTTAGTTCTGCTCGATCTACATTAATCTTTCAGGAGCATTGCAGGATTCTGTAGAACACCCTAGTTCACAAAGATGAAATGACGTCCCCGAGCGCATTTAGCATGAGATTGATATTTCCCATTTCAATGTATCCCATATTTCCGATCCTGAACGTTCGCTTCTTCAGCGGGCCGTAACCCTCAGCTAACTCAAACCCTTTCTCGCGCATCTTCTCGTAAATAGTACCGCCCTCAACGCCCTCAGGAGCATTGATACAATTCACGGTGGGACTTTCACTCCCTTTTCTAGGGAATGTTGAAAGCCCATGACGTTCGATTCCATTCCTTATCCTCTGGTTACGTTCTTTATACAAGTCAAAATACCATTTTCTGCCTCCGTTCCTCTCAATCATCTTAAGGGCAGTGTTCAGCCCAGCGATCTGTGGAATCGCAGGCGTTACTGGGGTCCCTCTACCCTTCTTCTGATCTTCCTCCCACACCTTGAAGTCAAAATACCATCCCTTGTTGACAGCTGTTGCAGATAGGGTCATGGCGTGCTCACTTACACTACCGATCCCCAGTCCTGGCGGAACTCCGAAACACTTTTGCGAACTGGAGAAGCAAACATCGATACCCAGATCGTCTACCTGAATCTCCGTACCACCCATTGAGCTAACGGCGTCTACAAAGATGAGTTTATCGTGTTTTTTGACAGCGGCAACGAGCTCTCTTAGAGGATTGATGAGCCCTACGCTCGTTTCATTATGTGTTAATGCCACAGCCTCTACATCTGGGTTCTTCGATAACATGTCATGAAGACCTTCAGCTGATATCGGTTCACCGAGAGGTGGCGCCAACTTCACAACGGTCACACCATTAGCCTCCGCAACTTCAGCGAATCGTTCTCCGAAACTTCCGTTTATGCAGCAGAGAATCTTCTTTCTAATGCAGTTTCTCACGGAGGCCTCCATGAAGCCCGTTCCAGTACTGGAGAAGAGGAAGACCTCGTTCTTTGTAGAAATGAAATCCTGCAGCAGTCGGACTGTTTCGTAGTGTAACGCGAAGTATTCCTTACTTCGGTGGCTGTACATTTGATGGCTCATTGCTTCGAGAACTTCGGGGTAACAAGCGACCGGACCGACAGTGAAAAGCTCCATCATGACACACCGACCAATAACGGCGGCTATCCGACAGATAAACAGGTCGTGTCCATATGCGTCATGAGAAGAATTTCACAAACGAAGGCTAATCGGCATTTGGGGTCATATTTTTGAAGTAGATGATGCGAAACATTCTTCCAATAGGCTTCTTCAACATTGTCAGTTAAACTTGGAAAGATCATGGGCATACCGGTCAGAATTCACTACACGCTATGGTTAGTATTCATTCTAATTGCGTGGTCGCTCGCGTACGGTTACATGCCCCGCCAATATCCAGGACTGAGTACGCTCACATATTGGGGGATTGGAATCGGATCTGCCATTATTCTCTTTGGATCCATCTTAATTCACGAACTCTCTCACTCTTACGTGGCGAAAAGACACGGACTCCCTATTGCAAGGATTACCTTGTTCTTCTTTGGGGGAGTCTCTGAGATGACCGAAGAACCTCAAGACCCTGGATTGGAAGTCAAGATGGCGATAGCCGGTCCGCTTATGAGTTTTCTGATAGCAGGGATCTTGGGTGGAGCGTGGTACATGTCTGAGATAACAAAGACACTTGTCCCGATTACTGCGATGCTTGGTTACGGCGCTCTAATCAATGGAATCTTGGGAGTTTTCAACCTAATCCCAGCTTTTCCATTAGACGGGGGACGAGTCTTTCGAGGATCTCTTTGGAAAAGATCAGGAAACCTGATTGGAGCCACTAAGGTAGCTACGAGAATCAGTGAGATACTATCCTTGTTGATGATGTTTGGGGGGTTTATTCTAATCATTGTTAGCGATTTCGTTGATGGACTATGGATAGTAGTTTTAGGTTGGTTCATCAAATCGGGAGCTGAGACAAGCCTTCGTCAAACTCTCATCGGTGAAACGTTAAGTGGGGTCACAGTAAGTGACCTCATGACAAGAAACGTCTACACAATATCTCCGGACATCACGGTTGACCAGCTCGTTTCGGACTATTTTCTGGTTAACAGACACCAAGGCTACCCGGTGGTTCGAGATGGAAAGATCTTGGGAGTCGTTACACTCCAGTCGGTCAGATCGATTCCGAAAGATTTGAGATCATCAACGAAGGTCGAGCAGGCAATTAGTCATGGGGAGCCGCCAATCTGCGTCAAGCCAACACTAAGTGCGCTTGATGCTATGCACAAAATGGTGAGAGAAAAGGTGGGGAGGCTCTTGGTGATGGAAGACGGCTCACTAGTTGGAATAGTAACGAGAGGTGATCTCATGAGAATAATTCAAACTAGACAGGAGTTAGGTGCTGTCCACCAAACGAGTACAGCCACTCCTACGGTCCCACAGATCAAAACCCCTAGAGATCAGACCGCCAGATGTGTGCAATGCGGAGGTCAGGTACTCATGGGTTCAAGATTCTGTCCTCATTGCGGTGCACTCCAGAATATCTGAGCCCTTTCACGTCCAACGACCGCATGCCCATGTTTGCATTCGAAACCATAACAAGAGCGAGTTCCTGATTATATCTCGCTTGTTGACATATGTTGAGAATTTAGAGCATCCTTATATTTGTGGTAACGTGGTACACCAATACTGTGGTACACTACTGTGCTATCTATGAAACGTCATAATGCGCCGGGGCTAATTCCGATTGCAGTCGTCCTTCTGTACGCAGTTACGGGCGACTACCTCTCGCTGTTACACCAATTACGAGTATTGCTTTGAGGATCATCTTGAAAGACTTACAAGTCTAGATTCTCGGGCAATTTCTTCTATGCGCCGTAAAGATTTCTTCACTATTTGTTTCGAAGGAGCAGCGTTTGCAGACCTGTTTTGGTGGAATTTCGTCAAGAGCGCCCAACGATTTTACCTCTTCGGATGTGGAGACGCAAAATTACAATTATAATCAGCGCGGAGATCATGTATGCGGAGCAATCATTGTTAGAGTATAGAGTTCCCTGATTACTTACATGAAGAAATCAATGACAATCAGCTGGCTCTGGTTGGGGGTGACGTAATGTCGGGTTTAGTGGATGAACGTTGAACTCATAAGGCGCCTTTGATGGTGAACGGGACTATCCATGACGGATGTCTTCGGCTTAGCGGGCATTTTCGTGGCTGGCATCATAGCGGGAGCCATCAACTCCGTAGCGGGAGGAGGAACACTGATCTCTTTCCCATCTCTGGTCGCATTCGGAGAATCTCAGATAGTCAGCAATGCCACAAACACCGCAGCCCTATGGCCTGGTTCTCTCAGCAGTGCGATAGGCTATAGAAAGGACACTCCCCTACAGTCAGGTTTGCTCGCTACCCTCCTAATTCCGAGTTTTGTGGGAGGTATACTTGGTGCGTGGATCCTCGTGGTCACCCCGCCGGGGATCTTCAACATTGTTGTTCCATTCCTAGTCCTCTTCGCCACTCTACTTTTCGCGTTCAGGGACCACATAACGCGAAGGTTCAGGCGCAACAATTCCAGCGAGGAAGAAGATCTCTCGGTTGGGAGCCGGGTTTGGGGCTTCTTCTTCCAACTCTTTGTGGCGACGTACGGAGGCTATTTTGGGGCAGGAATCGGAATTCTAATGCTGGGTTCGCTCAGTATTATGGGGTTACGGGACATACACAAGATGAACGCGATCAAGACACCACTTGCCGCTATAATCAATTGCACCGCCTTTGTTCTCTTCGCAGTGAAAGGGTTAGTAGCCTGGGATCTGGCCCTAATTCTTGGCCTCGGCGCAATCTTGGGAGGCTATGTTGGAGCAAGGTCAGCCAAACGCGTGAATCCTCGAGTATTGCAGACGTTCGTTGTAGTAATTGGATTGATTGTTTCTGCTTGGTTACTCTTCAAAGTAATTCATTGAAGCTATGTCCTCATGACTTACGTCGATGCGTCTGATTATTGAGAGATGAATCCGGTCAGAGCGTTAGTTAGTCTGAGAACCTCCGCGGTTCTTAGCTCCAGAAGTTTGTTCCTTGCCCCTCCGCCACAAAAGAATGTTTCGCAAGTCAGAAGTTGCTTGTCGATCACAAC
>DATKOK010000024.1:0-13663 GCA_035524675.1 Candidatus Methylomirabilota bacterium | reverse complement strand
GAGGTGACTCCCCACAAGAACAGGAATATGTCGTCATTTCTAGCTCTCTGCAAAATGAATACGAATCCGAACATGCCGAGGAGCAATATGGCTCCGAACTCGTAGAAGAATGATGACCAGGTTGCCGGTTGATGCTCAGCTACGCTCGCGATGATTGGTACGTCTCCGCGGACGAAGGGATTGAGCACCGCGTAGAATTTACCGTAGGGATTTGCTACTATGTTGAAGTAGGAGAGAGCAGCTACTCCGGCTAACGTCACTAGAATGACTCCAGTTAGAAGGTAGATTTGCGTTCTTCTGACTGAGATGTAGCTTGAGACTTCGCGTCCTAGAAGGATAATTTCTCCCACCGGCACCGCAAGCCAAGATAGGTCGCTTAACGTAGCGAAACCTAGCTTCGGTACTAGGAACGGCGTCAGAAGCATGAATATTCCCATTGCGACTGAATAGGTTATGAACAGTTTTCTTGATGATCTCCCTATTATTGCGAGGACGATCGCGTAGATTACAACGAGATCGAGCGGATAGTAAGCAGCCGCCCATGATGCAGACAGGTAGAAGAGGGCAAAGCCGGCTAGGCTTGCGTAGACCAGCGTCTTCTTTGTAGAGTATTTCGAGTTAGTGGCGCGCGTGAAGAAGATGAAAATCAAAAGCATAAGAAGGATGCCTAATGGCTCATGCCTTAGGAAACCAAGCTGGGTTCGTCCGATACTGCTGGGGTTCAACGCGAGGAATAGTGCAGTGAACATTCCAACGCCTCGTCCCCAAAGATCCTTCCCAAAGACGTAAGCGACTAGAACAGTCAATGTGCCAGCAAAAACCGGAAATACCATAGCAACAGCAAAGTCGCTCACTGCCAATCCAACTGAGTGAAGGAAGATTGTTATCGCCGCTACAACGAAAGCTTCACCATAAAGATTCCAAGTTGGCATATCCGCGCCGTATGGGTACCAGCTCATCGTGTCATGCCACTTAAACCATGCAAGGAATCCATGATCCACCACGTACTGTGACATACGCCACTGGAGGTACGGGTCGAACTCGTTGAGATAGAATCCCCAACGAATCGGCATTATTCTGACCATAAAGGCGATGATAACGATAAGCGCGAGTGAGGTGAGTTCAAGCACAGTACCGCGAGATACTGTTGAAATCGACTTTCGGATGGCTTGAATTCGGTCAGCTACGGCTTCGCGGTTAACATATTTCCCTAGGTATCCGCGAATGCTGCTCAGCGCTCGTCTGGTAGCTGACACTTTGTGTGCACCAAGGATTTTCAGATTACCAATTGAGCCCTGTATAAAAGGTTATGAACCAAAAGCAGCTTTGTCAAGTACTTGCGCAATATGGTTCGGACCGTCGAGTGTTCTGGCGATCTGTTATGAGATTAATATGTTCTTCATGTGCGCAGACAAACGATGACGAGTCCAGATATTGCACGCGCTGTGGCTCAATTTTGAAACCCGTATTCTGCGCAACATGCGGAACCGTTAATCCCTCCGGATTAGGAAATTGCCTTCAGTGTGGCAGTATTCTTCCGGACATGTCAAGAATTAGATGGGCCCCCTCAGTCAAGGTCCTTCGGCTCACAGAAGCGATGACTAACAGAGAGGAGAGTGGGACGAATGGGTCTGGTGAGTGAGGTCAATTCTGCTTTCTTGCATAACCGTATTTGGTCGCGTCATAGAATGGCGTCCGCGTAGCCGTAACGGGCTCTATACGGTCCCTCATCTGGATTCCGTATGAACCTGGTCCAGCATCTGTTTTCACATATCCCATCGCTATTCCTTTGTTGAGTATGGGTGAGAGTGTCCCACTTGTAACTACTCCTACTTCTAGCCCTGATTGAAAGATGCGGTATCCGTGTCTCGGAATAACCCTGTTCGCCGTTATGAATCCGACTCTGTTTCTGCTAATCCCTTTCTCCTTCACCTCCTGCAAGGTCGTTTGCCCAATGAATTTCTTAGTGAGCTTGACTGCGAATCCTAGTTTGGCTTCGTAAGGATTTGTAGATTCATCTATGTCAGTTCCATATAGACAGAGTCCCGCTTCTAATCTTAGCAGATCTCTTGCGCCCAGTCCGCATGGTTCGATGCCGTGGGGTTTCCCTGCTTCCAAGAGGTTATTCCAGACTTCAACAGCGACATGGGGCGTGGTTACTGGGGAGTTCATAACAAATATCTCGAAACCGTCTTCTCCTGTATACCCCGTCCTTGTTATGAGTACTCTCGAAGCAGCGATCTCAGTCATGACTGAACCGAATCGGGGAACTGATGCAACTGTAGTCTTGACTAGCTTCTGAAGTACTTCAGCTGCCCGCGGACCTTGCAGTGCGTACATGGCGACATTATCTGATACATCTGTGAGTTCCAGATCTCCTTCGGCATTATTGGACAACCAAGTGAAGTCCTTCGTACGGTTCGCTGCATTGTAAATGAGTATGTATTCATAATCTGCCAGCCTAAAGATCAGAAGATCGTCCTTGATGCCGCCTCGTTCATTGCAGAAGAGTGAGTAATGGCCATCAGCAACGCGGAGAGAGCTCACGTCGTTAGTGGTGATGGTGTCCAGGAACTTACACGAACCCGTGCCACGTACAATCGCACGGCCCATGTGACTTACGTCGAAGATACCTACCGCATTTCTCACAGCAAGGGATTCATGTGTAATTCCCTTGAACCAGAGTGGAAGGCTGAAACCTGCGAAGTCCACGATATGGCCATTTCTTTCATGGAAATCTTGCAATTGAACGCGGTTTGACAATCGTTATAGGATGCTCCTCACACGGAAGTCATTTTGAGGATTCATCAAAAGGTGCAATCTTGAGCTTTTCTGTCTCGAACTCAAGTTTCTTCTTGCATTGTGGACAGACCCCATTGTGACGTTGAATTATCTCTGTAGGCGTTTCAAGCTCAAGTCCATGATATAGAATTGAACCACAGTCTGCACACACGATTTTCTGCGGCAATAAACAACTTCGCCTCTTAGAGGGGCTTAAGGCAACCTATTTTAGCCTCGTGGTTATTCCTCTGCGACGGGATTCGGAAAATGCTCGAAGGACTTCGAATCAAGCTGAAGAAGGCCCCCTGGCGACTTCAGAGATGGTTCGGCAACTTTGGATATTCATTCAAATTCTTCCGTTCGCCGTCTACTGCTCGAAGGATGAAACCTTCAACGACTGTCTCGATCATAGTCGCTTTGTCTTTTGTCGGCTTCGTATTGGCGGGGGGAGTTTATGATATTTTGGAGCATCCGATCTCGTTACTGCCCACGTCTACTGGTTATTCTGTTCTGATCAAGGGAACGCTGGGGCAGCAGACATTGAATGAGAGTTTGATCGCCGCCTTCCTTTACATGCTCGGCCTAGGCGGGTTGTATATGCTCCTGCGTAGTACAAGGTTCGCATATCGCCCAAGGAATGCATATATGCTGCTGATAATCGGAACAATCACTGTTCTGGTGGTCGCCTACTACTCGAATGCCCTTATCGTTTCGAAATTGGGCGGATGATTACCAAAAATTGGCTTTCAGTCCGAGCTTGTAGGCGCAAATATTCGCTAGCAGATGAATAGGCGGGGTAACACAAAACAGGATCAGCAAGGTTCCTGAAGTTGGAACGTATATCAATGAGACCGCGAGTGCAGCACCCAGTACGAAATCTAATTGATCTACTCCAGGCAGTGGCTGTCCTGGCTTGATATGCATTCGACGTTTAATGAATGCACCGCCCAAATCACCTAATAGTGCACCAGCAGAGGCGAACGCAGCCATGACGGTCATATTAGTCCCTGATAGAAATGATTCGAAGAAACCAACGATTGTTCCAATGACAAAACCGCTTAGAAGGCCTCGCATCGTCTTATGATCTCCCAAGATTCGTTCACCATCATGCAGAGTTCTCCCAAAATCGACCGCCCGGCCCCCACCGAAAATGACTGGTGCCCCATTTGTGCAGTAGATTGGCGCGATAATGTATAGAGCGGATAACCAATCTTGCGACGAGGGCCACAAGGTCACTCGATCAGCTGCTAGGTTACTCACAATTTAAAATGATTAGGCTAAAGCTCCGAAAAACCTCTGTCATTCAATGTTAGAACGGATCTTACGTCTTTGGTGTCAACACCCCCTACACGTTCCAACGCAAATTCCCTTAACCTCGGATTGGGAGTATTTCTTATTCTTACAATGCTGCTTGGAAAGTGAGTAACGGCTCGACGCGCTACAGGCTCAACTTGGTCGCCAATCGTGTTCAGGCGCGCATGAACTTGACTGGTTATCAGGCAAGCAATTTCCTTGGATCGAGTTAGTTCAACAAGATAAGCAAGTTGTCTTGTAAGGTCCCGGTTGAGATCGAAGATGCTTTCAGCCTTGGAGAAGGCTGCTCTATACAACGTAGACATCGAATCAATGATGACTATCCCTGATTGAGGAGTAATGTAGTTGTTCAAGGATTCCACAAGGATTCTTTGTTTCTCGAATGCCTCTGGAAAAAACAACATGATTAGCTCGCTTAGTGAGCGCGAGGTGTCGCCTGCGATTTGGTCATATCGTTGTTGAGTAAACGAGTTATCAGAGTCGATGAATATTACCTTCAGCCCTTGTGAAGCTATTGAAACTGCTGCTTGGATGCATATCGTCGTCTTACCTGTGGCAGGTTCTCCATATACGAGTGTGATCTCTCCTCGATCGACGCCTCCATGCAGGAGTTTGTCGAGACCAATGCAGCCTGTTGACAGCTTTCCTGTCACGATTTAGACCTTGCATGAGATTAATACGTGGAATCTCGTTCCGATTACGGACAAGCCTCCTTATGGAGATATAGAAATTTCGCGGAATTGACTTCCTTTAGTTGCCTGAGCTAGTCATTAATTCCCTGACTATGGCTCGCGGTCTCGCAGCATCGAGAAGTCTTGTGAACTGTTTCATCCACATTGGGTAAATTGGAAATTTCCCGTAAAAGAATTCTTCAAACACCAAGTTATCGAGGAGGCTTATGGCTTTGCGAACTTGCGCGTATCCGTACACGGTAGACAATCTATCCACATTATCTAGTGATGGCAGACATAGAAACTCAGACGCAATGGTATAGTGAAGTTCCCTTATTTCGCTGCCGCTCCGCCAGGTCTTCAGCTGCAACTTCCGAAGAGCAGCTCGCTTGAATGCACGTGATTGTGATAATCGTTCTTCTATGGTGGATTTGGACAGGTCCATTACGATTCCATTCTAGATCCTAGCTCATAACGCATTTTTAAATTCATGCACACTTGATGAAATAACAGTTGGCCTGGTCGGCGCAAGTTTACCCCTTCTTTACAAGCTGATTCAGGAACTTTGCGTAATCATTATGACTCAGCAAAAGCTTCACCTCATCGTCAAGACGCGAAGGCTTAACTACTGCGATCCAGCCAGCGCCATATGGATCCTGATTCACCAACTCGGGCGAATTGACCAACGCCTCATTCCGCTCTGCAATTTCCCCAGATATTGGGCAATACATTTCTGATACCGCCTTTACCGACTCCACTGTCCCTAGGCTCGCATTCTGAGTCAATACTTGGCCGGAAGGCGGCAGGTCAACATACACAACCTCATGCAGTGTCTTCTGCGCGTAATCGGTGATGCCAACTCGACATTTGCCGTTCTCAAGCTTCATCCATTCATGTTCTCTAGTGTAGTAGAGGCCTTCCAGAATCTCATACTCACCGATTTTCATGACCGGCACAAACGGAATTTACGCTGACCCATTCTATTTAGCAATATGCTCTATGAACATACGTGAGCATTAGGACTAGAACAATCGTTGAGATATCTCATTTCCGTTGACAAAACGGTAACCGTTCGAGGACCAGCCAGCTTCAAACTAATTGGTGGTCACGCCACAATCCTCGGAGCTCCACTCGATCAGTCCTCGAACATAGTCATCCAACGAGATAGGCAACTACCAATCGAATCAGAAGACGAGGCAGAGATCGAAATTACAATCGGTAGGCCTGGGAACATTATGGAAATCGACGGCAGCAGCGTCCCAGAATCATGGAAGAAAGTAGTCAACTTGCTTGAAACTTTGGGCGAAGCTATCGTAATGATCGTCGGACCCGCAGATGCTGGCAAGAGTACCTTATGCACCTACGTCATGAACTCGCTTATCACTCGAGGACGCGAGGTCAGAGTACTTGATGCGGATATCGGCCAGGCGGACATCGGCCCGCCAACAACGATAGCGTCATCGGCACCAACTATACCGAGCCCGACTCTTGCACAGCTTGAACCAGAGAGAGTGCTGTTCGTGGGACATAACACGCCGAGTTTCGTGCAAGAAGAAGTGTTCCAGGGAATCAAACGTATGTTGAGTTCCGATTGTAGAGGCGTTACGATTGTCAATACGGATGGATGGATATGTGATGCCGCAGCGATCCTATACAAGAGGCACCTAATCTCGATTGTCAATCCTGACAAGCTAGTAGGGATCGGCCCAAGGAACAGTCTCAACCCCATACTCCACCCGACAATATCCGATCCGATTATGGTGGAATCATCTAAAGTGACCCACTCTCGAACAAGAGTAGAACGAAGAGAAATTCGCAGGAGTGGGTATCTGCGGTTTCTCACCAACAGTGTCGAGCACACGCTCAAACTGGACAACTCCAAACTGAAATTGAGAAGGAGCATTATCGAAGCGCGCTCTAGAGGAACTTTGAACTTGAGCAAGGTCCTTCTAGGTTTTCTTAATGACAAAGGATTCATGATCCAGATCGGAATCCTTGAGACAATGACTCACAACCACCTAACTGTTTATAGTCGGCGAATTCATCGACCTTTCACAATTAAGTTCGGCTATGTCAGACTTGCACGAGACGGCAGAGAACTAGGTTTCCTCGAATGATTCCTACATTGTTGGCATCATCCTTTAATGAGTGAACCGGACACACCCAGGAAATCTGTGTGAACCTGCGTGACGTCACTGGAGCAATACCGAAACCAAATTCGAGAGGTAGACAGGCAACTTCTCTTGCTGATCAAGAAGAGACTGACCATAGGACTTGAATTGTCCAAAGTGAAGCAAGCCCAAGGCTTGCCGACGATCGACGCAGATGCTGAACAAACTACAATGAGTAATCTGATGAACTCAGCGAAAGTACTTGACATCGATGTTCCGTTTGCAAAGCAGTTAGGAGAGTTATTGATTGAACAAACGGTTCAAGTGCAGGAAGACACCAAACCACACCAGTCAAAAGACCAGCTGCTAAAGCAAATCTTCGAGCTAACAGAGAAACTAACCGCGGATGGAAAAAAGATTACACGTTTCGAAATCGGTGAGCCAAATTTCCCACCTCCTAAACCAATAATCAACGGATTAATGTCCTCATTTCAAAATAACAGAATAATCGGGTATGGCCCTGCCTCAGGCTTGCTCGAACTGCGTCAAGCGCTGGCGCGTGAGCTATCTAGAGACCATGAAAGAACAATCGAACCAGATCAAGTCCTGATAACTCCGGGAGGTAGATTTGCAATTTTTGCGACAGTCATGAGCTTCGTTTCAGAACTCGAAAGGGTAATCATTCCTCAGCCTGCCTGGCCAGCATATGAGGAGTGCACGATGTTAACCAAAGGCCGCGTTATCCCCATAAACACAACACTCGAGAATGGGTGGGAACTAGATCTATCAAGACTTGAACAAGAAATGCGAAAAGGTACGAGGATGTTGGTTCTGAATAACCCCAACAATCCAACAGGGAAAGTAGTAAACAGAAAGCGATTTCATGAAATTGTGGAAGTCGCACGGAAACACGATACGTTCGTGCTCTCAGACGAAGTTTACGAGAAGTATGCTAGATCGAAGCCTCCAAGCATACTAGAGGAAGAGTATGACAACGCGATATATGTTAGTAGTTTCTCGAAGCGATTCAGCCTAACGGGTTGGAGAATTGCCTACTTGGTGACATCGAAAAAGCACGCCAACCGAATAAAGCGAATTATCCAAACGGCGATCACATGTGTTCCGGAATTCATTCAAAGAGCCGCCGTATTCGCTCTAAAAGAAAGCAAGGCCGAAGCACAACGCAACATCAACGCAATCCTCAGCAAAGTCGATCTAACATGTAGGGAATTAAGTAAGATCGAGGTGGAATTCTACAAGCCCGAAGGCGCATTCTACGTATTTCCCCGCTCGAAGAAGAAGAACTTCGATTCTATCAAGTTCGCCACACAGTTGCTGAAAGAAAGACAAGTCAGCATCAGCCCAGGCCAATCATTCGGAGACTATCCCGCATTCTTTAGATTAGCGGTTTCGCTTCCCAAGCCATTAATTCCAAAAGCTATACAATCAATCGGACAAGCGATCGAATCTTGGCCAGAGTGACAGTGATTGGTGGAGCAGGACGGATGGGGTCGTGGTTCACCAAATTCTTGAAATCAAACGGATACCACGTAATCGTGTCGGATCGGAATATACAAGCCGGAAGAACGTGTGCTAGACGATTAGGAATCGATTTTGTGAGCGATTACCTGGTTGCCGCAAAGACGTCCGACATAGTAATACTTGCGACTCCAACGAACGTAAGTGATAGGATTCTCAAGCGGCTTGGTCGCGAACTGCAGAAAGGAACGCTCCTTGTCGAGATCTCCACAATGAAAGATCCTTTGCGACATACAATATCAGTGTTACAAAAGCAAGGATTTCCCGTTCTCAGCATTCATCCAATGTTTGGGTCAGGTACAAAGAATCTTGAGGGCAGGTCAATTCTTGTGGTGTCGAAGACCCGTCACCGCATGGCGACTCAATTGCTCGCGATATTGCGAAGGTTAGGAGCAAGGATAGTCCCATGTTCCATCGATAAGCACGATATCCTCGCCTCGATATTGATCGCACTGCCACACCTCATGAGTATAAGCCTGATAGAAACGCTCCGATTTTTACGCGTAAGTATGAAGGATATCAACAGGGCCTCTGGAACTACCTTCAGACTGCATTCCTTGGTAGCCGAGTCAATCTACCAAGAAGGTTTTGTAAATGAAATTTCTATTTTAGTAGGCTGTAAGAGCTCTGTGCTCAAGGCGTATAATCAGCAAGTCAGAAGCATTCTCAGCATAATCAGAACCAATCCGGAACAGCTATCGGACATTTTGAACGCAGGGCGACGTTTCGTCGAAGATGATACCTGTTTCGCGGACTCTTATGAACGGTTCAACGCCGCCGTGCAAGCAGCTCTACTTTGACCGCTTGTTTCCAAGGACTCTTGGAATCTTACTTGAACGGATGCAATGATCCGCGAGCACAATTGCTACCGCAGCCTCAACAACCGGAACCGCCTTTGGCACAATGCATGGATCGTGTCGCCCTGTGACTTGAACTGATGTGTTCATCATAGCCTTCAGGTCCACGGTCTTCTGATCTTTTGGGATAGATGATGGGGGTTTGAAAGCCAAACGCACTACAATTGGCATCCCATTCGAAATTCCACCAAGAATTCCTCCAGCATTATTCGTTAACGCAACAATGTTTCCGTTAACTACGGAATATGGGTCATTGTTTTCAGATCCTTTTACCGCTGATGCCTTCATGCCTAATCCAACTTCGAATCCTTTAACCGCAGGGATGCTGAATGCTATTTTCGCTAGGTCTCCATCTAAATTATCAAAGAAGGGTTCCCCAATCCCTGGAGGAATGCCTTCTGCGATACACTCGACGACGCCGCCCACACTGTCGCCTTCGCCACGTGCTCTAAGAATAGCATCTATCATTCTCCCAGCAATAATCGGATCTGCACACCTTACTGAGTTTGTATATGCATCTCGCTTTATCGCATCGTGAGACAATTTGTGATCTAATTCTACATTGTAGATTTGGACTGTGTGAGCAAAAATTCTGACTCCAATTACTTGCAGAAGTTTCTTCGCGACTGCTCCTGCCATGATAAATGACGCCGTCATCCTTCCGCTGGCCCTTCCACCACCCCTCAAGTCATTGAATCCACCAAACTTGACTCGAGATGGATAATCGGCATGTCCGGGCCGGAGAACCGTTTTGAGCTTCTCATAGTCTTGCGACCGTACGTCTCTATTCCCTGTGAGCAATGCGATTGGTGCGCCCGTCGTAAATCCATCGTATACTCCTGATAGAATTTGGATCTCATCTTTTTCACGTCTTGATGAAACCAGAGTGATGTCAGGGGGAATTCTCCTGTCCAGTTCGTGCTGAATATCGTCCGCGCTTAGGGCTAAGCCGGCAGGGCATCCGTCAATCAGCGCCGCGACTGCAGGACCATGGCTCTCTCCGAATATTGTAACGCTAAACTCTTTTCCGAATGAACTGTCACCCAACTACCTTCACTCCTAATGAACGCAAGTCTTCGAAGAAGCTTGGGTATGACTTCCTAACGCACTCCGCTCCTTTTATAGTGATTTCATCTTTTGCACCCAATGCTGCAATTGAAAGCGCCATGGCAATTCGGTGGTCGTTGTGTGCCTGCGCGACTCCTCCCCTTAGGTCGATTGGGCCCGTCAAGATGAGGCCATCTTTAGTTTCTTCAACTTTGCCGCCTAAGGAAACCAGTTCTGATCGCATAGATGCGAGTCTATCCGATTCCTTGTACCGTAGCCTTTGCGCACCTGTGATTCTTGTCGTCCCTTGCGCATAACATGCAAGCACTGCGAGAATAGGGCCCAAGTCTGGGCATTCTCGTATATCAACGTCCGTCGCACTTAAACTACCGCCCTCCACGATTACACGGTCTCTATTGACAGTAGTTCTTACGCCCATTCTCGATAGAAGGTCGACTATGACGGAGTCTGGTTCCAACGCTTGCGACAAATTGCTAACGGTTAATGACGACCGTGTAATCGCTGCTGCAGACAAGTGGTATGAAGCTGAAGAATAATCACCCGAAATCTCATGTGTCGTCGGCTTGAGGTGTTGACCACCAGGTATCTCAAAGAGAGAGAGATCTCGACTTACGTTGATATCGACACCGTGGCTTCGTAGAGTCTCGATCGTCAGAAGAACATAATCTCGCGACTCGAGCGGTGAAATAATATCCAACTTTATGCCCCTCTTCATCATTACACCGGCGATAAGTAATCCGGAGATGAACTGGGAACTTACGTCTCCGCGTATACTCACTGATCCTCCGTCCGCAGGGCCACCGCTGACAGTGACCACGCGCTCGTCGATGCTCAGCAAGACGTTGAGTTGTTTTAGGGCGTTTGCCAACGGTTCAATTGGTCGCCGTATCAAGCTCTCATTAGCTGTCAGAACAGTCGCGTTTCCTAGTAAGCTCAATATGGGTATAACAAAACGCATCGTAACGCCCGATTCTCCGCAATCTATGATTCCCGGTGGCTGATTCAACGTTCCATCGCTCGAAACGGATAGTATCGTCGACCCAGAAATTCTCGCGCCTAATGCGGTGATTGCTCTCTCAGTTGCCTTCGTATCATCGCATTCTAATGGATGAATGATTGTCGTGGAGCCTTTTGTGAGCAGAGCCGCGAATAGCGCACGATGAGTCTGAGCTTTCGATGAAGGAGCGCTTATCTCTCCGCCAACGGTTCGCGTCGGCTTTATAGTAATATTCAATTCAAGACCTGCACGGTTGCTCTCTTCAGGTTCAAAGTAGTCTCGATTATTCTGCCAGGATATGGCTTCCACGCTGAGATTACGTTATCGACTTTGCGGATAGGAACGATTGCGGCGACAGCCGGACCCTTGCCTGACAAGCCTGCAGTTATCGCGCCTGCTTCGAGTGCGTCAGTAACAGGCGACATATCGTACCTTAGGATGGATGAGTAGGCGATGCCATTCACCGCAAGGGCGAGGGGATAGTTATTTCTTAGAGTTTCTTGGTGAGCTAGCTCAACGAGTCTCGTGATCCTTCTGAAGCTATCCTTACGAATATCGCCGCTGTACTTCTTCGATTTGGGAACATGAAGAAGAATACGGTTGCCGCTTACCGACGGTATTGATCTCCTCAATATTTTGCATGTTCGATTATCTGTCACGACTAATCCTCCAAAATAGCATGCGCATGCATCGTCAAAAGCTCCAGTCAAGGTAACTCTTGCTCTCAAACTAGATTTTACTGCGAGACGAATGAGCGTGATGTCGTCTGTTCGGCACCCCAGCGCGGCGATAGTTGCTGCTGCGACTGCGTTGCTGGCAGCGCTACTGCTTTTTAGACCCGCGGCCATGGGAATGTTCGACTCTGTTTCGACAATTGCACCATGATTCTTTCCGCCAAACTGGTCGAGTACGACTTTCACTGTCGTGGAAATTAGAGACGCACTCTCTGATGGGAAGTCTTTGATCAGAGCCCGAATTTGACCGGGATCGTCCGTGAGAGTTACTCGTGCCTTTGTCCATAGTCGGATTCCGAGGGCTGCACCTTTACCAGTGGCCATGGCATTTACGATTGTAATTGCCCCATGGCTTAGGGCTTCAGTCGTAGCCATGATTCATCAGTTTCTGAGATAGGACCCGGCGCATTTCGGTAATTGGAGCGCTTTTTCCGGTCCATAGGTTGAACGAAATTGCTCCTTGATTTAGGAGCATCTCTAATCCATCGATCGTTTGAGCGCCCGCGCTTCGTGCGTCCCTCAATAGGTTGGTTAGGGGAGGATCGTATACGATATCAAAAACAGTTTGGTTTGAGTGAAACAAGTCTCTCTTGATGGGTGGATTATTCCTTCCTTTCATCCCCATGGATGAGGCATTTATTATGAGGTCCGCGCTATCCACTAATTCTTTCATTCTCCTGAGGTTTAGTGGAGCTGACGTTATTTTGCACTGATATCTCTTAACCAGTGCGCGCGTAAGCTGTCGAGCACTAGAGATAGTCCTGTTCACAATGCGAATTCTCCGCACCTCTGGTGCAAACGTGTGAGCTATTGCGCGCGCGGCGCCTCCGGCTCCTAAAAGCAGAACAGAACTGCCTTTCAATCGTTCAAGCCCTACGGATCGTAGTGCGCCTCTGCCATCAGTATTGAACCCGATGAGCGCTCCTTTGCGATTAAGTATCGTGTTGACAGAACATATCTTCAACGCTTCTTTGTCGAACGAATCGATGTATTGCATGACTCGAATCTTATGTGGAACTGTAACATTCAATCCGCTTATACCCAACGCCAACGCGCCGGAAATTGCTAGCTTCAGACCAGCGATGTTAACTTGAAACGCAAGATAGACGGCGTTCAAACCAGAATAGGCAAATGCCGCATTCTGAATGATTGGACTTATGGAGTGATCTACTGGGTCCCCGATTAGACCATATACTTGGGTTCTGGAGGTTATTTCATGCGATTTCAAGCTTCTTCCACACTAGCCGGAGATCGTCTATACTAGGTTGACCGTCTGCGGTTCTAGACTGTTCATCAATACACGCGAACGTGAACTCTGCTCCGAAAAATGGCGATAGAACACGAGAAGCCAATCCAAGCCTCCCCATCGCGAATGAAACTACTTTGGTCTTAGGAGAGAATTTATTGATGAATCCAAGAATCACGAGATTGTCAACCGGTCGAGTTGCATTAGTTACGACCTTACAGATGTCGCCTCCCAACTTCTTTTCAACTTGGAGTAATTGAATCAAACTCTTCTCAGGCGGAGTTCTCTTGGGGTCATGATGAGAGGCTATCACCTGAACATCATGAACTTTTAGTTGCTTGATAA
>DATKOK010000023.1:0-8320 GCA_035524675.1 Candidatus Methylomirabilota bacterium | reverse complement strand
TGGACACACTTTCAGACAAACGGAGACCGAACTCAAGAAGATCGAGTCTGAGATCAGGAAAACGATTGACGATGAGGCAAACATCATATCCGCGCTTCTGTGCATTTCTGGTTTACCGCCAGAACTGTGCAAAGAGACCGGAGTTGCGGAATTGATCTCACAGATCAGCTCGAAATTGTCCGATTAATGATGCAGTCGTAGATTAGAACAGCTTTCGCTTTCTGCAGTTTACTTCGCTTCGGGAGTTGGCGCTATTTGTATCAGGTCAACCTTTCTATGTTCAAGGAATCCTTCTCGTAGTCCGCGCCGGATGTAGTACGGGTTGTTTTCTCGTTTCTTCTTGTTGCACAACTTAACAACAAATGGGAGTCCGTGTTTCGACTGTTCGATAGGTTTAACTTCTATTGCTCCGGCCTTGACGGCGCTGTCAAAGAGTTTCTGACCGAGTTCGGAGCGAATAATGACCGTGGTCCACCCGTCGGGCGACCCAACGGCTCCGACTGAAATATCCGCGAGTTCTGCAACATAGTCGATGCAGTAATGGCAGGGGTGGCTTACGTATTGCTCTAGGTCTTTGGTGGAAACGTCGAGAACCATGTCTGCGCCGACGTAGACTTTGAAGCGATTTCGCTTTATTACCGTCCTAGTGATTTTTGATGGATCGATGCTGTGCTGCTTTTGGATGAACTCTGTCACAAGTTTATCGTGGGTATATACCTTGGAACAGAAGAGGCCTACCGTCAGGACAGGGCGGCCGCCCCTTATCCACGAGCCTCCGAACTTGACTGTTGCTTGGGTTGCCGTGTGCATTCTCCATAATCCTTGGAGCTCGCAAGGCAATGCAACCAAACCGACGCGAGCGTCAGGATATGATGCAGCTGCGTCAGAGAGGACGCCAAGTACTCCTCCGTGCGTATACTTCGATCCAGCTGTTCTAATGAGGTCAGCCGCAGTGTCGCCGACGACAGGCACGGTCTTCAGGGGTGTGCCGTTGCCTAAGACGAATACTGAGTTCGATTTAGTGAAGTCGGATGTGGCGAAGCAGTTGATCAGACCGATCTGCAATGCATGAGTCATGAGGGCGATGACGGTGCCTCCGTCTTGTCCAGCGTGCCAAATGTCTTCATCGAGAGCCCTTGCTGAATAGATGTTCTTGTAGATTCCAAGCGATTCCTCCTCCGGTTTCCTAGTTCTGCCGAACAAGAAGTATTCGATCTCATCAAGAGGTAACTCGAGCCTTGGACAGCTGTAATAGCAGACCTGACAAGCAGCGCAAGGACCCTTTATCACTGGTTCTTCATTCACATTCACGTTGAGTACGTTGATGGGGCAGGATGCAACACAAGCACCACACATCATACAATGATTTGCGCGCACAACCTCATTGAAGAGATGCCCCCAAATTTTCGCATTCTTGGGGGGAGACCAGCCATCAGTCATGGTGACGCACGTCTACTTTCCGTTAGAACGAGGAAAACTCAGATATGAATACTTTCTTCTGTAGCAAGGCAGACGAACAATCGCTTTTGCTTTCTTGCGTCCTTGGTCTAAGTCTTCCCATGATCCTTTGATTCGTTTGCCGTGGCTACATATAACCCAGACAGTTGCAAGGCCTTCCTCAGTACGTTATCGTACAGTCCTTCAAATCTTCCATCGTTCAATGATTTCGTGAGATCATCATAATTAGACAGGTCGACGCCGTACGCATCCGTGTAATCCTCATGCAGTAGTCCGCTGTCCAGTGGATGTCGATCGAGCATTGAATATGAGACTGCCTTGTGGAGAATCGTCACGAATATGCCTGCAAGAGCCCCTGTTCTAAGGAGCTGTTCGCGTTGTTTCATGTGTGGACAAGAGGCAAACAGTTTAGTGTCGCATGTTTTCTCATCGTCGTTAAATAATCGAGAATAAACTTGAGAGACAGTGTTTCGAAAATGTGCATCCGTGACCTGTTCTTCGATAATTCTGGTCGATACTGAACTAACAAGCTTATCTTTGGTTTGCTGCAGCAGTAATTGGGCTTGTTCAGCGTCTTTGGCCCAATGATCTCTTGACCACAGAATGCATGACCATTCGCACCTTTGGTCAACGCCTATTCCCAGTTGCATTTTCGCTGCGAAATCTGCTGCATATTGCGATGCGATCTCAATTAATCGCTTTGGATGTGAGTTCATGGGAGACTGACCTTTACGATGGAATTTAGCTAGTTATTTCTTTCGAATTCTTAACTTACTTTTGAACCAATTAGTTCGCAGATTGAGTTCATTTTGCAGGCTTTAACTGAGCGGATGAGGTCACGATTAATACTGGCGACGACGCCGGGGCCTTTGTAGATCAACCCGGTGTAAAGTTGAACGGATGAGGCACCTGATTCAAGAGCTTGCCATGCGTCTCTGGCCGAGAAAATTCCTCCGCAGGCGTTGATAGGTAATTTTCCGCGAGTATTCCGATATATGTCCTGCACTATTCGTAGCATATCCTCGAAAATTTCCTTTCCGCTTAGACCAGCTGTTCCGATGCTAGATCGTTTTTCAGGGACACGTTTCGTATTAATTGCTGTTATTCCATCAATCGAATTCTTTTTGCAGATGTCTACCAACGCGAGGACATTTTCCCTTTCCTTCTCGTTGAAGTAAGGGGGAATTTTCACCCAAAGTGGTTTTTCGGATCTGTTAGTTTCCAGTGCATTTAGAAGCTGGTCTAGAACCCCGGCGTCTTGGAAGATTCTGACCCCTACGGTGTTCGGTGTGCTAATGTTCAACTCTATCGCATCTGCTAGTGGACTCAACTTGTTGTAACATCGGCAAAATTCATCGATGTTAAGCCCAGAAATGCTAATAACGATCATCCCATTTCGTGCGTCGTTCTTCTCAATATTCCTTGCAATGTTCTCTGATCCCTTGTTCGGAAGTCCCATTGAATTAAGTAGAGATCTATTACGATAACGCCACATTCTGGGCTTAGGGTTTCCATCTCGCGGTTCTGCGGTCACAGTTCCCAGGGTCAGGTACCCAAATCCCATACAAAATAGTGAGCTCATCATCTCACAATTCTTATCAAAACCTGCTGCGAGGCCAACTGGGTTTCTCAGCGAAAGATGACCTAAGTTCACGCGTAATGCTTCATCGTTAACTGTAAGTTGGCTGCGGACTATTTGCCAAATTAACCTTTGCGTGAAGAATTTCCTAGCTATTCCGTGAGCTGTTTCTGGTGGTGTAAGGAATAGAGCAGGCCTGGCGATGGATTCGTAAAGATGTAGCGTCAAGCTCTCTACTCGTATGTTTAGTTAATCATTCTAAATCAATATGTTTTCCGTTTGCAGTGTTTGTCCTGCTTGGGTCAAATTACTTCTTTCGAAGTAGTTGCAGATGGAAAATGTCCATCTGCCCACTGCAGATTTGTTCTCACTGTTGATAATCGTTGAAGCCGCTATTATACATCAGAAATCAACTTGCTGTAGACGAAGTTGATCAAGCAGAAGCGCTCGCTCTCTGAAATAATGACTAGTAAAGTCATAACCGTAGACATTAGTGAGCGAGTCGAAGAGGCTCTTCGTCTTATGATAAAGTTTGATGTCGGCAGCGTCATTGTGACTGATAAACAAAAACCAGTGGGGATCATTACTGAGCGTGACATTACAAGAGTGGCACTCCGAGGAGACAGCTTGCTTAAGATTCCTGTACGAGGACTAATGTCTAAACCTGTGCAAGTCGTGGATCCAGATACTGAAGTGTGGAGAACTTTCGAGATGATGTTAAAACTAGGAGTACGTCGGCTTCCAGTAGTCGATAACGAAAAGCTTGTCGGAATAATAACTGAAAAAGACCTTACTCGTTGGGTACTTCGTATTTTCTACGAGCCTACTCTGCCTGAAGAAATACGCGCTCTCGTTCAGAACCAACAGATCGAGGCTCTGACAGGACGACCAAGATGTCCGAGCTGTGGAAACTACCAAGACGAATGTGTTTGCGTTAGAACTGCGGTCTCTCCAGAGGAATAAGCTCAGCCTCTTTCCGCAATTGAGCTTAGTGCGAGGAATTATCTAGACTTTCGGTATCGAATTCCACATTCTCGTGAATTTGTCTGCCACGTGCTCATTGACCAGTACTTCTATTCGCACGTCGCCATTTTCAAAGCTCACGTCTATGCGTCTTAGTAGACTCCTGTACAAGTCGTACCATTTTCCATCGGTTGTCCGGCCGGACTTGACCGCAGCGATTAATCCTGCTTCAACGAGTTCCTCGATGCGTCGGTAGACTGTAGTAATCGGTATTTGATACGTTTTACTGAGATCAAGCGCACTTACTGGTTCAGCGACAGTGGCAGTGAGAATTTTGCGTGAATACTGATCAGCCATAGCTGATAATATCCGTTGTTTTGCTAGATCTTCGTTGACTATCAATTTGCTCGATTCCGACACATAGCTCCACAGTATTCATTCACAACTAGAATTAAAATACGATGAGTTAACCGTTTATCCGACCGCTTCTCTGAATTTTGCCCTACGATTGATTGTTATCGAAGGGAGGGGATTCTATCTTCTACGCTAATCCACTGAACTATCTGGATCAGGTAGGGTGATTGTGGGGTTTCCCGTTGCGGCAGCAAGCTGGAAGGTATTCGTCGTCTAATTCTTCTCCAGCTTCCTTTTCCCTTTCCATGAAGATCTCTTCAAAGATCATTCAAACGTCTTAAGGTTTTGCGTTGATAGAGTGTGATTTCCATCGAGTGTCTCGTTTCATAGATTCAGCTTAAAGACGCATGCTGGTTCTCTAGGTTTGGGAGTGCGGTGGCGTTCGGAATCTACAAAATCCGGAGATAAGTCAGAAAGTCGTTGCAAGACTCATAGTTTTTCGATTACGCCCGTCGGCGTAGCTTTCAAGATTCCCTCATTGATAAGATAAGTCATCAATTCTTCCGCCTCGTTAGTATCGATCTTGCTATACAACGCTGACAAGAGCACATCTTTCTCTACTATACCGTTTTGTCTTGAGAGGCTGTCAAATGTATCAAGAATTAGTCTCAGCTTCTGTCGAAGCGGATTTGAGGTCATGTGCTATCTCCTTATCTCTCCGGCTGTTCCATGTTTGCACCACCAATTATCCCTATTATAATGATAGATGGTAGTTTTCGATATGATATACGATAGAACTGTAACTGATGTACGTCTGAGGGTATAGATCAATTAGGTTTGGTCAGTGTTTTAGCTGGGGTCACATATCTAGGTCAGGGCGAGAGTATGGCTCGGTTATCAGGCAAAGTTGCTATCATAACGGGATCCAGTGGTGGAATCGGTAAGACTACTGCGATGATCTTTGCCAGAGAAGGAGCAGATGTCGTCATTCAGTACCGGTCTAGAGAGTCAGAAGCAATGCAGCTGGTTGATGAGATCACACGTGTGGGGCGCAAGGCACTGCTTGCAAGAGTTGATTTTGAAGATACTAGCCATGCTGATGGTGAGGTTCAAAGGATGGTTGACTTAACAATAAAGGAGTTTAACAGAGTTGATGTTCTGGTAAACCTAGCTGGATACCCTGCACGCGGTGAATGGAGCAAGAAGTTTCTTGAGGTAACTTCTGAGGGTTTCTTCAAACCGCTCAATGTTGACCTATTTGGATCTTTTCTATGCGCCAAGGCCGTTGCTCCGCATATGATCCGTGAGATGAAGGGAGTGATTGTAAATGTGAGCTCAACTCCTGCACTTGCTGGTCATGACAAAGGGTTCGCGTTTACAGTTGCCAAGGCTGCAATCATAGGCCTTACGAAAGCGCTCGCGTTCGAGCTTGCGCCTTTCATTAGAGTCAACACGGTAGCGCTTGGAAACATCGAGACATCATGGACTCGTGAGCTGAGCAGCGAGGAATTGTCTGCTGCTCGAAATGAGAATCTCATCAGACGATTCGGATCACAAGAAGAAATTGCAAGAGCCCTAGCCTTCTTGTGCTCTGACGATTCATCATTCATAAACGGTCAAACTATTGTCTTAGACGGCGGCACAGTGTTACACTGATGACGCGACCGCCTGAGCGAGAAAGATGATTTACGTAAAGTCAAGCTGCAATAGTGAAAAAGTCGGACAATGTTTCATGCCTTCTGCTGCCAACTCGGCCGAGTCTACTCGTATGCACAAGAGATTCCCTGAACGACTTAGCTTCCTCCTTTACAATCCGATCAGAAGAAGAGTCAGTCCTCCAACGCAGCTATTATCTCGGCTGGGAGTCAGAGATGATGACGTGGTTGTGGACTTCGGCTGCGGTCCAGGTTTCTACACCATACCTCTTGCGCGTCTTGCAGCAAGAACCATCGGCATTGACATTTCCGCAGGAATGCTGCAGCGATTGCGTGAGAACTGCGAGAAGAATGCGGTTAGAGTCGAATTGATGCAGAGTGACGGGAGATCGATAAATCTCGGGGAGGATTCAATTGACTTGATTCTTTTGGTACATGTATTTCACGAAATTGGACAAAAGGCAGAAGTTCTTAGTGAATTTTCCAGAATTCTGAAGGTCTCTGGAAGATTGGCGATAGTGGAGAGAACTAAGTCAGATGGATTTCTCGCAGGAAAGTTTGGTCCGCCAGTTATTGATCAGGCCACAGTAGTTAACTCGATAGCCGGGGGTGGATTTCGATTGATTGAACTCGTCTGTGATGGCCAAGATTCGGTAATCATCGCGGGTAAGATATGATAACGATGAACCGTCGGCAATTAGGAGCTTTATCCCGCTCCTAAAGCGAGCTCAATCCTTGAGTCAACAGTACACGAGTTACATTCCATTATATGCCCTTGAAAATAGGTTTCCTCTTCTCGAGGAACGCTCGCATCCCTTCATGCGCATCCTCCGTGGCGAATAGTGAGTAGAATAACGCACGCTCATAGTCTAGGCCAACTTCAAGTGCGGTATCGTTTGCTCTCAGAATAGCTTGCTTTGCAGCTCGAACTGAGATCGGAGGTTTCGAGCCGATGTTTTCGGCCATCTTCTTGGTTTCAATCATCAAACTCTCGACTGGAACGACCTTATTCACTAGACCAATCCGGTATGCTTCTTCTGCAGAAATGGATTGTCCGGTGAGAATCATCTCCATAGCTTTCGTTTTCCCGACGATTCTAGGCAGTCGTTGTGTGCCACCGGCTCCTGGCATTATGCCCACGTTCACTTCGGGTTGACCGAAGACTGCCGTTTCGGACGCAATTATTATATCACAATTCATAGCCAGCTCGATACCGCCTCCAAGACAAAAGCCGCTGACTGCTGCTATGATCGGTTTTGCTGTTTTGCGAATTCGATCCCATAGCTCAAAGCGTCTGTTCATGATGAGATCTACAAGGGACGCGCGAGACATCTCCTTGAGATCTGCTCCTGCAGCAAAGATTTTCTCTCCGCCGGTTAAGATGACCACGTTGATCGCATTATCACCATCCGACACTTCTAGGGCTCTCGCCAATTCTGCCATTAAGTCGAAGTTAAGCGCGTTTAGAACATTCGGACGATTCAATTGGATAATTCCTATCGCGTTTTCTCTACTCACTAGGAGGTTCTGGTAACTCAAAGTGATCTGGCCTCGTGAATGCGTTCAGTGAACTTAAGGTTGCTCACCGAGAACCCCGAGAACTTCCGAAGGTCATAACGAGACTGACGATGAATCGTAGGCTCTGTGCTCAAGAGATCTGGGCCGGTAATGCTCTCGCTCAGCATTCTTCAGGACATGATCATTCACATTGAGGCATCGATACTTTCAGTCAATAATTAACAAATGCAAGTCAACTACTGTATTCGGCTCAGGCATCATCCATCCTTTTTCTCACGGTGAAGGACATGACCAGAGACGTGTCTGGACACAAAGTGGTGAATTCGATGGATCCTTGCGCTTTTTGCGGTACGTCGCTGCGAAGGGTATTCCTGAAACCGAGTTTGAAAAAGAACTCGGACGCCGTTTCTGTGAGCAAATAGAGGTTGGTTACTTGATGAAGTTTTGCCAAGTCTAATGATGCTCTCACAAGGCGCTGTCCTATTCCTCTGTGGCGAAATGATGGATCTACTGCTACAGATCGAAGCAATGCATAGTCTTGGTATAATTCTAACCCCGCGCATCCTACAATTTGCTTGCCCTTTCGTGCAACTAGAATTGTAGACAAGTGATCTGCAAGTCCTTCTTTTGGAAGTCTACATGTTTCGACGAGTGCTAGAATCTTAGGTAACTCTTCGGTCTGTGCCATCCCCAACGAGACGGTTAATGAGTCTCGATCTGTCATGACTTCCACGAATCTGTTTTCGACTCAGTTTGATTTCCCGGTCTATTAGTCATCCGCTCGTTCACTTAG
>DATKOK010000022.1:0-5748 GCA_035524675.1 Candidatus Methylomirabilota bacterium | reverse complement strand
CCTACCCGCGTCAGAATTTTCAGCGTGGACCGGCATGGCTGGACATCATCCTGGGGCTTGGCTAATTGCGATCTCACAATCAGGAGAAAGTCGAGACGTAATAGACGCTGTACGGTCAGCCAAGCTCTCGAGAATGCGGGTGTTGGCCGTAACGAATGATGCTCAGAGTAAGCTTGCAAAACTCGCTGATTTCTCAATCGCTTCACAAGCGGGGAGGGAAGAAGCAGTGACAGCAACGAAAAGCTTCACTGCAACACTGCTGGCTACTTACGAGTTTGTTACCGCTTTGACAAAACATGACGAGTTAAATGTAGAACTAGATAGATTGCCTGGTTTAGTCGAGGAAACGCTGCGACGCTGCGAGAAGAAGTGTAGAGTCATTGCATCTAGATTCCGTGACCGAGAATTTCTCTTCCTGTTGGGAAGCGGTGCGAATTATGCTTCGGCTCTTGAGGGAGCATTGAAGCTGAAGGAAAGCTGCAACATCTACGCGGAAGGTTTCGCAAGTAGAGAATTTCTGCACGGACCGATGCAACTTGTAGATAAGAGAACTCCGGTCTTTATCCTTCAGCACGAGTTATCTGATGAATCAGTGGAACTGCCCGATCGATTCAAACGGCTCGGGGCGCCCACTATAATAGTTGGACCAGATACTGGAGCTAGAGGGAGTGACGCAATCGAAATCCCTACTGGCGTCAATGACGTCTTTCAGCCAATGAGTTATGTAGTCCCGCTGCAATTGTTCGCGTATTATTCTTCCATATCTCGAGGTCTGAATCCTGATCAGCCGACCAAACTCAAGAAGGTAGTAGCATGAGTTCGAAATTGAAAGCGATCATATTTGGAATTGATGACGTGCTCTATGACGCCACGCTCCAGAGTTCAAATGCCCGCCTTAGCGCCGTTAAAGCGATGGTTGAAGCGGGTCTTCCAGTCGACGTAGAAACGGCGTATCGTACATTGGAAGAAATAGTCAAAACTGTCGGGCCCGACAATACGAAACATTTCGATAAGCTTTTGGAGAAATTGGGGCTTGACTGGAAACCATCAGTCGTTGCTGCCGGGGTAGTGGCATATCGGAGCACGAACCCCGTCTTCCTCAAACCTTACCCTGATGCGGTTCCGACGCTTTTGAAGCTCCGGGACCAAAAGTACAAGCTCGGCGTTGCTTCCGACGGTAAATCGGTAAAGCAGTGGCAGAAACTCATTAGTCTAGGGTTACAGCATCTGTTCAATTCCGTCGTGACCTCTGAAGATCTCAAACTCGACCACTTATCCGAGGGTGCGCTAAAACGAGTACTAGATGATCTAGGAGCACATCCGTCGAACGCAGCCTTTGTAGACGTCAACCTAGACAAGTTAGACATTGCTAATCGAGCAGGGTTGATCACGATTCGTTTAAGGAAAGGACAAGCAAGACATGAGAAGACGAAAGGCAGCCAGCCTCGATCTGAAATTAGTACGCTCAGTGAAATTCTCCAAATTCTGGCCAAACTATGACTCTTTCTCACCCAACAAGATTTTGATAATTCTTAGCGTTAAACCCCAGATGACGTACTCCCCGTAAACATATGAATCAACAATCAGTTTTCTGTGATCAACGTCAACCTTGCTTCTCACAACCCTACTACGCGTCAAATCGTTGACGGATACCCAGAATGCTTTGGCGACCTCCACGTTTGGACGGACCTTAACCCTAGTCTTCAATTGAAAAACGAACGGAGCGACCCTAACTCTACGAGTACGTGCGTTCACCACAGGTAGGGCCCCGAGCACTGAATGGTCTCTTAATGAGATGCCAACTTCTTCACCCGTCTCACGTATAGCCGTCTCCAACAATGAGCCATCGTCACGTGCTCTATGGCCCCCAGGAAACGCGACTTGGCCGGACCAAGGGTCAGCGATTCTTTCAGTCCTCTGAATTAGAAGAAGTGAATTATTCGATTGTGATGAATCGATTAATACTGCAACAGCAGCATCAGGTGGCTGGTCGCCCACCGATTCCAGATTCTGATCTGTAGGCCTCAGTCGGTTGCGCAACGATTCAATCTTGAACCCGATAGTCATGTAATCGAAGCCTAGCGTGTGAAGCGCTTTTCAGATATTTACGTTGAACCAGTCAAGTTTTATCTGTAACTCGTCTTACGCTTCGAATTAAGTGAAAGCACATGTCTCTATCACTCGCGTTACAGAACGTCAGCAACTCGCGCCAAGAAATGGTTCAATTCATGGTTGACATGCTGAGGATCAAAGCAGTTAACCCTGATGATGGAGGAGAAGGCGAGTATGAACGCGCCATCTTCGTACAGAAATGGCTAGAAAGCCATGGAGCTAAAGTCACAAGATTCGATTGTCCAGATAGTAGGGTATCAGAAGGTGCCCGAGTAAACCTTACCACCCTCATTGAGGGAGCAGACCGAAGCAAGACACTCTGGTTCGCCGCCCATTTGGATACTGTTCCAGAGGGTGCACGAGAGCTATGGAACACTGATCCATATGATCCTGTGGTGAAAGACGGAAAGGTGTTCGGAAGAGGTTCTGAAGATAATGGGCAGGCAGTCGTCTCCACTCTCTTTGCGTTCAAAGCGTTGAAGACTCTGCAGATTAAACCGACTGTCAATGTGGGCTTCGCCTACGTATCTGACGAGGAAACTGGAAGCAAATACGGTGTCATCCCAATGGTCGAAAAGGGCGTCTTCAAGCCTCAGGATATGGCCATAGTTCCTGACACGGGCTGCAAAGATGGCGACGAAATAGAGGTTGCCGAGAAGAGTATTCTCTGGCTGAAGATAACGACAAAAGGTAAGCAAGTCCATGCAGCTCTCCCGTATAAGGGACTCAATGCTCACCGCATCGGCATGAAATTCGCATTACAAGTTGATGAGCTGTTGCATTCTAAATATTCAGAGACAGATGAACTCTTCGACCCTCCCGCCTCCACGTTCGAACCGACGAAACACGAGTTGAATGTCGAGAACATCAATACTGTTCCGGGTCTTGATGTACAATATTTCGATTGCAGAATTCTCACAAGGTACAAGTTAGGTGAAGTAATGAATGATATTGAAAATGCAAAACTGAAGATCGAGAACGAATCAGGAGCACGAATCGAGTTAACGCCGATCCAATCTGAGGAGAACGTAGATCCTACCCCGATTAATAGTGTAATAGTTCAGAAGTTGAAACGGGCTCTGAAAGAACTGCGAGGTATTGAAGGTAAGCCAATTGGGATTGGCGGAGGCACCGTTGGTTTGTACTTCAGACGAAAGGGGATTAATACTGCGGTTTGGTCAACGCTGGATGATATGGCTCATCAACCAAACGAATACTGCAAGATTGACAACCTTGTGAATGACGCTGAAGTTTTCGTCCACGTCGCTCTAAACTGAAATCTCATGACAGAACCTGATTTTTCACCACAGGTCAGCGTCGCTCAACTATCCGATTACGAGGCGGTCAAACGTCTTTGTAGGAAAGCGGTTGGTCCCGATGACTATGTTCTACGAATATTACGCGACGTCATTATCGACAAAGGATTGTTCCTTGCCTGGATAGGAGATCAGTTAGTTGGGATGACCAGATTCGACAGATGCATCGATGGAAGCGGATGGTTGAGCATGGCACGGACGGACCCCGACTGGCGAGGTAGAGGCGTGGCTCGATCTATTCAACGTGAATTGGCTAGGAGAGCAGGGAGATGTGGAATCACGACTATGCGTCTTTGGACTTTATCGACGAATCATGCTGCCATACGCTCCTGCGAGAGAGGGGGATTTCACCGCGTGTGCGATGCGATGCATATGTCACACAGCTTCAGGTCCAAGGCTCGGTTTCGCGCCAAGTATTCCGATTTGAATAGTGATGTAAGTACAGCGAGCGGAATCCTCAAGTCTTCGTTTCTGTCACGAACGCGAGGATACTTTGCATACAAGAGGCATTTCGTTAAGGCCGATAAGAGGTTGATTGAAAGGATAAGTCGAAAAGGTGAGCTTTACTCTGACGGTGAATCTGCGTTCATCTTGACCAGACCTGAAAGTAGCTTCCATAGATTGTCGTCCAGTTTCAGTATCCTAGACGGGGACCCGGCTAGTTCTATGCGTCTTATTTTCTCGAAAGCCAAGGACTTGAGAGTAGAATGGGTTGGTGGTTATTTGCCGTATGACCCCCATCTCATAGGTGCTGCGAAGTCGAACATGTTCAGGGTTGATACGTGGGGCGACCATTGTTTCGTATTCGAGAAGAACATCTAACTCGCTCCATTCCTGAGCTGCTTCGAAGCTAGTCATCTTCGGATTGTGATCCGGGAAATGCTGCTATCTTGGATTCTTTCTAATGCGTTCTCCGAGCTCAATCCAGTTTCCATCAGGATCCTTCACGTATGCAAGAATCCATTTGCCTTCTTTGAAGGGTTCGATTGCTCCCTTACGCTTCTTTGAGAGCTTTGCATATTCCTTAGTTACATCGTTGACTTCGTAGGCCAAGTGGTCCAACCCAGATTTTCCTCCGTACCTGTAGTTCTTGGGATACCAATTCAATTCTAGGACTTGGCGTGAACCCTTCGATCTAAGCCATGCAACCTTGCCGCCAGTTTCTTTGATCTCAGTCTTGAAAAGCAGGTTCATGCCCAACGATTTCGTGTAGAAATTTATGGATCTGTCGAGATTCGAGACGTGTATACCAGTGTAGAAGAACTTACGCAAAGCGTTCACCGGAATTCAGATGAAATTCGTGAGTAATTCTACTCTTTGGCGACCATGAACTCTGTCGCTTTGATAATTGTCTCTGCTGCATCTCCCACGAACCTATTCCAAGCACTTATCTTCAACGTAATCACTAATCGATTGCAGTTTTTACAATCTAAGCTTTTGCATCGATGAGGTATACAATTAGCTTAATTCTGGAAACCTTATCTTACATTTGAGGAATTCGAGTGAAATTCGGCATCCAGCATCCGAACTTCTCCTGCGATGGCGAAGGTTCTGAGTTTGTTGAATCGCTTCGTCGTGTTGCATTAGAAGCTGAGCACTGCAATTTCGATTCGTTCTGGGTCATGGATCATTTTCACCAAATTGCCAATGTTGGAGACGTACATGAGCCCATGTTCGAAGGCTGGACAACCCTTGGAGTTATGGCTGGCCTTACGTCGAAAATTAGGCTTGGAACAATGGTGACAGGAATCATCTATAGGTACCCATCAATCTTGGCGAAAATCGGTGCGACGCTCGACGTTCTGAGCAAGGGCAGGTTGTACATGGGAATCGGGGCGGCATGGAATGTTGAAGAATCTGATGCGTACGGTATTCATTTTCCTTCTACAGGTGAACGTTTTCGACGATTAGAAGAGGCCATACAGATAATTCGGAAGATGTGGACAGAGGACCGCGCCAGTTTCAAAGGCGATTTCTACCAAATCAAGAATGCGTACTGTAATCCCAAACCCATCCAGAAACCTTACCCGCCAATACTCATCGGGGGCAGCGGTGAAAAAAAGACATTGAGGCTCGTAGCCAAGTATGCGAATGCCTGCAACGTGTTCGGTTCGCCAGAAACGGTGAAACGCAAGTTCAGCATACTGCGTGAACATTGTAAGGCGGTTGGTAGAAATTATGACGAGATTGTTAAGACGAAGCTTGGTGCCGTCGTCATCGATAAGGATTCAGATACAGTTCGGCGGCGGGTTTCAGAGGCTTTCGGCAAATGGCCTGATGAGATGCGAAGTGAATTCGTGATTGCCGGTAACCCGGATGA
>DATKOK010000021.1:0-19184 GCA_035524675.1 Candidatus Methylomirabilota bacterium | reverse complement strand
TCCTCTAATTCCTCGTGCAGATGAGGAAATGCATATCGGCAACCGTTCAGCCGCATTATCAGTCTTCCATATGAGACGGGAAATGTCTGGGTGTATAGGCCTTGTGGGTGGTATCGTCGATCTTTGGGCTGGTTTGTCCACTCTGCTCCAAGTGCCTATGGGGATGAATCAGATGCTGAATGTTCGTCTCATTGGGTATTTCCTGACAGCTTTGGGAGCCATCGTACTGGTGACGGGGGCACTCATGTTTGTTCCGAGAGTTATGAGTCGTTACACGGGCGTGCTCATGATAATGTATGGTCTAGTAATGCTAATCTTGGCAGGTGGCATGTTGACCGGAGCGTTCAATCTTATGATGCAATGGTCGTCTTTCTCAGGCGTTGTAATGTTGGTGTTGGGACTGGCGATGCTTTACAGCGGCTCAACCTTGTCCAGGAAGACGATGTGAGATGTTGACTCTACCCAAATGGTCAAACTTTACCAGCGCAACTTGTCTCATAGGTGTGAAAGAGGAGGATTAGATGTCGTTGAGTGCTGCTTCAGAGGTCATTACAGTTGGCGGCGGATGTTTCTGGTGCACCGAAGCGGCGTTCCTGGAACTCAACGGCGTGGAAAAAGTCGAATCCGGATACTCCGGAGGTAACGTGCCTAATCCGAGCTATGAGCAAGTCTGCAGCGGAGCCACAGGACATGCAGAGGTGGTCCAAGTCACGTTTAATCCAAGAACAATCTCCCTTCGAGATCTACTCGGATTCTTCTTCACAATTCACGATCCCACCACCCTGAACCGTCAAGGCGCCGACGCAGGAACCCAATACCGTTCAGTAATCTTCTACAGAGATAACAAACAGAAAGAAGCAGCCGAGCAAGTCATCAAACAAGTTGAAGCTTCAGGTACGTGGGATAGACCGATAGTTACGCAAATCGTTCCTTTCGACGCATTCTACAAGGCAGAGGAGTACCATCAAGACTACTTCCGAAGAAATCCTCGACAACCGTATTGTCAAATGGTGATAGCTCCGAAAGTCTCCAAGTTGAGAGAGCACTATCGTGAAAAGTTGAAAACGAGAGGAGGCTAATCTTATTGACTGAGCGACACGCCGCAAAACGTTGCAGCCTCATCACCTCTCTCGATGCTGACGGCCGAATTAACTCAGTATCAAGTCATTTCACAGCTCGGTGCGAAATTTGGTTTCAATCTGGCTAGATTTGGTACAACCGTTAATTGAATGGACAGGCATTCCGTTGGAAGTTGATTGCTAATGGATGACGCCCCGAGCCAGAAACCAGCTGGACTGAAGAGGTTCTTCACTGGTGGTATTTTGGGTGGCATTCTGGCGACGATAATTCTGTTCATCGGCACCGATCTTCTAGGATACCCGTTTCCGCCACTCTCAATCTTCCAAGTCCTAATCTCACCTGTACCAGGCTCAATACAATCAGTCGTTGTCGAAACATTTCGTGAGTATGCAAAGTATTCTGCTTTCGTCTTCTCATCGATACTCTACGTGCTGCTGTACGGCGCCATCGGTGTCCTATTAGGCGTGCTACTCGACCGAAACCCCTCCAGTTCCATGAAGAGAGCGGCTCTCATAGGCGGGACGCTTCTGCCAACGGCATTAGCTCTCGGGCTCCAGTTTCAATCAGCAAGTGCTTTTTCAGCAATCTCGTCAACGTACGGATGGGTCACTTCAACTCTACTCGTCTTGGCAGTGAACGTAATCTACTCTCTGACTACACTCCAGTACGCGGCCCTATCGAAAGTTGAGGAGGCGAAGGGTAAGCTACTAGAGCCCGGGGCATCACAACGACGCGGGTTCCTTAGAAAAGTTGCAATCGCTGCTGTCCTCCTGGCAGTGGCAGGCTTCGTATCAAAAATCGGATTATCCGTCCTATCAAACCAACCAGTCGCGGGCGGTGGTGGTTCCGTACCCACTAATCCCCAACCGGAAACAACTGAGTCAGATCTCGCGGCGATATTCACGGATCCGCGAATCAGCGAGCTGGTAGGCTCCGAAGTGACTGACAACAGAGTCTTCTACCGGGTTGACATCGACCCAATTCCTCCGCAACTGGACCTTGATTCATGGACGCTCAAAATTCACGGTAAGGTCAATAGCCCGGTTACGCTCGATAAGACTTCATTCAGCAGTCTTCCCGCAGTTGACGAGTACGCGACGCTTGAATGCGTAAGTAACACGATCAACCCTCCGGGAGGGTTAATCAGCAACGCCAAATGGACTGGCGTACCACTCGCGACGTTGCTGAACCAGGCGGGCGTTGCTCCAAGTGCCAAGTACGTGATCTTCAGATGTGGAGATGGCTACACTGTGGGGATCCCTCTCGAGCATGCTCTACTTCCCAGCGCTGTTCTCGCATTCAAGATGAATGATGTCACCCTCCCTACAGAACATGGATTTCCGCTTCGCGCAATAGTCCCTGGCATTTACGGAATGATGAACGCGAAGTGGATAACTGAGATCGAAGTCACGGACCAAATATACCTAGGTTATTGGCAGGCGAGAGGATGGTCAAACGACGCGCGAATCAAGACTACCTCGATCATCTACTATCCAATATCCAATGTCAAAGCGAACGAATCAACTCCGATCGCAGGCGTAGCATTTGCAGGAGACCGGGGCATTAGCAAGGTGGAAGTTAGTGTCGACGGGGGAAATACTTGGAACACGGCGACGTTGAAGAAACCTCGCTCTTCTTACTCGTGGGTTCTATGGGCATATCCATGGACCCCAACATCATCAGGAACCACTCACATTATGGCGAGGGCGACCGACGGAACAGGCCAACTCCAAGATCAAGCGGTTAATCAGCCATTCCCGAACGGTGCATCGGGCTATCAATCTGTGCAAGTTACAGTAACCTGACATGCCGTCTGTCCGAGTCCAGACTTCGAGGCATGTTTTTAGCTAGCCCAACCCGTCAGGCTTTTCCACTTCGAGTAAGTTGATGCAACTTTGAGACTGGCAGCCCTCTCAGCCATTCTTGTAGGCGTGGTAGGTGCCTCTTGGAGTTGGCATCTGCTTCAATGGTACATTTCCGCAAATGCACTTACTGCTTGCATCTTAGGCACCCAGTGCCCCCTAGTGTTTCAGACATCCTTCTCCTACTTTTATGGCGTGCCCATACATCTCCTGGCGGTTGCATGGTTCTCACTGTTGACCGTGCTGGCTCTGGTACGGGCTCTTGGAGTTCGGGTCGCATCGATGATTGGAGTCGTAGTCGGGGCGCTCTGTGTGCCTGCAATAATCTACCTCGATTACATTCAGGTAGCTGTCATACATGCAATTTGTTCAGACTGTGAATTGGCACATGTCCTCGGGATCATCTTGTTCGTGATATTTGTGATAATCTACCGATCTGATAGGAAAGAAAAACGGATAGATCCGGCAAGAACCAATTAGATCTCAGCAACACCCTGCTATACTGGAATTTCGGAAAGAAGACAACCCACCTGCCGAATTGCCAGATTCCGCAAAGAGACGAATAGCAGAAGACCGATCGGTATTTCGAGCAAGATCGGAGGAATCATGGCAGGGTACACGGAAGGAAAGTACTCGGCGATTAGTGAAGGTCCAATAGTAATGGCTATGATAGCTAGTCCGAGCATAATCCCTAGCAGAGACCCAGACACACTAACGTATCGACTGCGTACGGTCTCTCCGAAATCAGCGAACCTCCCCGCCACGTAGACCCCGAGCGCTGACTCTTCCATTACCACTGTCAACCCCAGTAGGAACAAGCTTAGAATCTCTCCTGCCCCTTGCTTTGAGAAGAGACAGACCGCAAACAGGAGACCACACGTGAAGATTGATCCCAGCATACCTGTGAGGTGAATTTTCGCGTTCACTACTTTACGTGCATCTAATGGCGCGGCATATAGATTCCAAATCGCAGATCCCTCTTGTCCAATACTCGTCACGGAAAGAATCTCACAGAATATCGCAACAGGGAAAAGGTAGACGAAGATCCCGCCTGAACCGAATCCTTGACTAGAACTCCCGTATTGATATACGGAAACCCAAAGCGATGCAGCTATTACGAATGGTATCGCGAGAAATCTTGCCATCTCACGACGGCGGGTCAATGATCGCAAGTCCTTTCGAACTATGGCTGATTCCGCAAGATCCAACCCTGGAAACCGGAACGTGCGGAGGGAAGATTGAGAGGGTTGCGCGCCGAGTCTTATCGAAACAGGCACGGGCACCCAATATGCCCGACGCATGCCCACCGCCAACCCAAACATGATCAGCATGAAACCCAAAGAAAGTAATCCATACCATAAGGGAGCAAAACCCGCCTGTGCACTGACTGATTCGACTGTAAGTGACGGCCACATAACAGGTACGTACCAGACTGCTGTCATAGTTTGAGTCAAGCGTCCGAGGACGGAAGCTACTACTCGTCCGCTGAATGTCAACTGGATGATCACTAAGACGATGATCGTTAGGCTCAACCGCGCGAAAATTCCCGACCTACCGCTCTTCTTGTAGAAACTTGATGAGATGCGATTCGTCACAGCTCTGATAAGTTCCACCGTCGACGCTCCTACGAAAAGCGATAGAATTCCCATCAGAGCGGACACGACTAGAACGGGACCATACCCAACGTATATTGCGGGACCAAGCGTTAGACCGACGAAAATTGCCAGTAGGAATGAATAGGTGTATGAGAGAGAAAGTGTGGATCCTAGAACATACTCGATGGGCGCAATCGGCAGCCAATTAACTAGGTCCGCGCTCGTTGATTGGATTGGTTGACTGAGTTCAGCTAAAATGCCAAATAGAATAATCATGAAAGCTGTGATCGTGGGAATTCCGACAAGCGCTTCCACAACTAATCGTCCAATTACCGTCATGAAATCTTGAGGAAGATTCGAAGTCACGTAGTAGCCTAACGCCCCTAGGATTCCGAGGAGCACGATGTCTGCGATGAAGAGGATGATTGGGTTACCGAACCATTTTGCAAGAAGTCTGCTTCGCTGCGAGCCTCTCAGCTGTGACTTCGTCAGCACTTTTGCCAATGGCCATACCGTATTGAACCTCATTTACCAAGGGCCTCAACTATGTCCCTGGTGTCTGAGGTCCCGGTGAGTTTGAGAAAGATCTCCTCGAGTGTGGATCCTCCGGTTCCGGCTTTTTTCCGGAGCTCCTGAGTAGTGCCTTCTGCAATTAAGTGCCCGCCATCCATGATTATGATTCGGTCGCACATGGCATCTGCGATTTCCAGAACATGAGTGCTGAATATTGTCGGGATGCCGTTATCTCTGAATTTGTGAAGTAGATCCTTTACGATTCTAGCTGATCTCGGGTCGAGTGCATTTAATGGCTCATCCAGGATCAGCACTCTTGGATGATGTAGGAGTGCAGCGATGATTGCGAGTTTCTGTTTCATACCTTGCGAGTAGCCGTGAATGAGTTCGTTCTCTCTACCCTCCAGGTCTAATGCTTTGAGGAACTCGACTATTCTTTCATGTCTCTCTCCCTTCGCTAACCCATGAATCTCCGCAACGAAGTCGAGATACTCTGCGCCTGAAAGAAACTCGTAGAGACGAGGCGATTCAGGAACGTACCCGATCATTCCCTTAATCGCAACCGGATCACTTGCGACGTCTGTCCCTAGCACTCGTATGCTTCCTGTGTCAGGCTTGATGATGCCGACAATCGTCTTCATTAGAGTGGATTTGCCTGACCCGTTCGGACCTAATAATCCGAGAACTTCGCCGCCTTGCACTGAGAAGCTGACCGTCGCAACGGCCCTTCGATCGCCGAAACTCTTCGAAACATGATTGACTTCCACGGCAGACACTGAAGCAGCCTCTGTACGTCTCTGGCATGAACCGAAAGAGCTTAGAAAAACTTCCCGTTTGCAGTTAATGATCGAAATGGGTCAAGAGAACGGGGAGTCAACGCCATTGTGCGATATATCGGTCTGCGGAAGAAATGCGGTATGGAAGGTTGAATTATTCGACAAGGTCGAGTATTATTGCCAAAGGCATAAACCGAGCGTTCCTGACACGCTAATGGCAAGGCTTTAACCCCGGTGAATTGAGATTTACTTGCTCTAATGGATTAAACAGAGCATCGATCTCCCGTCCGACGGGAGGAAGTGGATGCTTTTCTGATAGGTCGTGTGTATTTCTGCTTTTTCCCATTTTCTCGCTGACCGCAGGTTTTAGATGGCTTTCGTGACCTATTATTTTTTGGCGTTTGCGATGGTTGTTAAGGCCTACGTATTGGTGCAGTCTCAGCTTGGGAGAGCGCGAACAGTGGCCAAGGCTATGACTAAGGTTCGCGGTGTGAAGATGGTTCACGCGGTCACTGGCGTGTACGATGTGATCGTGTACCTTGAACTTCCCGACATGAACGCTCTTTCTGAGCTGGTGATTAAAAAGATCCAGCCCGTAAAAGGTGTTGAGCGAACTCACACAGCAATAGTCGTGTGAGTTCCACTTCTTTACCTAACCACCCCATTGTAAATCCACTCTGCAGTAGCGTATTTCGAATCTTGCAGTCGAGTTGTCATAGCCTCCTCACTTGGCGATAGATCACTTCTTCTCAGTCGAACGTGGAACATATCCTCCACAGTGTTCAGGAACCGTTCTTTGACCTCTCGAGTGTCCACTTGGCGTGATAATTCTTTTTGCAAGTTGGTGACGGGTTCCCACCTGCTTCGAACCCGATTTGTGACATATTGCTGGCGGCTGGGGGAAAGGAGTTGCGTGATTTTTGACGGGTCGGTTGAGACCAAGAGTGATGCGTGCCAAAGGACAAGATTTCGTCTCACTGCAAGCGAGGCGCCTGAGATTTTTCCACCCGACACTGAGATCGAGTTCGGACTAGTTATCGTGCTGTCGAGACCCATTCTGAGCAGCATTTCTTTCAAGATCGATACATTGCGGTGTTGAATTATTTCTAGGTCGATAGCTGGTTCCCATTTGACCAGTGTAAAGTTCAGATTTCCCGGATCGTGATAGACGGTTCCGCCACCTGTGAATCTTCTAGCAATTACTATACTCTCTTGCATGCACAAGCTGGTATCTGCTTCCAAGCGTATGTCTTGGAAGCGGCCGGCTACTACTGCTGGAGGATTCGACCAAACTCGAACTATTACGGGTGCGTCTGAGCGTTGACTCGTGATAAGTGCTTCTTCCAAAGCCAAATTTCTGTAGACCGAGTCATAGCTAATGTCCAGTAATTTCCATTCGTTATACGTCATTTGCCTGCCACGTTCGGCATTCTTTTTGTATTCGTCTCGGAATGAATGGCACCAGCTCGCTCTTCCTCAGGACCGAGCCCACTCGAGGGATCAACCCTATCGCGTTGGTTCCGACTTTGCATGCCATAGATTGGACGGTTAGGCTAAGCTGTTCTGAGGAGATTATGTCTCTTTCTAATTGGGCCTTGCGTATCGCGAAGTCCAAGTGGGTTGGCAAGCAGTTGAAGACTTGTATTCGTTCTAATCCGCTGTTAATCCACCGGGAGAAGTGGGAAATTTGTGAATCTGCCAGCCAGCCCTCGAATTCGCCGAGTGAGGAGTGAGTTACCCGAACCGAGATGGGCGTTTGGGGCAAGATGCAATAGCAATCAGCGATTCGTCTGGTCGAGATCTTCTGTCCATCGGCAAGTTGGGCCTGTAGTGAGCTCAATTTCACGCTGACGAGAGCCGGTCTTGGACGTTCAATTCCTACGTCCACTTCTAAGCCTGAAGCCGACAGGTTCTCGACTATTCCCCGGTAGTTTCCGTGAAGTTCACCGTTGGATGCATCCTCACTGATTGTGCCGAGGTTTTGAGAGAGCAGTTCGGTCACGACTTCAGTGTCTTCTCCAGTCACGGACAGTGTCACCCAGCCTTCTTTGGTGAATGATGAGAAGGTTGCAGTCGCTGAGAGATTGCCGATGATGCTGCGAATTGCAGTCTGGAGCTGGCTTTGGAAATCTCTATTTTCTACTTTGCCCCTCTTCTGTAGTAGTTTTACGTTCATGGAGTCTATCTGCTAAGCTCAGCTTCCAATCTCTGGATCCTTAACTCCAGGATGTCGACCACTCCAGCGTTTTCCAAACTTTCCATTTGGTTACCGCATTTTCCGCATTTGAAAGAGGATTCCATCGCCTCTTCGAAGGTGACTCGGACGTCGCTGTCCTTCTTGCAAATGAAGAAGGTGTGCCCTCGTTCGTAGTCCAGTCGCTGCTTCAGTTTGTCCAAGGCTCGTTTCTTTCTGCTTCGAATGAATGCGTCGAGCTGGTCTGGTTGTAGTCTCCAATAGAAGATGAACCAGCCTGTCTTTTCGTCTCTGACGCGTGTGCATGATACGAGACCGTGGTCGTAGAGCTTGTAGAGGACTTTGCGAACATTATTCAATCTCACCGCGGTGCCACAGTCGTTGGTTATTGTTTCGTCTGTTCCTTCGCCCAGTTTCTTGAGGCTCTTTACTACGGTGACCGCCTCTTCTCCTCCGAAAAGGTTCGCGACTTTGATTAATTCTTCATCTAGAACTGACATCGTCACTCATCGAGTTTTAGGTTGTAAATGTGTTGATGTTCTCATTAATCCTTCGTCGGGCGCTTATAGACCGATGTCGGGTAGGTAACTTATTTATACCATGTTTGAGAAGCTTTCGCGGTCGCTGAAGATGAAAGAGACCTTAGCCACTCTGGGATTCGTACTGTTCTTCGCTGGGTCTATGCTCGACATCTCGGGTTCATTGTTCGTGACGCAAGGCGGCACTCCTCCCGCGACCTATTTCAAGGTTGGAGTGATGGAATTAATCGGGACCTTGATTTTTCTAGTTGGGATCGTGTTAATCGTCAAAACTCGCTAAGCCGATTTGCTTGTTAGACCATTCTCAACCGCGCGTAATGATCTTGCGAATGGGGCACAGGATCCCTAGGGATGAACGCGTAACTACGCACGTCTGCTTGACTGCGAGAGCGCTCGGGGCGGACGGAGTGTACGTATCGGATACTCATGATGGTCAGTTAGTCGACACGGTGAAGAAGGTTGTAGAAGAATTCGGCGGGAAATTCACAGTCGAGAGTGGGACTCCTTGGAGATCTACAATAGTCAACTGGAAGAAATCAAAGGGTAGGGTAATTCATCTCACGGCTTACGGACGTCCGTTGCCGGACGTGATCAAGGAGATTAGGAGTACCAATTCTGACAAGCTGATCGTGGTGGGCGCTGAGAAGATGCCTGGCGAAGTTTTCCAGCTGGCAGATTGGAATGTGGCGGTTACGAATCAACCGATTAGCGAAGTGAGCGCTTTGGGCATATTTCTGGACTGGCTGTATGATCATCAGATGACGCGAGAGTTTCCAGGAGCGAGAAAGAAGATTGTGCCCAGCGCACACGGCAAGAGTGTTGTCGGTACCGGATAATTCTACTCTTTGGATTTCGTTTTATCTTTGATTTTGATTATGTCGCCTAGAGTCACCTCTGACGGGGGCGGACCCTTCGGCACGTCTTCAGTTTCAGTTGGCGGAACAAGAAGTTTGATTTTCAATTCGTGCTCAAGCTCCCGACAAAGACGAATGTCCGGATTGATCTTGCCTATCTCAATTTTTTGAATAACCGAAAGTTTTTCCTTCACGCGTTTTGCCAGATCTTCTTGAGAGAGACCGAGCTTGGCTCTCGCAACTCGGACTCTTTGCGCTACATCGTCAACCAGATCAACCTGAGCCATCTCCCTCGGCAGTTCAACCTTCCTCTTGCCTAGAGGCGTTGGAGTATGAGGGACGCTTGGGCTACGAGTTTGACGTTGAGGCTGATATGACGGGACATGTTCTTCCTCGTAGGGTTTTCCAAGCTTCTGGCACACGTGGCAGACTAGCATCTTTGCTCCTTCAACCTCAATCCTGAATGCTTGTCCTCCTATTTCGCGGCCACAGATATCGCAGTTCAACGCGTTCCCCATCGTGTCCGAGGTTGGAAGCTTAAATTGGTTTACTTGGATAAGATTGTTCCTGATAGGCATGTCGAGTCGCGCTGCACCAGTTCACTTACGCAAAGTGGTCGGAGTCGCGAACTACCAGTTTGGGCAGGGGGCAGGTTCAGTCCTCTTCGACCGTACCAGCAGAATAGTGTGCTCAAGAAAAACAGGAAGGGTACGTCACATATATCACGGTAAGAGGCTGATTGCAACGCTGAGACCGACTGATGGGTTTCTTGCCCTAACTGTGCACGGAGCGCAGATTCTACTTGACAGGATGAAATCGGTCCCGAATATTGTTACGATTCAGAGCGACGTAGGGGAATTCATCATGAAAGGCGGTGACGTGTTCGCAAAGCACATTGTCCATGCTCCTGAGACGATCCGTCCATCAGACGAGGTTATTGTAACCAATGAATCAGGTCAGCTGCTCGGTGTAGGATCAGCTCTTCTCAGCGGTCACGACATGAAGTTCTTCAAGCGGGGCGTAGCCGTTCGAGTCAGAAGAGGAACAAACGAAGACCCCTCAAATTAACCGGGTGAACCACTCAACATTGTGTAGTGCCGCAGACAACTGCTTGAGATTTGCGAATCTTCATAAGAAATCGAAGATCTATTCAGATTAAGGAGAAACGGTATGACCCTCGTGATAAACGGCTCGGGATTGACCATTGAAGATGTCGTACGAGTCGCACGACACGGCGAGAAAGTGGAACTGCATCCCGACTCTATCAAGAAGATTAATTCATGCCGTGCCATGCTTGAGAAGAAGATTGAATCCCACGAAATCATGTATGGAGTCAATACGGGCATAGGCGAATTCTCTGAAATAGTGCTCAACGACAAACAGATACAAGATTTTCAGAAATATCTGATCTACAATCACGCCGCAGGCATAGGCGAACCCATGCCCATCGACTGGGTACGGGGGGCTATTCTCTCCCGCATCAACGTCCATGCACACGGCAACTCGGGATGCAGATTAGCGATCACTCAAACTTTCGTCGATATGCTGAACAAGGATGTCACACCTTACGCATGTGTCAAAGGATCCGTCGGCGCTTCCGGAGACTTGGCGCCGATGGCGCAGATTGCGCTACTTCTAATGGGCCAAGGACACGCGTTCTACAAAGACGAATTTTTGGAAGGCCACGTGGCCATGGAACGGGCAGGCATCCCAATTCCCGGACTGAAGGCACGCGACGGTCTGGCCGCGATTAACGGGTCGAACGTGCTCACTGCTATGTCGGCTCTCATGATATATGACACGAACAACTGGCTCAAGCAGGCTGAGGTAGCCTGTGCGATGTCGCTGGAGGCGCTGAAAGCCAACCTCAAACCCTACGATAACTCAATCCTTCAAGCGCGCGGTTTCCCGGGCGGCGTGCGCAGTGCAAAATCGATTCGTAAAGTAGTCTCTGGCGGTGATCTGTTCGAAGGCCGCTTGAAGGTGAAGGTCCAAGATGCATACTCGATGCGTTCCACACCGCAGGTAATTGGTGCGGCACATGATGCACTCGCCTTCGCTCGAGCACAAGTGGAGACCGAACTGAACGGTGTAGCTGATAACCCCATCTTCTTCCCAGAAGAAAACCGTGTGCTCTCAGGAGCCAACTTCCAAGGGTCGCCAGTCGCTTTAGCGATGGATATGGTAGGTGTTGCAGTAACCATGGTGAGCGTCCTTTCAGAGCGCCGCATGAACAGGCTGAACAATCCTGCACTAAGCGTGGGACTTCCACCTTTCTTGATAAACGAGGCTGGAATGTTCTCTGGCATGATGCTAAGTCAATATACAGCCGATATGCAGATTGTTGAACAGCGAATCCTTTGCATGCCCGCTTCCATACAATCAATCCCCGCTGCTGCTGATCAGGAAGACTTCGTTTCGATGGGGATGAACACTGCACTGAAGAACTTCCAGATACTTGACAATGCTTACGGTATTTTGGGAATAGAATTCATGGCAGCTGCCCAAGCCCTTGACTTACGTAAGAAATCTGAAGCACCATACGCGTTTGGTAAGGGAACAGAAGTTGCTCACAACGTGATCCGCAAACACGTCAAGTATCTCGATGTGGACCGCCCGCTCTATGACGATCATAATAGGATGAAGGAGCTAGTGAAATCGTGTGATATCCTAACAGAAGTTGAGAAAGCGGTAGGATCCCTGGAATAATACGTGCCGCTGAAAAATCCATGGCAGGTAGCGCCCTCACCTTCTAGTATTGGGTAACCTATGCCGAAATTCTTATTCGGGTATGCAACCAAACTTCGTGTTGAACCAACATGGCGTACAAAGCGTTGAAGGCTGCACGTGGAGCCCGCGGCGGCAGAGACACTGCAAGAATGATGCAGAAGATGGGAGTAAAGATGGATGAACTTCCCGACGTTACTCAAGTCGTCATTAGGACGCCGTCGAAGGACATTGTCATAGACGCGCCAACCGTCACAATGGTGACCGTGCAGGGTCAGGCTATGTATCAGATCGCGGGGGGTGAGGTTTCAGAGTCGCAGCCTCAACCTCAGGCAACGCCTCCTGTTACTAGTGCTCTTCCAGAGGCTGATGTTCAGCTTGTTGCGCAACAAACTGGAAAATCTATCGATGAATCGCGGAAAGCGTTGACTGAGGCTGGTGGAGACCTTGCTCGCGCAATCCTGATTCTTAAAGGTCAACAGGGCTGACTGTCAAGCTAGGCGGCTGGCTCTGCCTTTGCCATCCTACCCTTGATGCGTTTGAGTCGGAAGAAGTCTTCGCGTTCCGCTTCCTCCAGGTGCATCTCGATGTATCGTATAGTTCCAACCATCCTCGGAATTACGATGTATTCCAGAGAGTTCACACGACGTTTTGTTGCCGCTATTGCTTGTGCAAGTTTCATGAGTGCGGCTTCTGCGCTTGAGAGTTCAGCTATGAGTTTGATTGCTTCCGCCATACTGATCGTAGCAACGTCCAGCTTGATTGACGTGTCGTAGGGGTTGTAGGGAAATCCGTCCAGTGGCTTGACGGCAACTTGGAGGTAGGGAACTATGACTCCTATGACGTTGCGGCTTTTGGGGTCGATGGAGAATCTGTCCTCAACTCCGATTGATGTTTGTTCCAATTTCATGTACCCCATGGCCATCTGGGCGTCAACGAAGTTGGAGTAGGCTTTGGCGAGTTGTTCTTGCGCCTTGGCTCGTAGGTTTGCTATCTCCCTTACGAATTGGAAGAACTCGATCATCAACGCGTCCAATTTCTCTCTGAGGAGGTCTCTCCCCCTCTCGGCGATTTTTCGCCGTTTGCGTAGGGTGAGAAGTTCCATTCGCGTTGGATGGATGCCGGCGATTAGCTCGGGCATATTGGTTACGTTCCAGTTCTATGAGTGGGGTGGAATTGTTTGATGGTTGCGGGGTCTATTCGTTTGAGTTCGCTTTCAGGCAGCGCGGCTAGCAGGTCCCAGCCTATGTCCAGAGTTCTCTCAATCTCTCGATTCTCGTATTCTCCTTGACTGATGAATTTGCGTTCGAATTCGTCGGCGAATTTCAGGTACAGTTTGTCTCGTGATGAGAGTGCTTCTTCTCCTACTACGGCGACCAGGTCTCGGAAGGCGCGGCCCTCGGCGTACGCGTAGTAAAGCTGGTCGGAGACTTCTCTGTGATCTTGTCTAGTTCTTTCCTTCCCTATGCCTTCCCTCATCAATCGAGAGAGGGAGGGGGAGACGTCGATAGGAGGCGAAATTCCTTTTCGGTGGAGGCCTCGGTCAACGATCAGTTGTCCCTCAGTTATGTATCCAGTGAGGTTAGGTATGGGATGTGTGATGTCATCGTGGGGCATTGTTAGGATTGGAACCTGCGTGATGGATCCTTTCGCGTTGTGAATTCTTCCTGCTCGTTCATAGATTGATGCAAGGTCTGTGTACAGGTAGCCTGGATAGCCGCGTCGGCCTGGCACTTCCTCTCGGGCGGCGGAGATTTCGCGCAATGCTTCAGCATAGTTTGTCATGTCGGTGAGGATTACGAGGACGTGCATGTCCAATTTGAACGCGAAATATTCGGCTGCTGTTAGCGCCATTCGCGGAGTGAGTATTCGTTCGATTGCAGGGTCGTCAGCTAGGTTGATGAACATTGTAACGTGTTCGAATGCGCCTTGCTTTTCGAAGTCCTCTCTGAAGAATCGGGCTTCGTCTGCTGTGATTCCTATGGCGGCGAAGACGGTTGAGAATGGTTCGCCGGTTCCTCTGACTCTAGCCTGCCTTGCGATTTGGGCAGCAACGCGGTTGTGGGGTAAGCCTGCGCCTGAGAATATCGGAAGCTTCTGTCCTCTGACTAGTGTGTTCATTCCGTCGATTGCGGATATTCCTGTTTGAATGAATTCTCTCGGGTACGTCCTGGAGTACGGGTTGATGGGGGCTCCGTGAACGTCGGCGTAATCTTCGGGAATGACTCGGGGTCCCCCGTCTATTGGGTTACCGCTCCCGTCCAATATTCGGCCGAGTAGATCGCTTGAGACTGCCAAGCGGACGGTTTCGCCGAGGAATCGTACGTTCGTCGAAGAGATGTCCAGACCCGAGGTACCTTCGAAGACCTGAATGACGGCAAGGTCGCTTCGTACTTCTAGAACCTGTCCTCTTCTCTCTTGGCCGGTTGGGGTCCTGATGCGAACTAGTTCACCGAATCCGACTCCTTGGACGTCCTTGACGAATAGAAGGGGACCCGAGATTCGGTTGATCGTTGAATATTCACGGACAACTACCGACATGGTCTCGCCTCACTTGGTTACCTCTACGACTTCTTTTGATAGATCTTGGAATTGTTGTTCCATCTTCGACTCCAGCTCTTGAGCGTACGAGTCGAACGTCTCCGAAGGATGAATCTTAGCGCGGGCTATTTCCTGTTTTGCGGGAATCTCCAGCGCTCGTTGCAGTGAAATTCCCTTCTCTACACTGGTTTTCATCTTGTTGTAAAAGTTGAGGATCAGTGAGATCATGCGAAAAGTCTTGTTCGGTGAGCAGTAACTGTCTACGGGGTGAAGAGCACTCTGAATGAGGAAATCTTCCTTAATCATGCGTGCAGCTTCGAGAATTACCCGTTGGCTTTCGGAGAGTGCGTCGGGTCCAACGAGCATCACGATCTCCCGGAGTTCTTCATCTCTTTGCAGGAGTGCCATGCCTTCCTTTCTCATGTTTGACCATTCCGAGTTAATTTGGGTTCGATACCAGTTCTCTAGTGAGTCGAGGTAGAGTGAGTAGCTTGTCAGCCAGTCGATTGCAGGGAAATGCCTCCTTTCAGCCAGTGCCTTGCTGAGTGCCCAGAACACTTTGACGATCCTAAGCGTGTTCTGCGTAACGGGTTCCGAAAAATCTCCGCCCGACGGTGATACGGCTCCAACCACCGAGACCGAGCCCAATTTGTTCGCATCAGCTCCCAATACTCTCACGCGGCCCGCGCGTTCGTAGATTTCAGCCAATCTCGAAGCCAGGTACGCCGGGTATCCTTCCTCTCCAGGCATCTCTTCCAAGCGACCAGAGACTTCGCGCAACGCCTCCGCCCATCTTGATGTTGAGTCTGCCATCAACGCGACGTTGTATCCCATGTCTCTGAAGTATTCAGCCAACGTGATACCGGTGTACATGCTCGCCTCGCGGGCAGCGATTGGCATGTTCGATGTGTTTGCGACAAGGAGCGTTCTCTCCATCAAGGGTTGACCGGAACGAGGGTCTTTCAATTCTGGGAAAGTTTCCAGCACCTCGGTCATCTCGTTTCCTCGCTCACCGCACCCCACGTAGACTATTACGTCAGCGTCGGCCCATTTTGCCAACTGGTGTTGGGTTATGGTCTTCCCAGTGCCGAAGTCGCCTGGAATTGCAGCTGTGCCGCCCTTGGCGATTGGGAAGAAAAAGTCGACGATTCGCTGCCCGGTGATTAGTGGGGTGTCTGAAGGGACTTTTTCGCGAGTTGGTCGCGGAATGCGGACTGGCCATGAATGCATGAGGTACAGTTTGACGGTTCCGCGTCCTGTTTCAACTTCCGCGATTGGATCTTCAACCGTGTAACTTCCTTTCGGCTGTATCGATTTGATCGTACCGCTTACGTTAGGTGGAACTAGGATTCTGTGTTTGACGAGGACTGTTTCAGGGACGTCACCCAAGATATCTCCGCCAGTAATCTTGTCCCCTTTCTTGAGGTTAGGAGTGAATTCCCACTTCTTTGCCCTGTCAAGTGGGGGAGCCGTGATTCCTCTGTGTATGAATGCTCCGCCTTTAGTTTGGAGAACGGGGAGGGGCCTCTGGGTTCCGTCAAAAAACTGGTTGATCAATCCTGGACCTAGTTCAACGGAAAGAGGTGCGCCGGTTCGTTCAACGTTCTCTCCAGGCTTTATCCCTGTAGTTTCCTCATACACTTGGATTGTAGCTGTGTCCGCATCAAGTCGTATGATTTCTCCAATTAGCCCAGCCGCTCCGACTTTTACTAGCTCATACATGCTGGCGCCAAGCATGCTTGATGCAACAACGACGGGTCCTGCTACCCTCTCGATCTTTCCCGGCTTGAAGGAGGACATCGTAAGCACATCTTGCGAAATGGAACGGTTGCTGCATACTGGAAGTTCTTACTTATCCTTTGCTTTCGGCATGACGTGTTAGCGGAGTCGAGTTTGCGCTTGAACTCCGATGTCTCCTTATCCACATTGCAAGAAGAAGTGATTCCAGTCCGATCAGGACTGCTAGAATGTACACGCCAATCGGGTTAACGTATGTCACGACAAGTCTCGGAAAGTATGTTTCGTTCGGAACCTGATCATGAGTGAAAAACTGGGTGGAATAGAGCAGCGTCGCATTTTCCTGTGTATCGCGTACGACAAGCCCATAATTTGGCGTGCCATGTTGCCAGTCGATCATCACATCGGTAATATCCCAACTCATCAAGACAATCGGAGCATACCAACCGCCCTGCTCTGTCGGAACCGTCGAAGTGGAATGATGCAGGTCGGTGTATTGAGGCTGATGTGCCCAAGTAACAGTCATCTCGCCCCACGGCTCGGTGATTTCGTAAACTCCGTAAACTCTCCCCGTCGAATCGCCATACGGCGGGCTGTCCGTCGTCTTCTGCCATAACCGAAGGCGTAATTGTGCGGTCATTATCCACGCGTCTGCGGGAATACTGCTCGTGTTAAACTCAACCCAGCCTCGCATGTTGTGACCAGCGTAGGATGTGATCTCGAAATTGTCCGATTTCCCATTGTTAGCGTCCGGAACAGACTCCCAAGCGTAACTGTCCTTGCTCGGGTAGAGAGTCACCGTTGTCACCGCAGTAGCGTAGAATCCGATAGTTGTAATTGCGTAGAGAGCGAGAATAAGCGCGATGACGATGGCTCTATTTCCCGACTTCATCGTCAACCCTTGTCATTCAACAACAAAGGTCAAAGCAGATAACTGTTATCGTATGGTGACTCGTCTATGAATTCGATTGATTTCCTTTCAAACATCATAACGTTGAAGAGGATTCCGCGCAGCGGATGGATAACTCACGGCGTGTCGCTTCCAGACGTAGAATCGGTGGCGGATCATACGTTCTCTACCTGTGCAATTTCTCTCTTATTGACCGATCTTGAAAAGGGAAAAGGCGTTCACGTAAATGCTGAGCATGTTCTTCGAATGGCAATACTCCATGATTTGGCAGAAGCCTTGACGTTTGACATAAGCAAATCATACCTCTCGTATCTCGGGGAGAGGGGCAATGAATTGAAGAATGAGATTGAGAGTTCTGCATGGAAATACCTCGCCAGCAGCATCCGTTCCAAGAGCTTATCCGAACGTTATGTGAAAATACAGAATGAATACGTACGCAACACTAGTGTTGAGGCACAAATCGTTCACGCTGCCGATGGCATCGATATTCTTCTTCAGATCCTTGAACTGCGGAGACGAGGCTACCCATCACACTTGCTCAAAGGGTTATGGAACGAGACGGTGAAGAAGGTTAGAGTCACGCCAATTCGATCCGCGAAGCAATTGCTGGGAGTTATTACACGAGAAGGACGAAAATCCAGCCTTTCACTGATCAAATGATATGTATGTGTGTTGATGGTAGTTGAACAACTCCCACTCCGTTCTCGTAGATCCAAATTCCAAATTCCTGTGACTTAGGGTCGACAACGAGCGAGACAGAGTACGCCGAGAACTGATAGAACTGCATGTGTGTATCGAGGTCGGTCTGAGATAGGAAGAGGCCGTGACCAGGATGGGAATGGTACCATCCAACAATCTTACCCTTTATTCGCTCCTCAACGATGTCTGCCGCTACTTGAGCCAGACGTTCACGGGGGAAGGTGCACGAGACAGTATCTGTCTCGCTATTTCCAGGAATAATCTCGTTCACCCATAATGAATGATCTTCTAAAGTGCCCATAAGGAGGCCGATCCGTTCGAAGGGTCGATTGACGTCACGGGCTATCTTCTCAACGACCCGGGTCGTTATGAACACTTTGAACAATCAAATCACAGTGAAGAGAGAGCAGATTCAGCAACATGCTGTTTAAGATTTGCATCTCTTTATGGAAGGCCCTCTTCTGCGATGAATGCTGCAATCGCGCAAATCCCAACAATACTTCGTTGCGGATTTCAGCAAACATGCAGTCAACGTATAGGATACTTGACTACGGAATAGCTGAAGTACCTGCATCCTTTCAGAAACGTTCCAAAACGTGTTTTAAAACGTTTTAAAACGCTTTTTTTGACCTTGTCAGACGGGTTGGCTGCTAGTTCCAAAACCCATCAGTTAATTTCTTAATCCTCATCGAGTATTGTATATTGAGGTCCTAGCGGTTGCCGAAAGCTTTTGTTTTCATGAATATTGATGCGGGATCTGAACCTGAGATCTTGAAGAGTCTACGCGAGGTTCCAGAAGTCAAGGAGTCCTATTTCGTGTATGGCGTTTATGATATCGTTGCCAAGATCGAAACCGACACCATGGACAAGCTGAAGGAAGTCATAACCTGGAAGGTTCGCAGGCTCGATAAGATCAGATCTACACTCACAACGATAGTTAGCGAGGGCAAATAAGCAGCGTTCTGGACGTCGGGTGGCTATCTGTAAGGCAGAAATTCACGTCCCAATAGTTCCCTTGCGACTACTATCTTGTTAATGTCCGTTGTACCGTCGCCTATCATTGCGCCTCGAACCTCTCTGAGCCGATATTCATCCATGCATTCCGTAGTATAGCCTATTGCTCCTCGATTCTGCAGGCAATCGTTGACGATCTCAAA
>DATKOK010000020.1:0-3460 GCA_035524675.1 Candidatus Methylomirabilota bacterium | reverse complement strand
TAGAACGCTCAGATTTCTTCGATCTCGTCGAGTACGCGAAGAATAAAGGGATCTACGTCGCAGTGGCCGCGAGCGTTACACCGAGGCTAAACGAGACCTCATTGTCACATATGAAAGATCTGGGCGTAGACATCATGTCAGTTAGTCTTGACGGAGCATCTCCTGAAAGTCACGATCAACTAAGAGGAATCAGAGGAACATGGAAGACCACTATCGATGTGCTCCGAATGTCTCACGAGGTGGGTTTGCGCACCCAAGTCAATACTACGATCATGCGAAGCAACGTCAACGAGTTAGCTGATATTTTTCATATCACAAAATACAACGGTGCGGTCGCATGGGAACTTTTCTTCCTAATTAGAACCGGACGAGGAGCGTCTCTTGAAATGCTTGGCGCGTTCGAGTGTGAAGAAGTCATGAACTTTCTCTACGACACTGCGCTATATGGGATCCCTGTGAGAACTGCTGAGGGTCCCAGTTTCAGACGAGTTCGCATGCAACGAGAATCCGGTCATGAACCTTCGGGAGAGATATATTGCAAGCTGACAAGTCAACTACGAAAGCTTGAAGGAGATCCAAGGTCTGCACCGGTCTTCAAGTTGGCTCATACAGCGGATGGGCGAGGCATATTATTCGTTAGTCACCGAGGGGAGGTGTATCCCAGCGGCTTCTTGCCCCTTGAATGCGGACGTGTACCAAGAGATAATCTGCTCAAGATCTATCGGTCTCACGCCTTATTCCGAGCATTGCGAGATCCAGCAAATCTCAAGGGGAGGTGTGGGAGCTGCGAGTACAAATTAGCGTGTGGAGGCTCACGGTCACGAGCCTTCGCAGAATTGAATGACTCATTCGAAGAAGATCCGATTTGTCCATACGTTCCCGCGGGTTACATCTTAACGTCAAATTAGTTAACTGACTGGAACAATATGAATTCTAGTAGTAACCGTCAGGTTCAGGCAATCTTAGAAAATCATGAATGAAACAGAGCTGCCCCGTATAGAAGGAAGAATCCAAGTAGGACACTGAACGAGATTCCCATCCATTGAGAGAAGTCGATATCTTCAGGTCGACCTCCATATATCGGCTTTATTACATATAAAGCAACAGAGAACGCAGCTCCCGCTCCCATAGCGAAAAAGTAAGTCGCATTCATCGGCATATAGTACGCAACAGCTTCTCCAACCAATGACGGGATCGAAAATATCAGACCAATAACCGCGATCTGCCGCCCCTGCTTTTGGGTCGTGATGCTCAATGTTCTTGCCGCAGCAAGAAACACTACGGCCATTATGGTCGATTCAAGCAGTTTGTGCAGAAAATAGGAGATTCCTCCTCCAACTCCGCCGATCGCATCTACTACGGTCACGGCCTGTGTGCCTGCAGCCAACGCTCCGAATTCAAGCCCTTCACCGAAACCATGAATCCCCAAGCCAAGTGCAGCAAGGATCCCCACAAGAATAGAGGACTCGTTGTTTCCTGTCAAACTATCACGTACACGTGTTCTTCCGCCAAGCAACGTGAGCAAGAGGAAACCGGTAACAAAGAGCAACACGAGACACGTTTGGTGAAAGTCAAACGTGTAGCCTTCATTCACACCCAGTTGGATTGCGTCGTTCATTGTGTCGAAAAAGAACCAGAACAATAATCCAAGGGCGAACGCAGAGAGGTACCGAGTACGAACCTTCGTGACTTCACCAATTACGATCACCGAAAACATTCCTGCATAAATCGGAATGAGCGTCGCTAGAGCAAACTCAATGAAGGATACACTAAACCCTATCATAATTCTCGGCGGCGCTGACTCCATGCGAATGATAATGTTTACGGTACCTCAAGAATTGCAAGAACTTTAAACCAAGGATCTGAGGGAGAGTCGAGCGGAAGTTGTCAGCAATAGATGTCTTGGCATAACGAATCTCCGCATCTCAATCACGCTAGCAGGTTGACGAAGGTTCCCGACCAGTGAATCGGTCGAACAGAACAATTGTAATTGTGGCTGCAACCCTGTCGATAATTTTGCTAGCGCTTCTTGTAATCAATGGACTCTTTGATTCAATAGGAGGGTCAAGCGGCGCTCCACCTGCGGTTATGGTAGTAAAATCCACGTGTGACCGGCCACCAGGATTCATCCTCATAATTGCTGACCTTTCCGGCTTCAATAACAGCGTCGGCCATGGGGCACCAGTCCACCCATGGCCCGTAGTTCACGTTTACAAGGGAGAAATGGTGCACTTCGTGGTGTGCAACCTTGACCAGACACAACCCCATGGGTTTGCCATTCGATATTATTTGGATGCGGGGGTCGCAATGGCACCGAATGATGCGTACCAGATAGTCTTTCAAGCAACAGAGATCGGCACATTTGACATATACTGCAACATCTTCTGCACTATTCACGTTTTCATGCGTGGGCAACTAATCGTCTCTGCTTGATCGAACTGACAACTTCATGCCGAGACAACGCGTAGAATCAATTTTCATTGAACGATCCTTCGACTCTCGTGGCTGAAGTATTGATAGAGCCAATACGGAACAAGGAACCCTTCGAACACGAACATCATCACCATCATCGATAGGCCAAACTGCGCTTGTTGATTTAACGGATAAACGGAGTAGAAACGGTTGTACCCCCCACCTGATGTTACTAGTAGGAAGACACCAAAGATTCCCATGATCTTACATCCCAATATGGACATTATCTTGCGAGTTCTGTCAGTAAGGAGACTCGCCCCGAGGAAAATTAGACCTCCAGCTACGAAGAGAGACAAGTGCATTATTACATGTAGGGGAAAATTGAGCAAGGCTGAATCAAGAACAATAGGAACATGCCAGTAAACGATTATTGCAGAGGCCGCAATTAAACTGGGAATTCCTTGCCTGTTGATCTTACGGAACGAATTTCGTATGTCAGACACCCACAATCTTGTCAATAGAATTTCCGTAAGTGAGTACGCTAACAGAAATCCGGCCAGCAAGAGTAGGAGGTCAGAGAACATGATGAAGACCTCGGGTGCTACATTGAAACCCATCGAAAATACCCAGTAAAGATAGTCGATAAGCTCCAGTGGAGGAAAAAGGGACAGGATGAGAACAAGGCTAAGTAGAAGAGCTACAATAATCCGAATTCTCGGGTAAGTTGTCACGGCTCTTCCCTGCCGACTACGTACTGCCATCGCGCTGGTTCATTCTCCACTCATGATGTAAACTTCCTGATTGTTAGGTTCAACTAGGCCGTGGCGTATTTCAAGTGTGTTAATGTAACTCTTATTGTTCAGCTAAACGCTGATATAACGAGCGTTAAACAACGACCTTCAGCCTGGTGAGATGAGAGAGACGACAACTATGGAATCCCAGCAGCATATCTTGCATGTAGCAAAGACACTTTTCACGAGGAAAGGGTTTTCGAATGTTTCAATGCGTGACATTTGTCGAGAAGCACGTGTTACGGCGCCGACTGTGT
>DATKOK010000019.1:0-3581 GCA_035524675.1 Candidatus Methylomirabilota bacterium | reverse complement strand
GATAGGAGTTCCTCTAGCTATCTTTCTGCTCATCAGCTACAGAAAAGATCAGAAATTGGCTGGAGTATCTAATCGACTGAAACTAATTCTCATAACAATGGCCAGCCCCGAGCATGCCAAGACAATGCTCGGTTACAGGAGGGTCGCAGAACGGGGATATCTTAGAGGCATCAGCGTGCTCGAATGGGTTTTGATCGTAGCGACGTCGCTGGCATTTGGCTTAGCTCACTATCTCCTGGGAGGTGGATGGGAGATAGGCAAAGTCTCCACCGCCTTGCTGGCAGGCGTGGTCTTCGGAATAATGTTCGTAGCCTACGGCGCGTACGCGTCAATCTTGCTCCACTGGTACTTTGACTACTTTTTCACGATCATCGGCATGGCCGACTCCACTTACGGCGGTTTCTTCCACATATTCCGTAACGCGATCGAGGTCTCAAACATAATCGGCGGAGCGGTCATTCTTGTGATACTACTTATCATATGGGCAGTGCGGGCAGGCGGATACTTGTCTAAGCGAGCCGTCTGGATCGAAGAACGACGATAATTCAACAGTTTTATACGCCAATACAGATTCATGGCTGTGAGACGTGAATCAGGGGCTTGCATCACCGCCAAGTTCGCTAAATAAAAATCGAAATTTACTTCTAAATGGATCTCGGGATCGGCGAATGTCCTCAAAAGAAGCTGGGAGTCAGCCAAGGTTCGAGCCCAAAATCAAAGAGAAACGTTGGAATCATCAATTTGAGCATGACATCTTCGAGACTTGGCACAAAGAGGGATTGTACAAACTTAAGCTGACCAAGGGAAAGCGTCCGTTCGTAATCGATACTCCGCCCCCATATCCATCCGGCACATGGCACATTGGCGCAGTCGCCCAGTATTCACAGATCGACATGATTGCTAGAACAAGTAGGATGTTCGGTACCCCGGTACTCTTCCCGATTGGAATCGACCGAAACGGACTGCCCGTGGAAATTTACACTGAGAGCCTCTACAAAGTCAAGATGAGGGAAACCCCACGGGAAGAATTCATAGAGCTCTGCAAGAAAGCATTGGACGAACTCGAAAGCAAAATGCTCGAGACCATGAAACGCATAGGACTAAGCGGAGATTACGAATCAAAGTACCGAACTGACGACCCCTCTTACCGCAAATTCACGCAATCCAGCTTCATCAAGTTATGGAAACAAGGCCTAATTTACGAATCCTCGCGACCGAATAATTTCTGCCACGATTGCGGAACCACAATCGCCGATGCAGAAGTGGAATACCGGGAGCTTCCGACACGACTCGCCTACGTGACCTTCAAAATCAAAGAGACAGGCGAGAATCTAGTAATCGCTACAACAAGGCCCGAGCTGATTTGCAGCTGTCAGCTTGTAATAGTGAACCCAGACGACACCCGCTACACCCAGGTCCAAGGAAAACACGCAATCCTACCAATTTACGGGCGAGAAGTCGAGATCAGACCCCACCCAAGCGCCCAACAGGAGTTCGGCACAGGAGCCGTGATGATCTGCAGCTACGGCGACTATACTGACGTCCTCTTATTCCGAGAGCTAGGGCTGACCGAAATAATCGCCACTGGACAAGACGGACGACTAACGAAAGAAGCTGGTCGATATCAAGGGTTAACGATCACCGACGCGAGAGCCAAAATCATCGAAGATCTCAAAACAGAGAATCTACTCGTAAAGGTGGAAAGTATCAGGCATAGAACGCCAGTTTGTTCGCGAAGCGGAACACCGATCGAAATAATTCCGATGAAGGAATACTACTTGAAACAGCTTGACTTTCTGCCTAAGCTCAAGGAATTGGCCGACAAGATCATCTTCTATCCGAACGCGAACCGACAGATACTTCTCGATTGGCTGAACTCTATTGCTATAGACTGGCCAATCTCACGCCGCCGAGTGTACGCAACTGAGATCCCAGTATGGTACTGCATGATGTGTGGAGAGCCAATAATTCCCAGGGGCGGTCAATACTACCGACCGTGGAAGGATCCCGCGCCAGTTACACAATGCCCTAACTGTGGGTCCACCGAATTCGAGGGAGATCCAAGGACCTTCGATACATGGATGGACTCCAGCATCTCAACCCTCTTCATCGCAAAGTACAAACATGACAAGAGATTCTTCAAGCATGCTTACCCGGCCACCATTAGACCTCAAGGAAAAGACATCGTAAGGACCTGGCTCCACTACTCTATCCTCCGCTGTTACCAACTCACTGGACGGGCACCGTTTACGCACGCTTGGATAGCTGGCCTCGGCATGGATGAACAGGGTCAGGCCATGCACAAGAGCAAAGGGAACGTGGTCGACCCGTTACCAATTCTGGAAAAATTCGGGGCTGATTCGTTCAGGTTCTGGAGCGCTTCCGAAGCAACCCACGGTTCTGACTTCCGATGCTCAGAGCTCAGGATCGCTGGAGCCCATAAGTTCCTCACCAAACTATGGAATTTATCACGGTTCATCTCCTTCTTTCCGTACGCTAGAAGTACAAGCCTTATGGCGAGTGACAAGTGGATCTTGTCAGAGCTTGCGAAACTGACCGATCGCTGCATGGCAGGATACCACGAATTCGACTTCTTTATTCCCGCAAATGAGATCCGTGACTTCGTATGGGAGACCTTCGCGTCTCACTATCTCGAGATGGTGAAACCTCGTGCGTATGGTCAGGGATTTACAAAATCCCAACAAAAGGCCGCGTGGTATACTCTTCACACTGTACTCAAGAACGTACTGATTTTATTGGCTCCGTTGATACCGTACATGACCGACTATGTCTGGCGACAAATATATTCGAAGCATGCGGTCCACATTGAGCGTTTCCCCAAGCCTGTATGGTCTCGAGCCTACAGCAAGTACACGGAACAGATGTTGACTTTCAACAAAGAGGTATGGAAGATCAAGGAAGAGAGGAACTTGGCTCTACGTGATACACTAGAGATGGATGTGCCGAAAAGTCTCTTGCCCTTCAAGCCTGATTTGATCAAGATGCATTCACTAATTCCAAAGGCATAGCGAACAGCTCGCGGGAATACAAGCCTTCTCGAGCCCTATCAATAAGATTAATACCAAATGCGTATTCCTATCGCACGGTTCACATGAAAATCGCTGAATTAAGACCGGGAATGCGACGCGTTGACATCTCCGCGAAGGTCACTGAAGTTTCGGACTCCAGAGACGTAACTACAAGGACTGGCGAACAGATGAAAGTCGCCACCGCGGTTGTGAATGACGAATCAGGGAGCGTGAAGCTAACCCTCTGGAATGAGCAGATCGGCCAAGTCAGAGTTGATAACAACGTCAAGGTGGAGAACGGTTACGTAACGAGTTTTCGCGGTGAAATCCAACTTAACGTTGGACGATACGGTAAACTCACTGTTGAATAGCCGGTTCTATCGAATCTAGGTCGCGTGACCAGTGCTCGATCTTGACAGAGGACGACCGATTTGAGGAGATAAGGAAACTTCTCGATTCCACAATAAGCGAGTTTCAATCCCTTTTCCAATCAGCGAGCGGTTTTGAAGAGACGCGCGTTGGAAACGGCTGGATGCCTGAAAAGATTGATGT
>DATKOK010000018.1:0-5814 GCA_035524675.1 Candidatus Methylomirabilota bacterium | reverse complement strand
GGGCGCTGGGAAGTTGAACATCATTATCACGAACGAGAAAGCCACACCAAACGCAAGCCAAGGAATCTGCTTCGTCTTAAGGTTCTTCTCGACTTTCCTAGACGCGATGAACCACATCGGAATCATGATCACGTAGAAGAAAACGCAGGTTGAAGGTCCCAAGTATCCGTCTGGGATGTGCAAGCCACGCCACCAGTATTACTTCTTCACCTATTAGTATTACTATAATAAAGAGTTTCAATAGAACAGACATTCCGGAACCACTCCGCATCATGACACACTACTGCATGCCGAAATCGTGAGAATTCAGACCATGGTTAAGGAACTAATGAAAACTGAGGCGTCTCACAACTCATCATCAACAGCAGCTCTGTAGTCCGAACTTGACGAAACGGGTACAGGTGCAATGAAGTTCAGGAACGTGTGACCTATTGGAGAGACAGTTCGAAACTACGAACCGACTCCGCTAACAGAACTCATGACATCAAATTCTCTCTGAGACGAGGCAGTAGGTCGGATTTTCATGATGAATCCTCAAGACGAATACTAACATTGTCCGAGTGCTGTCAATCCGACAATTTCCTGCGGTTGATCGTGCAGCTTGCTGTGTCTCTAAACGCTTTATGAAATTCAGCGATTGCGGAAGTCGGCTTTTGGTCGGTCAAAATTGTACTTGAGGTCGTTAGCAAAGATTGGACTCTGGGCACTACTCTGCATCATTGTGACCTTGCCTGGCTTCTCGATGGTGAATGTCAACGGGGTTCATTCAACCACCTATTTCGCGCCTGCCACATTTTCGTCAGATAACGTGTCGATGCCTCTTCCAGCTATCGGTTATTCCTCACAATTAGCGCCTGTGTCTGGGGTCGTACGGGTTCTTGTAATTGCCGCAGCTTTCTCAGACATCAATTACACACTGAGCATCGAACAGGTGAAGCAGAACTGGTTTGGTTCGGTGGCCGCGTATTATCATGAGATTTCGTATGGTAAGCTGACAATTGAGGGCGACATTTACGGATGGTACAAGCTTCCGTATCCTGAATCACACTATGGCAGAGATTGTCTTAGCACGGATGATGCAGACTGCAGTGGCTCAGACGCTTCCTGGCAGATCGCCCAAGACGCTGTCCACCTGGCACAGAAGGATGTTGATTTCAAGAATTATGATTACTTCATATTTATTCACTCTGGGAATGGGCAGGAGTCCACTGGGGTGAAAAATGATGTGTGGTCGGTCACTTACATGTGGGGCGTCAATGTTCAAGCCCCTTCAAGATCAATTTCTCTGTTCAGCGTTGTTCCAGAGCTTGAGGCCGTTGGTGTCCCTAACGGTGTTTATTGTCTCGAGTTCGGTCACGATTTGGGTTTACCCGACTTGTATAATACGAATAACGGTCAGCCGATTCTTGGTCCATGGGAGTTGATGGATGAAGGTTCGTGGAATGGTGACCCGCGTGGTTCAAGCCCGGCTCATATGACGGCTTGGGGTAAGATTCAGCTCGGGTTCATCAGTGGTGCTCAGCTTGCGACTGCTAATCCAGGTGTAACGTCAACGTTCATCGTAGATCCAACAGAGATCGGTTCAAGTGACGTTCACGCAGTTGAAATTCCACTTGGCAGTAATTCTATAGCGATCTCGAACCCGAGTCAGTACTACTTGGTTGAAGTTAGGTCCTTGACTGGGTTTGACTCCGCTCTGCCTGCAGCGGGTGCTCTGATAACATACGTTGATAATACGCTGGTGGTAGGCAAGGTCCATGTGATTGATGGGCATCCTAGCACTCCGAAACTGAGGGATGCCGTGTGGAACGTTGGCCAAACTTTCACGGATTCGAAGAACGGGCTGTCAGTGACGGTCACAGGTAAGGTCGGAGACTCGTATCAGATCACAGTGAACAGGGGCGGAGCTCAACCTCCACCTCAAATCCAGAACCAAACATCATACGTGGACTTAGCAGTAACCACTATCAACTCTCACCCCGCAGTCATAACGACCCCGAACACCACGGTAACGATCACTGTGGACATAACGAACCTCGGAACCAAGGACGCAACTAATACTCAGATTCAGGTCAATTTGGACGGTGCCGCTTACTGGAATACGCAAGTGAACGTCGGAGCAGGATCTTCAACAGAAGCAAACTTCACCTGGATTTCGGTAATTGGTAACCACATCTTTCAGGTAAAGATTGACCCAAACAACTTGTTAAATGATACTGACCGATCTAATAACGTTGCAACATTCGACGTGAGCGTTGGACCCACGCTCACTATCAACATGCCGCTGAACATCTCATCGAACGAGAATGCCTGGGCCATAGTCAACGGAGTGAAGTATAACGTAACTTCAGGGCAGTTGCAGACAAGCGTTTCTGCAGGAAATATCACTGTGCAAGTTCAACCGGTAGTGGACACGGCACAGGGAGTTCGAGAGGAATTTTCCAAATGGTCAGATGGTGCCACAGCGAATCCGCGAACGATTACAGTGAGCTCCAATGTTGTACTCCAAGTCGTCTACTCGACGCAATATCTCCTGTCAGTGAATCAGAACGGTGGCTCAACTTCTTCTAGCGGTTGGTATAACGCAGAGAGCATCGTAACAGTAACTGCCTCTGATCCTTCAAATGTCACCGCGGATGCATCAAGATTGAAATTCACCGGCTGGAGCGGTGACATGACTTCCAACGAGACCAAATTACAAATCAACATGACGAAACCAGTCTCTTTGAGCGCGAACTGGATCACTCAATACTACTTGACCATAATCTCAGCCACCGGTTCCCCAACTGGGAACGGGTGGTATGATGCAGGACAGATTGCGACCGTTGACGTTCAATCAACTGTCCAGTTCTCGAACGCAACCCGACTTGCGTTCACAGGATGGAACTCAACCACTATAAGTAAGAGTCCCACGACGCAAGTGGTAGTTAACTCACCTACAATCCTGCTGGCAAGATGGCAGACCCAGTACCTCGTCAACGTTCAATCACCTTATGGAGAACCCTCAGGTGGAGGATGGTACAATGCAGGGTCAAACGCTGCCGTACAAATCGAAAAGGAAGTCGACTATGCAAATTCGACGCGAATAATATTCACTTCCTGGACGGGTGATTACGCAGGCTCCTCACCCAACGCAACGTTACGGGTAAATGCACCAAAAACTTTGAATGCCAATTGGAAAACGGAATACCTCATAACATTCAAAGTTAACGGAATCCCTAACTCAACAATCACTAGACTGACACTGAATAATTCAACTTACGACCTGCCAGCGAACAGTAACTATCAACTCTGGTTCGAGAGGGGCAGCACAATAACCCCGATCCTGAACCAGACAATACCCGACGGATTCATAATCTACACGTTCACCGGATGGACAAACAGTACAGGTCAACGCGTTGAAGCCCCGTTACCAGTGAACGCCCCCGTAACCTACATCGCCACATACACAAGCGAGATGTCACTACCACCAATACCCGGATTCCCAATAGAAGCCCTACTCCTCGGCATCTCGCTCGGCCTCGGAACGCTCGCACTCACGAGACGAAAACAAGAGAAACAAATCAACTAACTTGCTTTGCTATTGCTTGCTGAAATAGCGCCTTAGCCATATCGGGATGATCGTTGCATCCGAAGCTACACACATAGCAACCATCGCCGCCCCAGCCTCAGCCTGCTCATAGAAAGGATAAGATCCGTACACGACTATTGGAGAGACTAGAAGGTACGCTCCGAAAATCGCCATCCCCTTACAACCCAACAAGTACGTTAACAACCGCATATTAGGCGACAGCCACTTAGAGCCAACATATATCAGAAGTCCAGCGACAAACATTGATGCGTGCATAATCAAATGCAGCGTATACGATAGCAAAGCGGCATCAAGGATAGCGGGCACATGCCAGAAGACAATTATCCCCGCTGCCAAGATCAAACTCCCCCACCCCTTCCTATTCAACGCTTTATTGATCGAACCGAGACGAGAACGAACACACAGCAGAGAATTCGATAATAGCGCGCCGACCGTCAAAAGTGCATTCAGTGAACCAGCAAACCAAAAACCAGCCAGCAGGAGAAGTAGGTCAATGACCATAAGAAAAACCTCCGGAGCAACATTAAAGCTGGATGACAAAACGTAGAAGACATAATCCATTGACTCAAAAGGCGGAAAAAGGAGGATAGTCAATGACGCACTTAAGACGAGAAGAATCGTCCCCCGGACCAGATCATGTCTTAACATTACGTCGGATGGCTTACCACTATTTGACATAACCGACCTTCATCTCCCACCTTCAATGCTTCAACGCTAACGGCTTGCTACGAATGGAATAGTGCTGCTGCATAGAGTAGGAAGAAACCCAGAATCATGGCTGCTGAAATTCGAACCCACTGCGAGTAAGTGACCTCGCCTTCCCTATTCGCGAAAATTGGCTTTACTACTTGCAGGACGACGAAGAGTGCAGCTCCCGCTCCCATAGCGTAGAACCAAGTTGAATTTATTGGAACCGAATAGCCTGTCACCTCCCCCACCATTGACGGGATCCCGAATACCAATCCGATCATCAGCGTTTGCCAGAGTTGCTTCCGAAAAGGCAGGCCAGTAGCTCGTGCCAACGTGATGAAGACCACTATCACTATTGTTGACTCAAGGAGCTTGTGTAGAACGTAAGCGATACCTCCACCAATACCCCCAATCGCGTCAAGTATAGTCATGGCCTGCGTACCGGCAGCCAACCCTCCAAACTCAATCCCTTCACCCACACCGTGGATACCCATCCCGACGCCGACGACCGTCGCTAAGAGTAACGGAAGGCTTCTGCTTGAAACATTACCTTCCTTCGATCCGAGTCTTCCTCCCAACAGAGAAAACAACAAAAAGCCGATTATGAAGAGCACAACCAACCCAACTTGGCCAATGTCGAAGGCGTAACCCTGATTCACATCCAACTGAACTGCATCATTCAAAGTATCGAAAAAGAACCAGAATAGTAACCCCAAAGCGTACGCCGAGAGATAACGTGAATCGATACCTGTAGTCTTACTCAAGACTACTAAGAGGAACATTCCCACATAGATCGGCGCAAACGTCGCTACAAAGAATTGAATGAAGGATACGCTGAACTCTATCATGATCGGCTCTCTCTATCTCTCTCACGCTAAACGAATAACAAGGCAATAACGTTTCCTGACGAGGATTCTAGCATTCAGTAGTGTGCAGAACTTGGAAACAGTATATGCGTAGCAGCCTTATTCTTCTGATCGCCTTTTTCCTGTCCCTTAACTTTTTTCAACAGTAAGAAACATATCTCTTGCTTGGGATTCGCAGATCGTGTGATGGGTCCAGTTATGAGCGTGGGAAAATACTTGGTTTACGCTACGATCGTCTCGATCTTTGTGGTTTTCGTTTGGGGAGCGTTTCTGACGGGAAGCGGTTACGGATCCGCGTGTGGTGTTGGTGGGGCTTTTCCGGTGGACCGTGATTGGCCCTATTGTGAAGGTAGCCTTAACTTTCCTTCCGACTGGCCAGCGCAGGTGGAGTACATCCACAGGGCGCTGAGCGTAATTGCAACGGTGCTGCTCATAGGAAGCAACCTAGTCGTTTGGAGAATGAAACCTCGTCCACATGCGGCGGCACGCGCGCTGCTTCTCGCTCTTATTCTCTTACTTACTGAGTTGTACTTGGGAGGTGTTGTAATCAAGACTAGTCTCGATGTTGTAATGGGTACCGTAAGTCTTGCTACAGCAACGACGGTCTTCGGCGTTCTGATACTTGCTGGGGACCGTTTATACCTGCACGAGAGATGTTGATTCCAA
>DATKOK010000017.1:0-10451 GCA_035524675.1 Candidatus Methylomirabilota bacterium | reverse complement strand
CCCGACGTTGTAGTGTGTGCACCAGCCTCATCCAAGCATCAGATAGTTAACACGGGAAAGGAGACGCTGCATGCCTACTGGATTATAACACCTTCCGGGCCAGAGGAAGCGATACTGAAGACTATGGGAAAACTCTAGCCCACACCTAGTTTGTCGATTCCAATCTCGCGGAGCAGAATCAGCATGGGAATGGACCATGTATCCCTGACCGTCCGCGACGTTGACAAGTCAGTCGAGTTCTATTCCAAGGGGCTAGGCCTGAAGTTGCTTAGAGTATCAGTTCTAAACCCTTCGCCGGGCATTCAATTCAAGAATGCCTACATGTACAGCGAAAATCTACTCCTCGAACTCATCACAGCCGAAGTGTCTGCGACGCAACCACCACATCCTGCGAGCTGGCAAAGCAGCCTGCGTTCGTCAATTGGGATAACACATTTGGGAGTTCGCGTACGCAATCTGGAGAAAGCTATGGAAAGACTGCAAGCTGCAGGAGCACGAAAGATAGGTGGCCCATTTGAGATATCCAGCAAAACGACAAAGATCGTTTATGTAGCTCCCAGATTACCGCGAAGAATCCAGTATGCTAAACGACCAGGCAGGAAGCCCTGGCGGAATGCTGTGTTTTCAGACCCTGATGGAGTTGTAATAGAACTGGTCGAGCGATGACCGCACGTATTTTCTGGAAAGAAAGTCTCAGTTCATATTCTCTGAACTAAAGCGTTAAATGATAACCGCGCACCGTCCGGATTCGATTGGTATGAAAGTGAAACTTGACCACATCGGGATTCTAGTTGAGAATCTCGACAGAGAGATCATTGAATTCTATCAACAAGCGTTTGGGTGCGAACGTGAGAAGCACTTCCACGTAAAGAACGAGGATGAAGAGATCAACTACGTTTACCTCCCGTTTGCGAAGGGCGACAATTACGTGGAACTGCTGGCTCCAGTCAGAGGCCCTAGCAAAGAGTGCTTGAAAGAGAAAGGGCAGGGCACAATGTTCGAATTGTGTGTTGAAGTGGAGAATATGGAGAAGTTCTACGATGAGATGAAAATGAAAGGAATAACACTTTGCGGTCCAACGGGCAAACCATTGCCTCCAGAGAAGAAATGGTGTTCTATCCCTGGCGACGACAACAAATACGCTTACATGCCCGTCGATAAAACGTACGGGACAACCATCGAACTCCTCGAACGAAACACCTGGACCCGCGAGACGTATTGGGGCAAAGGTGAGCAATAGATGAGCCCCTCGATAGTTCCAACAACAGTCGGCGGAATGAAAGGAGTAGTACTCGAAAATGAGAAAGTGCGGACAGTTCTGATGCCCGAGTTCGGCGCTAGGATTCTCAGTATCGTATACAAGCCGACCGAGACGGAGTTTGTGTGGCATAACCCGAAAGTATCCGTGATGAAGCCAACATACCTTCCAGAGTTCGAGGATATGAGTGGCCTCTTCGACTGTCTGCCAACATGTGAGAACTGCACGTTCAAGAAATGGAAATTACCCATGTATGGTGAAGTTGCCTCTGAACCGTGGCGAGTCGTAAGAACAGAGAAGAAGCCACGAGCAGTAACTGTCAAACTCCAACGGAAGCTCCCAGTCTACCCGCTCCTAGTCAACAAATCACTTACACTAAGAAAGAACGAGTCAATGCTCGAACTCAATTACAAACTGACCAATCTGTCAGATGAGAAATTGCAATATCATTACAGCGGCCACAACACGCTCCAAATTAATCCATACTACCGAATAGTCCTCCCACCCGAAGTGAAAAAGGTCAAACGGGGCATGGCCATTACAGACAGACTTGGAAATCTAGGAGATGAAATCCCATGGCCAATCGCAAACGACAGGGATGGAAAGACCGTTGACATTAGCAAGGTTGGTCAACCCTGTGAGGGGACTGGCGAAAACCTCTACACTCCCAAATTGAAGGAATCCTGGGCCGTTGCCTTCAACGAATCGCGGAAGGAAGCCATCGGATTCTCATTTCAAGCAGATGTTCTACCACACATTCTAGTTTGGATTAACCGGGGAGGATACCTAGGTCACTACCACATAGCCTTGGAACCTTCGACCGGCAGACCTGACAATTTGGACGTCGCAGTCAACCAGTGGAAAGACTACGCTGAGATTGGACCTAGAGCGGATGTGACATGGACTACCAAGATTTTCGTCAACCACGACGTCAGGAACGTTGAGAAAGTCAGCGCAGACGAGGGGATTATACAGAAGTAAGCTAGTTCATTCACTCAGAGCATCGACGTCGGTATACCACTTCTTCTTCGTCCCGACTCTCGCCCGCATCTTCCACCCGGTCGATTTCGGCTCCTCCTCGATCCGGGCTGATAAGGCTTCCAGCTTCGAGTTCACGTCATTCCTGTCTTCCTCCGAAAGCGACTCGTAGGTCGCCATTAGCTCTCTCATCTTGTTCATGTTGCTGGTAACGGTGTAGTATAGACCCCACTCTTTCGCCAATGCGCGAGCGATATACTCTGCGTCTATGGTTTCCTTCTCATTCGAGCCTACATTATGAGCCCTCAGAAGAACAATACTATCCTTGATGTCCTTCTCGTTGATTTTCGCAATCTGCATCTTTTCGAGGAACAGGTCAGGAAGCGGAATCGTGGGCCGATCCAATTCGAGTCGACCTTTGAAGTCCAAAGTGTGTGAAAATTCAAGTTTGTCAAAGAACACGTCGACATGGAACCCTTTCGGCGCATCATAGATATGCCGCGAGGCCCAGACAACTCCCATAAGCTTCGCACCCCGATTCGGCGGATATCCAATGCTGGTGAAGAAGCGTTCCAAAGCGTTCGCGCATTTCCTATAGCTGATGAAATCAATATCAGTGAACTCTTGTTTGCCCAAACGACCCAGGTTCGTGTGTAACTTACTGAACTCCATAGTGTGATGTCTGATCGCGAGGGCACCCATAATCCTGAGAATAAGCCCCTGTTTCTCAGCCTCGTCAACGATCCGCGCTGATTCAGTTATGAACACTTCTGACGGAATAATCTCTGCAGACATGTTCAGACCACGGGAAGCTTAACCGGTCAGATGAGATTCAGCACTATAACGTTTCTTTTTGATTCCTGACCCACTATCTCAATTGGTCGTGCAGTGATTCAGGGCTCGACCGCGTTAGGCCGCGTTGCTAGCTTGCTACTACTACATTGTGTAATTACAATATGTTCCATGATCTTTGGATGGAACTGAACCGTTAAATGCTCACCAACATGGCTAGTCACTGTGAAAACAATTGGAAAAATCCGTTTTCATAAGAAAGACTAGTGGACTCGTCAGACCTTACGGAGCTATGGATACAACACTAATCTACACGCTAATTATCTTCTCGATTCTCAACACTACTTTGCAGTTCCCCTGGTTCTTCGGCTTCTGGCCTGGAGCCGACCTCGTAGCCTCGCTCGCATTCGCAATGATACCAATGGCATTGCTAATGATCTGCTATTGGGCTATCGCGCTGGCAATGCCCAGGTCAGGCAGCGATTATGTGTGGTTCGCAAGAGTGACACACCCTGCGCTAGGTTTCGCATGGGGACTGGTATACTGGTACATGTTAGTGGCTATCGGCCCCCTGACTGTGATGTTCACATACGCCTATACAATCTCTGCAACAATGGTGGCTTGGGGTACTCTTTACAGCGCTCCAGGGCTCGTTGCATTAGCGACGTGGCTCTCTGGTACCGACGGCGTATTCATATTCGCTGTCGCTCTGACAATCATATACTCGCTGTTCGGAATCCTCGGACACAGAGCGGGCAAAGCGCTCCTGTACGCATCTTGGGTCATCCAAATAGTCGCCCTCTTCCTCATGTGGTACATTCTGGGAACCATCGACCCTGCCAAGTTCGCTTCCAATTGGGACCTTCTGATGTCGAAGTATACAACGTATCAAGCAGTCTTCGATACGGCGAAAAGTGCCGGTTGGGTTCTGGCACCAGTCACTCTTGGAGCGACAATCTCTAGCGTTACTTTCACGTTCATGCTACAATCAGGCGCTGCACAGGGTGCAGGATCAATATCAGGAGAGATCAGAAACGTCAACCGCTCTGTTCCGATTGCGTTGCTGATGTCGAACGGGCTTGCTTTCGTAATTTGGTCACTAAGTGCTTTAACAGAGATTCATGCTACTGGCTACAATTGGCTTGTCGCATTATCATGGCTCTGGGACAATGTACCTGCGAAGTTCCCGCTGCCTCTACCGCCCAGCATGCCCCTCATGCTTGGTATCGCCACTTACCCGAACCAGATGCTGACACTTGTTGCCCTTGGAACTTTCTGTTTTGCCAACATGGCATTTGCATACATCCTAATCCTAACAGTTTCACGATACTTCTTTGCCTGGGCTTTTGACCGCCTCATCCCTACTAAGTTCGCTGACGTTAACGCTAGATTCAAGACTCCTCACTGGGCTCTCATCGCAACGATGCTGGTACTCCTTGCCACAGCGTACCTCTTCTCATACGTGGGCTTCTCGAACTTCTTCGCAGCAGGATCCACGCTGATGGTTTTGACCTACGCAATACTGGCTGTCACAGTCTTTGTATTTCCCTTCACCAGGTGGAAGACATTACTCGATCAGCTGCCTACCTTCATGAGAAAGCGCATCGGGATACCTGTGATCAGTTGGGTCGGCTTACTAACGGCGATCATACTATTCTACGCAGCCTACGCAGTTACAGTCAACCCATTGCTAACTGGAACTGCAGCACCATTGACTGGAGAACTCTTCGGCGGTATAGCCATCCTCGGAATCGTAATCTACTATCTCAGCAAATGGTACAATAACCGTCAAGGCATAGACATATCCTTAATCTTCAAAGAGATACCTCCGACGTAAATCTCCAGACGGAATGTCTGGAGATACTTTCTTTTTCTCCTTTCTTTGTTTATTGTGAGTTATCCTGAAGTTAGGAGATGACTTTTCACAGAGTCATCATCTAGATTCACCATCACACCACGTAGAATACCCTCGCTAGATTCACTGCCAGGGTTAATGCACAAAGTGCGACCGATCTTGACGTTTCCTCGTGCTTCGTGGATATGACCGAACAATCCCAGTAGTGGCTCGTACTTCTCGATCGCCTTGGTTACTGCTGAACTTCCACCACTGATCATTTCCGGCTCTGTTCCTAACATTACTGGCTTCAAATCCTTGTCGAGCTTCATACATTCAGATATCAGAACGTCCTTCGGGGGCACATGAATGTTGAAGATACATCTTTTCAAGTTCTTCACCTGTGACGCCCTGCTTTCGATTTTATTCCACAATTCATCTTCTGAGCATTCACGTGGCGTAAGCCATGGGGTGGGATTACTCCATCCGAGGCTTAGCATCTCATGCTTGCCATCCAAATCGATGATTACATCTTCCGGATCAATCACGTAATCGGATTCATGGATTATTGGTTTAATGTCTGTGAGGTCATCGTTTCCGCCGGTTATGTACAATTTGACGCCAGAATTGCGGAGCCTTTCTTCGGCCATCTTCATCCATCGTCTAACAGTATCAAGCATCAGTTGAACGAAAATGGCGTGCACTTTCGATTCGTCCGCATGTAATTCCACCATCTCGTCTGGATTTGTTCGGTATGGGTAGCCGCCCATTTGGCGGATTTCGTTCTCTAGCTTCTGCGCCTCTGCCTCATCTTTGGCCTCCCGCGTTACTCCTCGGAAGTTGGCTGTGAATCCTTTCGGCCCTTGGACAAGCGGTACAATCATCTTCCCGGTGATATCTCCACCCATGATCAGAATCTGAGTTTTGTAGAATGCTGCGGCGTTAAGGAATTTGATGTATGTCTTCTCGGAGCCGTGTATATCTGTTGCGAAGAATAATCGCGTAAGAGCCAAAAATAATTACTTCCTAACCGTTCTCTCCTTCACGGGCGCTTATTTAAGTGGCGTCAGCCGATATCAGATGTGACATATTTCCAATCAACCGCTGAAGGATTCATCGAAGGTAATTTAGCAGAACTGATTTATGCAAACTAGGTTCGCAACTCATCATGTTGGTCAATGTCAGCTAAGAAGCGAATTTTCGAATACATTGACGATCAGCAAGATGAGATTGTTGATTTCCTCTCGAAACTTATCGAGCTGAAACCAATCAATCAGGGCATACGAGGCAGTGGGCAAGAACGTGCCGCTCAAGATTGGTTACGGGATCAACTTAGAGCTGCAGGGTTTGAGGTAGATTACTGGACAAATGACTCTTCCTCAAATCGCCCCAACGTAGTAGCCACCATTAAGGGAAAGGGCGACGGAAGGTCGTTGATCCTTAATGGGCACGTTGACGTTGTGCCCGTTCACGACGATCAACTCCACCGATGGACAGTTGACCCGTGGAAAGCCACACTCAAAGATGATGAGATCTACGGAAGAGGCACGAGCGACATGCTTGGCGGCTTAGTTAGCATGATCTGGGCTGCGAAAGCGGTTTTGGATCAACGGCAACAGTTGAACGGAAGCGTCATCGTCGAGTCAGTCCCTGGGGAAGAGTCGGGTGAGAGCTTTCTCGGAACCCGGTCATGCATAGAACGGGGGTATACCGCCCCCTTAGCCGTAGTGGGCGAACCCACTGCAGGAGAGATTCAGCCAGTTACGTGTGGAACATTCATGTTCGACATAACCATACCCGGAAAGGATATTCACACGTCAATGAAGAACCTCACAATCTATCCCCAACGTTACGGAATCAAGCACGGCTCGGAGATCGGCGTCGACGCAATTGCAAAATCAACAAAGTACATCGCCCTATTCCAAGAGTTAGAGCGGAATTGGGGCTTCAGGTGGCGCCACCCAGTTCTCGGAAGCGGAGGATACCCCGCTCCGTTGGACAAGGAAGGAATAGGGGCCTTTTCAATAACTCCAGCCCTGATCGAGGGAGGAACATACTTCGGTTCTCTCGCAGGCTACTGCAAAATGACATGCCAAGTATACTTTCCCTCTTGGGTATCCGCGAAGGACGTGTGGGAAGAAATCAAAATCGCCATACGGTCTGTCTCGGCTGCAGACGATTGGTTGAGAGACAACCCGCCCATTTTGAGAGTCGACAAAGCCCTGGAAGGGAACGATGAATACTTTCTATGGGAACCTAGCGAAGTTCCAGTTGATCACCCGGGATGCAAGACACTCGCAACAGCATGGGAACAAGCCACCGGTCGCGAAGCCCAGTTCTCTGGCTTCAAGGCAGTCTGCGACGCGACAGTCTTAAGCAAGGCAGGGATCCCTGCAATAATTTTTGGACCAGGAGATCTTTCAACTGGAGTGCACGGCCCAAACGAGAGAATATCCATACGAAGTATGCTAGACTGTTGCAAAGCTTACGCCGCACTGATCATGAACTGGTGCGAAACGCCATGAAACAAACAAATGCGATTCACATGATTCCAGATAGTGATTCAATTGCGTAGCCTAATCATCTTTGACATGGACGATACGCTAGTTGGTACACATGATTTGATAGGCGCCTCATTCAAGTATGCCGTCGCCAAGTATTCCAGCCCGAAACCGCGCGAGAACAATATTGCGATGATAAGCGGTTACAGCCTCTCACGAATGCTTTCTCAGAACGTTCCATCAGACTACTTGAATGAAGCACTCGAACGATACCACGAATACTTCAAAACTCATTTTGACAAGACCGCCCAGATTTACCCTTCACTCAAAGAAACGCTGACCCAGCTTCGCGAGCGACATATCGACCTCGCAGTCCTTACCGGGGCCAACCGCAAGTGGACGGAAATTACCTTACGTGAATCGGGACTCACCAACTTCTTTTCAGAAGTCATGACCTCTGATGAAGTGAAAGTGCCGAAACCCGACCCAGGAGGGCTCATTACGATAATGGCTAAAGTAGGGGCAAAGACAGAACATACCGCATATGTCGGGGATGAGGTCAAAGATATTCGGACGTCAAGGAACACGGGCGTTCAGGCCGCGGGTGCTCTTTGGGGATCTTGGGAGAGGGAAGAATTGAAGTCTGCAGAACCTGATGTGATTCTCAACGAACCGATCGATTTGTTACGAAGCAAACTAGTCATAGGCCAGTCTCCGGAGTGATATGAAAGGTAACTCGGTCGCAGTCGCTGCTTGCAGTTTATCCTTTCGCGAATTCTTCGAAAATAATCGTCATTACATATGCACCCGGATCGACGTACCCGAGTGTTTGTTCCCCCAGATACTTCGCCTTGCCATGTCGTGCGACAATTCCTTTAGTAGCTTCGCATCCAGTTTTCGCGGCGTTAGCTGCGTTCGCAAGACATCGCGAGACGCTAGAATTCTTTGCTGCGCTTTCACGCAAGGCACCAATCGCTGGCTCCAGCGCGTCCACGACAGTCTTATCACCGACTTTGGCTCCACCTTGCTGCTTTATCTTGTTCAGCGAAGCTTCGAACATTTTCGTCAAATCTGTAGCGTCAAGTTCTTCCTTTCCCTTAGCCACTTTTCCTGCTTCAATGAAGAGAGATCCGAAAATGGGGCCTGCTGCACCTCCAGCTGAGGAAAGTATAGCGTGACCAAACGTAAGAAGAATAATTCCAGTATCGTTGCTAGGGTCCAGATTGATCTGTTTTCGGGCTTCGCTGAACGATATCCACATACTGGTACCAAAGTCACCATCACCGCAAGCCGAGTCCATGCTGTTGAGTTCGTCTTTCCCCTGCATTACGCGCGTCGTTATACTGAGGAGTATTTGTCTCACTTGTGGCGCGTTGAGGCGCTCTACCATGCGACAGTTGCCTCCCTTTTACCCTAACCACATCGAGTTAGAGCTGGAGTTTTTGCAGGAGCGTCGTAGCATCTCCGAAGTTCCTCATCAAGACGCATCAGAGTAACGGAACACCCTGCCATCTCCTGAGTGGTGAGAAAATTCCCTACGTCGGTGCGATGGATTCTAATTCCTGAATTCAGAAGGATTTCGTTGGCTTTCCGATTGACGATGTAAAGTTCCATCAGAGTAGTCGAGCCGTATCCGTTGACAAGCATGTTGACTTCGTCTCCGCTTCGATATGGCAGATCTTTCACGACCTCCTCCACAAGAATCTGCGCGGTCGCATCAGCGCTTAGCAATTCGGTCTTCTTTACGCCTTTTTCGCCGTGTGCCCCAATTCCAAAGTACATTTCGTTTTCTCCAATCGTGAAAGTGGGCTTTCCACTTGTTGGAACGGTCGCCGGCGAAAGAGCCACTGCAAAGGTCCTAGAATTGTCTCGTGCCTTCTGAGCAACTGCTTTTACATCTGAGAGTGATGCACGTTCTTCTGCTCTTGCTCCCGCAACCTTGATTACGAAAAGGTCGGCCGCGAGCCCGCGGCGTTCTTGCACTCGGTCGAGTGGAGCTGAGGCTACATCGTCCCAGACGCGAACCGTTTCTACCTCAATTCCCTCGCCAACTGCGACTTCAGCAGCCATGTCAAAATTCATGTTGTCTCCTGCATAATTGCCGTAAATGTAGAGCACCCCTCGATTGCCGTTAGCTGTCCTGGTTCCTTCCAAGATTGAAGGGGGCGGTGGAGCTGCGAAGACCTCGCCCAATACCGCAACGTCAGCCATCCCGAATCCCACCCAACCAAGGAAGAGGGGTTCGTGGCCTGATCCACCACCTACAACAACACCGACCTTTCCTTTGACTGGTGAGTCTTTTCTGGCAACTACATGAGGTCCGACTTGCCTTACAATTTCGGAGTAAGCTTTCGCGTAACCTTGGATGCTTTCAACGGTTGCTTTGAACGGATCGTTGAGGAGCTTTTTCGTTGCGTATACCTCGCAGGAGAAGCGTTGTTGAGACCATTAGAAGTTAGCCCGTGACTTCCAGAGTAAGGACACGGAATCCGTGAGTCATTCCCGGCCGACATTACCGCGGTTATAAGATTTGGCATCTGCGCTACTCTGGTAGATTTTATAAGCACTCCCGAAAGTTTTTGACTGATCGTAATTTGGCTCAGCGGACGTCATTCGTCAGGGACGCGACTGGATTAGTTAGATCGTTTAGTTGGTATGATGCACTAATATTGAGTCTGGCGGTGACCGGACCATGCTTGTTCGGAATCTCATCTCAGGTTGGTTACGTTGCTCCCAATGGTCCGGGGGCTGACTACGCCGTGTCCGCGCTGTACGGTCTGCTCTTCATGATACCTCTCGCGTTCGTGTATTACATCTTTTCAGTACAGATGCCTCGCTCTGGAGGCGACTATATCTGGCTGGGTCGAACCATTAATCCGATTTTGGGGTTTGTGGGAGGCTGGGCTATGTTCATTTCATTCATCGCGCTCCTTGCTAGCGCATCGGTTACGGAGCCGGCGGTTGTGATTCCAGATGTGGCCGTTGCTTGGGGATACATTTGGAACAATCCTGGACTGATCGCGTGGGGTCAGAGTTTCGCGAGTAGTACTACAAACTTATTTTTGGGAACTTTGTTCACCATATTCAT
>DATKOK010000016.1:0-3903 GCA_035524675.1 Candidatus Methylomirabilota bacterium | reverse complement strand
TATTGCAGTTTCGGGCGGGTTAATTATCGGCGCGAAGAGGATTACGTCGCCGAACATGCCGAGGTTGCTGACTGTGAATGTCCCTCCAGTCATCTCCTTACTGCTTAGGGAATGATTCTTCGCACTTTCGGCTAGCTCCTTTCCTTTCCTCGCTATCTCGCTAAGAGAAAGAGTATTGGCGTTCTTGATGACAGGTACAAGCAGGTCTTCCTCTAGGCCAACGGCTATTCCCACGTTGACTTCGTTCATGGGTTTTAGTTCTTCACCGAGCAGCATCGAGTTTGCTCGGGGAAATTCCGTTAGCGCGAGAGCGGCTGCTTTTACGATAATGTCGGTGATTGAGATTTTTGTTCCAGATTCCTGAAATTCGTTCTTTAGTTTATTTGCGGCGGTCACGTCAACTTCCATCGTGACTGGGACATGGACGGCTGTTCGAGCACTCAACGAGAGCCTGTCCGCAATTACTTTCCGATGTCCGGCTAAGACGGCTGGTTTCTGCCGTGTCGACGGTGGTTGCGTCTTACTTGCAGCGTTGAGTACGTCTTCGGATACGATCCTGCCTCCCGGACCAGTCCCGATAATTTGCGAGAGATCAATACCGCGTTCTCTAGCAAGCCTTCTTGCAGATGGAGAGATTCTTACCTCTCCTACATCGCTTGTTTTCTCCTGTATGACCGGTTTCTGGGTTTCGATGGCTGCCGGTGTTGGGGCGGTTTTCGCGGGTATGCTAGAGCTGATAATTGCGGAGATGTCTTCGCCAGGGGATCCGATCACGGCTATGACGGAGTTTACGGGTATGGTTGACCCTTCACCAAAGGCTATCTTGAGCAGGGTGCCGCTTGCTGGAGCCTGAAGTTCATCTGTCGCCTTTTCAGTTTCGATTTCGCAAAGTGGTTCTCCTTCCTTAACTTGGTCCCCTTCATGTTTAATCCATTTTCCGAGCAGCCCTTCTTCCATAGTCCAACTTAGCTTCTTGAGTACTACTGCTGTCGCCATCTCAATTACCTAGGGATACTGACTACTTTTGGCCGGTCAGCTCAATAACTGCTTCTCTAATGTGCCGCTCCTGCGGTACCACGGTGCTTTCAAGTGCTGGTGCGTAAGGTACCGGGAGATCTAGTGCGGAGACACGCTTGACGGGTGCGTCTAGGTAGTCGAACGCCTCCTCCATAATAATTGATGATATTTCGGCTGCTACTCCTCCAGTCTTAGCGTCCTCGGATGCGACGACGACTCGACCGGTCTTCTTTACCGAGTTAACAATTGTCTCTTTGTCGAAGGGCACGAGGGTTCGAGGGTCCACAATCTCGATGCTTATCCCCATCTTCGCTAAATCCTCTGCCACGCGAAGTGCCTTGTGTACCATCATCATCGTGGCGATTACTGTCACGTCTTCGCCGGGTCGTTTAACCTCTGCTTTTCCGAAGGGTATCGAGTAGGGTTCTTCAGGAACGTTGGCGATTAGGTTAGGATATGGTTCGCGTAGTTTGGGCATGCGCTTGGCGTAGTAGAGCAGCTTATGTTCGACGAATAGAACTGGGTCTTGACCCCGGATCGCGGTGATTAGCAGTCCCTTAGCGTCGTATGGTGTGGACGGGACCGCCACTTTGAGTCCGGGAACATGTATGAACCAAGCTTCCAGGCTTTGTGAATGATGTGCGGCTCCGCATGCGACTGGGTATCTTGAACCGCACGGTGTTCTGAGTACTACGGGTACGCTCATTGATCCGCCGAACATGTATCTGATCTTTGCCATTTGGTTGAATACTTGGTCCATTCCGCATCCGATGAAGTCCATGAATTCGAGTTCTGCGATTGGATGCATTCCTGTGACGGCTGCACCGACGGCTGCTCCGATGATTGCCGTTTCCGAGATTGGTGTATCACGTATTCGCTCCTCTCCAAATTCCTCTTGTAGTCCTTTCGTGCAACCGAAGATGCCTCCGAATTTTCCAACGTCCTCTCCGAGGACGAACACCGTTTTGTCTCTCTTCATTTCCTGGCGGATTGCTTCGCGGATTGCCTCGGCGAAGTCGAGTTGTCGATTCTCACTCATCCTTATCACCCTCTATGAGACGAAAACGTATGACGCAACGTCTTCAGGCCTGGGCGATGGGCTCTGCTTGGCGAACTCGACGGCGTCACCTACTTCTTTGAGGACTTCCTGTTTGATCGTGTCCAATTCAGCCTGAGTCGCCTGGTTTTCGTTGATTATCTTGTCAGCCAGTCTTTGTATGGCATCCCGCTTCTCCCATTCGTCCATCTCACCCTTGGTTCTGTAGATTTCGCCCTTTTTCGGGTCACCTTCGTGGTGCCCTCTGAATCGGTACGTCTTGCACTCGACGATTGTGGGTCCTTCTCCGCGGCGAGCTCTAGCTGCAGCTTCTGAAACGGCCTGATAAACCGATAATACGTCCATTCCGTCTGCAACTGCACTTGCCATACCGTACGCGGCTGCTCGTTCCGAGATATTCTTCAATCTCGTAGATTTCGCGGAGGATACGGAGATTGCATACATATTGTTCTCAAGGACATAGATTACCGGCAGCTTCCACACTGCTGCCAGGTTCATTCCCTCATGGAAAGCCCCAGTATTAGACGCGCCGTCTCCAAAGAATGAGACACACACCTGATTGCTTCCTCTCATCTTAATTGAAAGTCCCACCCCGGCTGCGATGGGAATCCCAGCACCTGCGATTGCACTGCAACCAACGATACCTATGTCCGGAGCTGCGATATGCATCGATCCGCCTCGACCTTTGCAGTATCCAGTCTCCTTCGCGAATAGTTCCGCCATCATTCGCTTCAGTTCGCCTCCCTTCGCTATGCAGTGACCGTGACCCCTATGCGTGCTAGTGATGTAATCCTCCTTACTCAGCGGCGTGCATGCACCGACAGCGACGGCCTCCTCGCCAACGTAGAGGTGAAGCAAACCAGGAATGTTGCCTTGAGCACTCTCTTCCGCGAGTCTCTCCTCGAAGTATCTGATGCGCAGCATGTTGCAGTACATTTGAAGAAGCGTCTGTTTGTCGACTTCCATGGAGTTCAACTCTCAGCGTGTGTCGTATTGACTACAGATAAATCTCGCGCTATACAGTCGAGGCTGAGAATGGTTGTATCTAGCTTCTCTGCGTTTCTTTCCAGACTCGGCGGACGAAGTCAGCTGCTGCTTTGACTCCAGCCTTTCCTGTGAAGCTCGCTTCCTCCATACAGATCCAATCGTCGAAGCCTGATGCGTGGAGTATCTCAAACATTTGTTTGAATGGGACAAGCCCTGTCCCTAAGAGAACGTGATTGAGTTGGCCACGAGTGGACGTGTCGGCAGCATGTACGCTAATTATCCGACTGATGACCTTCTTGAGAACGGGAATAGGGTCGTCGCCGTAAGCGATTACGTTAGCCGTGTCCCAGTTCACGCCCAACCCGACGTCTCTCGTTCGATCAACGACCTCTAGGAAAATATCTGTAGGGTGAGAGAAATCGGTGTATTTCCATGCTCCTGGTTTAGCATGGTTTTCGTAAGCTAGGCGGATTGGATACTTCTTGGCAAATTCCACTGCGCTCTTGAGGCCTTGAACGGCCCATTCAATACCTTCGCTTCGCTTGACTGTTGGGTGTGCCTGTCCTGCAGTTACACGAATTAGGTCGGCACCTAATCGTGAAGCAACAACGACGTTCTCCTGAAGCTTAGTTAGTTCACGTGCACGTTCGGCCGGATCTGGATGAGTGAAGTCAGGGTAAGTGGTGACCATTGCCACCCTAATGCCAGCGGCCTCGATCTCATGGCGTACACTGTCAAGGTATCGATCATCCTTCGCCTTGAGGAAGAGAACGCTGAGGTCTATGCCATCCAGGCCCACGTCTACCCCCTGTTCAGCCCAATCCTTTATGCTCATTCTGCCA
>DATKOK010000015.1:0-4857 GCA_035524675.1 Candidatus Methylomirabilota bacterium | reverse complement strand
CGGAGGGCGATTGAAGATCTCTTTACGGGAGATTTTCCGCAAACTGATTAGTGGAGGTGATGGGATCGTGACGGACGAGGAATCACGTACCTGCGATCCTCGCTGTGTAAGGTGCGGGTTCTGCGGGGCAGGACCTTACGATGTCTGCACACACTGCTCGCCAGTAATGATGGGCATCTGTATGAGCAACGGATAACATCCTATCGCAGACAGAGATAAGAATTCGGAGGTAGCAGTAGCACAGCTACTGCAACCCGTGAGAAGTCATGAAGACAGCCGGCTCGCTACCGCACTGGGACCTATCCAACGTATATCCAAATTTGGACTCTGACCAGTTCAAGAAGGCATTTGAGACCCTTAAGGTACAGATCGCTGACCTTGAGGATTATTCCGCCCGGAATTCGATTGGACGGACCGAACCGAAGATGCCTATCGGAAGCGCACGGCGCAGAGAGATTCTCGACGGCTACATAACTCGGATGAACACTCTGTTACGACTTTTCACGACTGTTAACGCGTTCATAGCCTCCTTTGTTACTACTGACTCATACAATACATCTGCGAAACGATCAGAGTCAGAACTCGAGATGATCGAGGTCCAGATCAAGAAGATTGACGTACGATTCCAGGGCTGGCTAAGAGATGCTGGTGCTTCTCTTCCGGAAATTCTGCTCTCCCCAGGCCCGAGTAAGGAACATTCATTCTACCTCAAAGAGACATTGGAACAAAGCCGCTACTTGATGAGCGAGCCCGAAGAGTCACTGGCTGCGGAACTCGAACTAAGCGGCGGGAACGCTTGGACTAAACTCCAAGGAACTGTTTGTTCTCAGTTGACTGTGGATTTTGAGTTGAACGGAAAGAGAGAAAACTTGCCGATCACAGCGATATTGAACTTAAGTCACCATAAGGACCCAGACGTGCGACGAAGAGCATATACAGCCGAATTGAAGGCTTGGAAGACTGTTCGTGAACCATTGGCAGCAGCCCTGAACGGAGTCAAAGGGAATGTCGTCAGCCTGTCCAGACGGCGGGGACGCATAGACCCGTTGCACGCTTCCCTTGATCAGGCTCGCATTGATCGGGAAACTCTCACCACCCTGATGAAGGCAATGCAGGATTCCTTCCCATCGTTCAGGAGATACCTCAAAGCAAAAGCGAAGCGACTAGGCTACAGCGCCCTCCCGTGGTGGGATCTCTTCGCACCCATAGGAAGCGTGGATCATCATTACTCCTGGACTCAAGCTCGAGAATTCATAACAGAACAATTCGGCAGCTTCAGCGGGCGACTAGCGCGACTAGCAGACCGAGCATTTCAGCGGAACTGGATCGACGCTGAACCTCGAGACGGAAAACGCGGAGGAGCCTTCTGCATGGAAGTCCCGGCCGTAGATGAATCGCGAATTCTATGCAATTTCGACGGTTCATTAGATTCAGTTTCAACGGTCGCACATGAACTCGGCCATGCATTTCACAACGAATGCCAAGTCGGCAAGACCATCCTGCAGACTCAAACTCCTATGACTCTGGCTGAGACAGCGTCTATATTCTGTGAGACAATAGTCACAGATGCAGTCCTAGCAAATGCCTCAACCAACGATGAGCGACTTGCAATTCTTGAAACCTCACTGATGTCCTCAACCCAAGTCATTGTAGATATTACGTCACGGTTCATGTTCGAGAAGGAAGTCTTCGAGAAGCGGGAGAAATCCGAGCTCTCCGCAGACGAATTCTGCGAGATAATGATGCGGTCGCAGAAAAATGCTTACGGTGACGGGCTAGACCAAGCATACTTGCACGAGTATATGTGGACCTGGAAACCGCACTACTACAGCACAACTTTGTCTTTCTACAACTTCCCATACGCCTTCGGCCTTCTCTTCGGAATGGGACTCTACGCAATTTACAAGAAACAAGGTGCCTCATTCGTTCCTAACTATGAATCCTTACTCGCGAGCACCGGAGAAGGGACTCCCGAGGAGCTTGCTTCTCGATTTGCAATCGATATCAAGACGCCTGATTTTTGGAGAGATAGCCTCAGCTTAATCGAACAAAGAATCGAGCAATACGTGGCGCTATGAAACGAGCATGCAGTTATTCGCTGATTCTTTAAATCAGTGGACTGACCATCTCTCAGAAATTCTCTTGGGTGAACGAAATGTCTCAAGGAGCATATGGACACAGTTCAAGCAGCGTGCAACTGAAACAGGTCGATAAGTACATTTGGGAGATTCCTAAGAGCTCGCAAGCCGGAATGCGAGTACCAGGACGAATCTATGCAGACGACGCACTCATCGAGAAGATGCGATCTGACGCAACACTGCAGCAATGCGCTAACGTGGCAACTCTGCCCGGTCTGCAGAACTGGTCGATCACAATGCCAGACGGCCACGAAGGATACGGTTTTCCTATTGGGGGAGTCGCTGCAAGCGACTACGACGAAGGAATCGTGAGCCCAGGAGGAATTGGATACGACATCAACTGTGGAGTTCGCCTTATTCGAACTAACCTCTCCGAGGCAGATGTCCGTCCAAAACTGTCGAGATTACTTGATACAATGTTCGTGAACGTGCCCTCCGGTCTTGGAAGCCGGGGCAAGGTGGGAAGATTATCGACCGGCGACTTGGAAAAAGTCACTCGAGAAGGCGTGGAATGGGCCGTCGACCACGGCTACGGCTGGTCCGAAGATCGAAAGCATTGCGAAGAAGACGGATGTATGGAAACCGCTGACCCTGACAAGGTTTCAGGCGTAGCAAAACAGCGAGGCAGCCCACAGCTCGGAAGTCTAGGGAGCGGGAACCACTTTCTGGAAATTGAAAAGGTAGACAAGATCCTTGACCCCGCTGTCGCCGAGAAGCTTGGAATCAAGAAAGAAGGCCAGATACTGGTACTGGTCCATACAGGAAGTCGAGGTTTCGGCTATCAAGTCTGTAGCGACTACCTACGAGTAATGGAACGGGCCGTCGAAAAATACGGGATCAAACTTCCCGACAGGCAGCTTGCGTGCGCACCATCTAAGAGTCGGGAAGTGGAGGATTACATTGGTGCCATGTCATCGGCTGCAAACTTCGCCTGGGTTAACAGACAGATGATCACGCACTGGACAAGAGAATCGTTTGAGAAGACATTCGAAATGTCAGCCGACCAACTTGACATGGGGCTAATCTACGATGTGGCACATAACATCGCTAAACTCGAAGAACACGTTGTCGATGGAGGCACAAAGAAAGTATATGTTCACCGGAAGGGCGCGACGAGGGCTTTTCCTCCAGGTCACCCAGCCATCCCTCCGGAATATCGGGAATTCGGGCAGCCAGTGCTTATTCCAGGTAGTATGGGAACTGCTTCATGGATCCTCAAAGGCACCGCCAAAGCGATGGAATTGAGTTTTGGAACAACCGCCCATGGTGCAGGTCGTTTCATGAGTCGAGCCGCGGCCAAACGACGTAACCCGGCTAGAGCCGTTGAAGATCTCCTCTCAAAGAAAGGGATCATGATTAGGGCGGAGAACTTCGGTACAGTGAGCGAGGAAGCACCTGAAGCTTACAAGAACGTGGACAGCGTCGCCGAGGTCAGCCATCAATTAGGAATCGCAACGAAAGTCGCCCGATTAGTGCCGATAGGAGTCACTAAGGGCTGATTACTGAGAAGCAGACCTGCGTCTCAAATGAGCCGGTACGTTGCCGGCCTTCATCATCCGTTTTCCCACCCTAATGATGGCATTGTTCGGACTCAGCTCGAGAGCCTTGGCTAGGGAAGAAGAGGCCTCGGCGAAATTTCCAGTAAGGAATTGCGCCCACGCAAGATTGTACCATGCATACTCGTTTGTAGAATTCGCCGCCGTCGCGCGAATCAAGTAGGGAATAGCTTCACTCGCCCTTCCGAGATCGATTAGGGCCCATGCCTTTCCAATGAGCGCAAACTCATCTGCCGAATTCAAGGCCAGCGCCTTGTCTGCGCACGCGATAGCGTTTTTCGAATAGTTCCAATCCTTGGTTGCGTTCGCTAATTTGTTGAGCGCATAGGCTTTGAGAGAGATAGCTTCCACATTTTCCGGATCTTCCTGTAAGATTCGATTTAGCCGCAGAACGGCTACCTCAGACTTATGCTTGACGTACAATAATTCGTAGACTTCGTCTCTTAGTCTGGAATCCTTCATGGATTCGAACTCATCGTTGCGGAGTGGATCTCAGACTGAGTCTAGTTCATTTATCTGGAACGTTGCCGGTGCCGTCGCATGTTTCGCACATGACAAGGCCGCCGCCGAAGCATTCTTTGCATTTGTCGTCAACTTTGCCGGTTCCGTTGCAGACGTCACACTCAATCATACCCTTGCCAGAGTCGATCTTTCCACTGCCCTTGCATTCAATGCAGTTTGTCGGCACCGAACCGCTGCCGTTGCACTTCGCACAATTTACTTCACCGTCACCATTACAAGCATTGCAAATCAATAATCTCAACTCAATGTGAGTCAAAACAGGATAGAGATCTTGCGATGGTAACATTCCACCTCCGGCCAGATTTAAGCGATTGTTTTTTGGAACTCGCATTTCATGTCGGGCGGAAAACGCGGTATCGTTAGTTACCTTTAGTAACAAAATTTATATCTGTCTGTTACTATTGGTAACACAATAGCAGATCCGAGGTGAACATGAAATGTCAGATGATATGCCTGAATGGTTTAGGCGAGGACGATTGCCTTTCGGATGGATGGACAAATGGTTCAGCGATTTTGACCAGATGTTTGAACACATGTTTGAGGACATGGCTAAGGGTATGCCGAAAGAGTCGATGAGGGAACGTAAGTTGCCAGACGGGTCGACAGTTCGGCAGTTTGGGCCTTTCGTGTACGGCTACTCG
>DATKOK010000014.1:0-32522 GCA_035524675.1 Candidatus Methylomirabilota bacterium | reverse complement strand
GCGGAGGCGTTTGGATAGTTCGGCTTCTACTGCGCCGGCGCCCGTGTTGACTTTGGGTGTGTGAACCACGTCGGCGATGACTGAGAGAGCGTCTTTGAGTGACCGTTCGGCTTCGTCGACGAGCCGCTCTAATCCAGCTCTTATGAGTATGCTGACTGACCGTGGGTCTTTGCATTCTTGTATGAATACCATTTTGTCGTCTCCTATCTTCTTCTCCTCAACTAGTCCTGCATGCCCAAGGTCACTGGCCTTTAGGTCTTCGAGGTTGGTGACGACTTTGCCGCCGGTTGCTCGTCCGAGCTTTTCCATATCGGATTTCTTGATTCTGCGGGCGGCGAGTATTCCTTCTTTTGCCAAGTAATGTTGTGTAGTGTCGTCGATTCCTTTCTGGCATAAGACTACGTTTGCGCCGGATTTCTTGATCGTCTCGACCATATCCTTCATCATGCGATTTTCTTCGTCTAGGAATGCTTTCATCTGCGTGGGGTCGTTGATTCTGATCTCAGCGGATATCTCCGTCTTTTCGATTTCCAACGCCGAGTCTAGGAGAGCTATTTTCGCGTTCTTCACCTGCTTTGGCATTCCTGGGTGAACTACTTCTTTGTCAATGATGACCCCGTTCACTAATTCAGTGTCCAGGAGGCTCTTGCCTTCCTTCTTGACCAATTGAATGTTGTCGATGTCAGCGTACATGGAGTCTCCTCGCTTCTCCGCAATTTGCCTAACCGCTTCAATGGCTATGTCAGCGAAATGTTCGCGTGCGCCTCCGAGGCCCTTGCTGTGCATTGACGTCATTGCAACCTTCTTGAGGGCAGCTTTGTCGTCGAGTTTGATCGGTTCCCCAATCGTGTTTAGGATCTCAATGGCGCGGTCAGCGGCCTTCTTGTAACCGGCAACGATGATTGTGGCATGGACCTTGTCATCCAGCAGGTCCTGTGCCCGCTTTAGCAAGTTACCTGATATGATTACAGCAGTAGTGGTACCGTCGCCAACTTCATCATCTTGGGCTTTGGCGACCTCAACCATCATCTTTGCAGCGGGATTTTGAACATCAACCTCGTCGAGCACTGTGGCTCCGTCATTTGTGACGGTCACGTCGCCGAGAGTGTCAACGAGCATCTTGTCCATACCGCGCGGACCAAGTGTACTCTTTACGATTTCAGAGACGATGATGGCAGCAGTAATGTTACTCTTCTGTGCATCTTGTCCACGATTTCGCGTGGAACCTTCTTTCAAAATTAGGACAGGTTGACCTGACAGATACGCCATTTTTGTTACCTCTAGTAATACCGTGCTGTTGAAACTTCGGCCTATAAGTATTTTTCTAGACTCCGATTCGCAGCGGCTCTGATCTTTCGAAAGCGCGATTGGACCGATTCTAGGGAACTTATTATAGCTGTCCCAATATCCGATCGACTAGAAATCGCGAGACGGTTATACCCTCGCGAGGCTTGAGGAAAAGCAGTTGCCAGTAAATCTCATGGTCAAGGCAAGCAATCTACGGAATTCCACGCTCATTACTGGATTTCATGGCGTTGGCGAGACAGGGTACATTTCCGTTTCATACCTGGTTCATACGCTCAACGCAAAGCGAATCGGATTCGTCGACGTTGCCCACCCGCCCCCGTTTATTGCAACTTCAGAGTCGGGTCTAGTGACGCCGTTCGAGGTGTACAAAGCGGGCAGGATAGTCTTAGTGAAACTCGAGTTCTCCCCCCATCGCGCTGAAGAGGCTGAATTCGCAAAGTCAGTCGCTCACTGGGTTATGGACGGCAAATTCAGAGATGCGGTTCTGATCGGAGGACTCGACGGGAGCCTGCAGTCTGGTTCTGACGGAGTGAGGATCGTTCCAACGAAAAATTACCCGATAGGGAAGATGAAGCACCCAATGCTCGAGGCAGGGCTATTCGTCTATGGACCGTTAGCCGTTATGCTATGCGAATTTGAGAAGCGAAACTTTCCCGCAATTGCAATTTTGCCCTATGCCTCCGCAAACCATGCTGATCCTAAAGCAGCAGCAACAGCGATCAAAGTTGTCTCAAAGGCGTATGGCTTGAAGGTAGAAGTGAAGGATTTGATGTACGATGCTAAAGATATAGAAGAGGAACTTGACAAGCGGATGCAGCAGACTGCCCGGTCACTTCGTGGGATGTACGGGTAGCCGCACTTGGCGGATTTAATATGCAGTTACGATTCCTAGGTGCCTGCCAAGAGGTTGGAAGATCAGCATTCGCCGTCAAGACCCCTAACGGCCAGATCCTGATGGATTACGGCGTGATGATAAATCACGACGTGAGCTTCCCGGTGCACGTCTCGCCAAAAGATCTGAATGCTGTCGTCCTGACCCATGCCCATCTTGATCATAGCGGCCTTATTCCGTTGTTCTACTTGCACGCGTCAAAGCTCCCACTATATGGCGTTGAACCAACGTTCAAACTCACCAAAGTTCTTGTCAGGGACATGATAAAGCTGAGCGGCTACTTCCTTCCCTTCGAGTATATTGATCTCGAGGCTATGCTGAACCACACGGTTCCCGTCGACTATAACGCAGAATTCAAGATTGGCGAAGCAACCGTGAAGATGATCAACGCAGGCCATATTCCAGGCAGCGCACAGGTCATTGTGCAGTCTGACGGTCGACGCGTACTGTACACGGGCGACTTCAATCTGATTCCCACACATCTTGTGCCCGGGGCTGACCGAGAATACGGAAACCTGGACGCAATCATAATCGAGAGCACCTACGCCTCAGAAGACCACCCTGACAGAAAAGAATCAGAGCATAATTTTGTCCTAGCTTGCAAAGAAGTCGTTGAAGGCGGCGGAACAGTCCTAGTGCCAGCATTCGGAGTAGGTAGGTCACAGGAAGTGATCTGCATGCTCTCAGACCACAACTTCCCATATCCGGTCTATGTGGACGGAATGGCGTTGGACGCAATCCGTATGCTTGAGCAGCATCCGCAAGCGCTTCGAGACCAAGAACAGTTCAAGAAGGCGATGAGGCAGGCGGACCAGATAACGAACTGGAATGAACGGAGAAAAGCCGCCCATACGGCAGGCGTCATAGTCTCGCCCGCCGGGATGCTAAAGGGAGGAGCCTCAGTCTTCTACATGGAGAACATAGCTCGCGATGAGCATAACGGCATCTTTCTAGTCAGCTACCAAGTCGAAGGTTCACCCGGAAGGATACTACTTGACGAAGGCAGATTCATCCTGCACGGAAAAGGCAGAAAAGTGAACGCACGCGTCGAAAAATTCGATTTCTCATCGCACGGCGGAAAGACACAGCTCCACGAAGCCCTAGCCGCATTGGACAAGAAGACGCATGTCTTCGTTGTCCACGGGGAAGAGGCAAAATGCAACCTGTTAGCCGACTGGGCGACGCACGAACTCGGGCTGGAATGCTCGATCCCGAAGTCGGGTGACTTGATCGACGTTTGAGATCTTAGCTCTCCTTCAGGTAGGACCAAGATTGGATTACCAGCTCGGTAAACTGCCACAGTTGCTATCAAGCAAGGTCCCGAAACTCGAGGTTACAATAGCCTCACCCGTTACAGAGATCGAGGAAGCTGTGAACACCGCTCGCGGGCAGTACCATTCAACCCGGATTATGGCGATTCTAGAGAGTCATGTCAACCTTTCAGGCTTCAAAAAGATCCTAGGCGTTACGTCAGTTGACTTGTATAACCCAAGCCCGAGAGCAGATGGCGAAGGCTTCGTGTTTGGGGAGGCACGCCTCCAAGGACGATCTGGAATAGTCTCGACATTCAGACTGAACGCTGGACTCCCACCCAGTGTGGTATTCAACAGGCGGGTGGAGAAGGAGGCTGTCCATGAACTCGGACACATGGTAGGGTTAGAGCATTGCCCGTCGTTAACCTGCGTAATGCACAAATCTGAAAATGTTAATGACACTGATGCGAAATCGGACAGTTACTGCGACGCATGTCAGGTCATTCTGAGGGACTTTGTTGAGCGAGAAATTTGAAGCGAAACCGAGCCAGCTAATTCCTGAGATTTTGGCGATCGGCCTCGCTGGCGTCTTGACCTACGCTTTGCGCACGGCAAGCGTACCGATCGAACCGATCACAGTGTTCCCTGAAACCACGAGCGGGGTCACATTGAACGCCGCAATGTATGTGACGATGATGGCCATAGCTGGCACCCTCATCTACCTATTCATCAAGTTCGGCATGAAACGCATCGTCAAATACCTCATTAACTTTGCACTCGTCATATTGACACTCTTCTTGTTCATATGGTATGGATCACTATACGCGGCCTACCTGCCCGCAATACTCACGTCGGATTTCAACTGGATCTACGTCAGCATCGCAGCGACCATTCTTGTGAGCCTTGCTATTTTCAAGTCTAGAGGGATGGTACACTTCGGAGGAATCATAGCGATCGGAGGGCTTACGGGGACATTCCTAGGCGTCTCCATACCAACCCTGACCGCTATTGTATTGCTACTCGCCCTCGCGGCGTACGACCTGTTTGCAGTGTACAGGGGGCCCATAGGAAAAATCGCGCAGAGCACCGACCTTGAAGAGTTCACAGGCGCCGTCTTCACCTACGGTGACCTTACCGTGGGGATGGGCGACATGGTATTCTATTCCATGCTCGCGAGCAACGCCATGATGAACTATGGCACGCTGCCATATGTAGCCGCTGCCGTCGGACTCATCGCTGGCGCCTACCTCGGGTTCAAGATGCTGGAAGGGAGAGACATGTTTCCAGGTCTCCCCTTCGCAATTATTCTCGGACTAGGCTTGATGTTTCTAATGTCGCAGATTGTAACATTTTTCAACCTGTAGTTGTAGTTCCAACGCATAAAATTCGTTCAAAATCACGTGGCGAGGAGTTGCCACTCAAATCGATTTTTGACTTTTCCTAGGGTTCAAGCATAGCGCAGTAGTGTCGTCGCATTACCGCTCGTGGAGGATACAAAAAGGACGCGCCGGGAAGAAAATCACTGAATTGGCCTCTCAAAATGAGCCTCAACACCCGAAAACCAATCAAATTACGATTTGACCAGCTTGAGATAAGCCCACCCCCTCCGAACCGAAAATACCGCAATCCTTACTCCAAAATTGCAAGATTAGTGTCAAATTCATAACAATATCACGCAATTCATTACCAAACGCTTAAGAGCGCTCACAATGGCACATTCCATTCGTGTTAAATCAGTTAAAGGAGGCAATTTAGGAAAATGGTCAAAAGATGCCCATCATGCGGCTACAACAATCGTGACGACGCAACATTCTGTTCCAGTTGCGGCGCGTCTATCGGCGCCGTCGCAGGACCAGCCCTCAAGCCAGTTCCATCCGTACGTGTCGTAACTCCCGTCAGCCCCGGCGGACCAGTGAGAGTCCCAGCTCCGGGCCAATGCTTCTACCATCCGAACCTGCCAGCAGTCTACGTGTGCAACAGATGCGGACGATCGATCTGTCGCGACGACTCTAAAGCATACATGGACTTAGTGCTCTGTCCTCAATGCTATCAGGGCGTAGTACCAATGGCTCCATCTCAGCCACCCGCACCATCCTACGCACCACCACCATCATACGCACCCCCACCACCTATGATGTCACCACCTATGATGCAACAACCATATCCAATGTTCGGAATGCAACCATCCTCACCGAGAGCTCTCTGGGGATTCATCCTATCAATGATCGCAGGAATTCTCGTCATACTCAACGCAGCCGCTCTTCTATCAAACTCATTCTACACGCTATGGACAGGAGTGTTCTTCTGGATCCCAGTCATTGACACCTCTCCCACCCACGGTCTAATCTTCGCTATCGGCGCAATTATCGGACTCATCCTAGTGATCGGATCAATACTCATGCTGTTAGGCTACGGCACTATCGGTAGCATAGTCGTGTTCCCACTTGCAGTGCTGAGTTTGATAATCGGCGGAGGATTTGTGGCCGGATTCGTGTTGGGTGTACTAGGCGGAATCCTCGGCATGTTGGGAAGGTAGCGGCCTGAACAAGGTCCCTTTTTTTTATTCCCTTTCGCTTTTGGTGTAACCGTTGTCATACGTCAGTATCTACAAACCAGTCAACGATAGGCTCACTAAGGTAGCAACTGAAAACAGCAATGAAGTAATAGGCCTATTAATCGGCAACCTCACCAACGACACACTCGTCATCAATGACTCCATCACAGGAGAATTTTCAGGAGAACCACATCGGGTAGTTCTTCACCCTACCACCGTCGCCAAGATCGCCGATGACCTCGTAAAGGGTCGACTAAAAGGCAACATAGTAGGATGGTACCATTCACACACCGAAGACGGAATTTTCTTCTCACAGACTGACGTTGACACGCAAAGGAAACTTCAACAGTTTTCCTCACTAACAGTCGGAATGGTCATTGATGCTAGAAATGGTGAGGTCGGCTTTTTCAGACTTGACACAAGCGGGAAACCTGTTCGAATCCGTGAGGACAAAGTCAGGGTATTCAGCAGGGGATTAGAGGCTGCACCTGTCAAGCACCCGCAGACCCCACTCGCGGTTGGCAAACCAAGACCTCTGATAAAGGGTCCGTTGCCAGTTAAGCTCATACTCGGGATTATTCTCGTAGCATTAGTCATTTCGCTGAGTATCCTGGGAATTCAAACGCTCTCAACAAAGCCGCTTCCCGAGCGTGCCACGATAAATCACACTCCAGTAGCTACCACTCTTGTCGGCTTACCCATTTCCATAATCGCGAACTCTACGGGAATTAAGAACATGACACTATTCTACGCCAAGGAAGGCGAGTCGTTCAAGGGCATTGCAATGAGCCAAGTCGCTCCCGGCCAATTTCAATCGACAATCCCCTCACCCGAGGTTACTGGAAACATATCTTACTATCTTGAAGGGACGACAGACGCAGGGAGTAGGGTGTCTTCGGACATGTATCATGTTCTGGTAATGGACTTCAACCTGTCACCTGAGAACCAAACGGTCACGGTATACAGGAACGCAACTCTTCCATCATCCACCCTTCTGAACCTAATATCAATCAACGGTTTCAGTCAGGGCGTAAAGATCTCGGCTTCGGAGGTACCGAATGGCGTGACACTATCAATCCCTGAGATGGAACGCCCAGGAACCATGATCAACATTGGCATTGCCGCGACGCCTAACGCATCCTTGGGATCATTTCCGATCTACATAACCGCTTCATATCCAAGCGAAGGCTCGCAAGTCATAGAACGGACCGCGAAGCTCACTGTTACGGTCACAGATTTCGATTTAACCGTCTATCCCCCTTCGATATCGGTTCTTGCCGGCTCGCAAAGCGAATTCACCATTACCGTAACAGCCAGAACGGGATTCGACGCACCGGTTGCGGTCATGGTAACCGGTGTGCCGCAGGGAGCAAAGATCGTACTATTGTCGACAAACGGATCTACCTTGCTGTCGCTACCTGGAACTTTATCACTTGCAATTCAAGCTACGGGCGTTAGGCAAGGCACATATACAATCACTCTCACTGTGAAAGCGTCTCTTCCTGAGGGTGGATACATAATTCACTCGCAGAAGATACAGGTCACAGTAAGATAGTTAAGGTCCCTTGTATGAAAGGCGTGGTAGGAAGGATGGAGGTGAAACATCGCAAATGAAACTGTTCATCCAAGCTCCTATTGGCCCACAGACAGGTTTAGCTGAAATAGACGTCATTCCAGACCATACTGTCGCTGAAATCAAGCAGCAAGTGTGCCAGTCATTTGGTGTTGATCCGTCCACGGTTGCGCTCATGTACGGCGGCGCAATTCTCGAGGAGAACAATACTGTCTCTCGACTGGGAATCCCAGAGAATGCTCAGCTAGCGCTAATGCCATACAACATAATCGGCGGATAAGGCAGATAGTTATTGGACATTACGACGCTCTACAAGGAAAAGAGCCTCCTCAACCATCAATTCCCAACAGTAACAGCGACGAATGACCCTCCTACCCGGTTCGAGGGGCTCATCAGATGTGAGAAGGGGGAGGTGAAACACTTAGCGGAGCAACGGGTCTGGCCATTCACCGAATATGCGGACTGGAACCGTTTCAGGCTAGACATTTCTTCAGAGTACCCGCTCAAGCCTCCGGTAGCCACTTGGCTGACTGAAATCTCGCATCCAAACATTGTTCCCAACGTCCCAAACGCGGTCTGCGTTTCAATTTTAGGAGACAAATGGGATCCCCGCCTGAAGCTAATTTCTGTTGTAAACGCGCTCCACTACCTACTTACTGATCCGAATCCGCAGAATGTCTTCGACCATCCTCGCTCTCTCAAGGCAGCTACGGTCTGTCGAACACATGGATTCCCGAAGATGGCGAAGGTCAAGAAATCGGAGAGCCAAGCCAATGATACTGTCCGGTTCAATATTGTTCCCATCCCGAGGCTGGTTGCTCCCCGGCCGACTCCGAGTGACGTAATAAGATTCAGAATCCCTGGCAGGGATGATCGAGCTTCACGCTGATGCGAATCAAGGCATCTCTGCCTGGGTATAGGCAGATCGAGAGAGAAATAGACAGCAAGAAAACTGTCAAGGACCTGAAGAATGCTCTTTGCGCGGATCTCAACATCGAGGCCAACCTAACAAGGTTACTTCTGAACGGAGAGATGATTCCTGAGAGAACAAAAGTCTCCAGACTGAAGAAATCTCACGAATCCATTATTGTTGATTACATTTGGGCCAGACATCTGATACAATGGGGAAGCGAAGGACAACGGAGGATTAGGTCAGCTACAGTTCTATTGGCAGGCGCGGGAGCCATCGGCAATGAAGTCTCAAAAAACCTGGCAATGCTCGGGTTAGGCAGGTTATTCGTTGTCGACCGCGATATAGTTGAACTATCAAATGTTAGCCGCATGATCTTCTTCGAGGGTCGGGACCTTGGTAGGAATAAAGCGGAGGTTCTTGCTAAGAATGTCCACGACAGGTACCCGTTTGTCGAGACATCAGCATATCGCGGTGACCTAGAGAGCATGCCTCTGAAGCTCATTCTTGATTCTGATGTCATCGTAAGTGGACTCGATAATCTTGTTTCGCGAATCTACTTGTCGCAAATCTCGCGGAAATACGCGATTCCGCTGGTTGATGGGGGAATCATGGGCACTACTGCAAGGGTGCAGTCGTACGTGACGTCTGAAGCTGCCTGCCCAATTTGCATATTTCCGTCAAGTCAATATTCAAACATCGTCGGGCTACGAAATCCGTGTGACGCACCTGTAGAACAAGAGACGGTGCCCTCATTTTCCACATCGATCTCTTTAGTGTCATCAATCATAGCGCATGAGGTGATCAAGATAATTCTAGGTCTTGAAGAGTTTCGGAAAACCAAAACCTGGTCGTCGAAGAATGGTGAGCCACTTGGGCCCATTTTGTTTATGGACCTGAAGAACAACAGATACACGTTGATGCCTCTGAAGAGAAATCAGGCATGTCTTGTGTGCGGCAAAGATGGCACGACCAAATCAACCGTAAAACGGTTTGATCTCCCCTCGCACGGTCTTGGCAGTCTGAATAAGTTAGAGAACGCCGTGCGGCGCGCGATCGATGCTACAGGCGAGATGACTCTCTTTTCAGAAGACGAGAGGGGTGAACGGAAAATCGGTGAACGCAAATTCTCGTTACGAGAGGGAGACTACATCAAGGTCCTAGTGGAAGATAACAAGGGTGACATGAACGAGTCGATTTGCAAATTAACCTAACAACGCACTAGCGATTCTTATACCTAAACCAGTCAATTTGTCGTTACGGTTGAGGCGCCTTGACATAAACAATGGTGCGCAAGCGTTAAAGACCGCCTTCCATTAGTGCATATAGGGATATTGCGATGGCAGTATGTCAGGTATGCGGCAAAACGAACTCCGATGATGCGAAGTATTGCTTTAGTTGCGGAACCAATCTCCCGCAAGCGCCGCCCGTTAAGGTTGATGTAAAATCACCTATTGCTTATCCAGCGGTCCCCGGGCCGGCTCCGCAAACATATGGTTCAAGACAAGTGCCGAGACCGGGCAGTTGCTATTACCACGCTGACCTTCCTGCAGCGTTCATTTGCTCTAGATGCGGACGGTCGATCTGCGTTGGATGCAACAGGCAGTATGGCGTGTTGACGTTCTGCACAGAATGCTATTGGGGGCTATCGCCTAAGATCGGTTACGGCGGCGGTTACGCGCCCCAGCCTTACTATCAGCAGCCACAACACAGCTCATTTTTCTAAGCCAGTCGACCATCTTTCTTTAGTTTCTCAGTGATCGATTTCAACTGTTCCACAGTTATGTTTAGTTCACTTGCGGCTTTGCTCATCGAGATTACTCCTTCGTTCTTGATGATGTAATCGTAGACCTTCTGCTCAAGAGGACCCAGGACAGGTTCTTGCGAGGGTTGAGCATCAGGTGATTTTCCGCACTTTTGACAGAAGAGTGCTCCTGCCGGAACAAGGTTGCCACACGTCTGACAGATTCTACCCTTCCCCGACGGCAAATCCTTGCCGCGCCGTTTACGCCTGTATAGTAGAAAAACGGCGGCAGCCAAGATAGTTACGCTCGCGCTTGCCCCAACAACAATTTCGATCAGGGGGAAGTAATCCACAGTCCACGTAGCCTCTACTGTGTACGGCCGATCAACGACCAGAGACCATGAATCGTCGGTTTTGATGAGGTTGCCAGTTGGAGGGTCTACGCTCCAACCTGAGAATGTGTACGCAATTGGCCAGCTGCTTTCAGGCAGTTCAGTTATCTTGGCAGTCGACCCTTTATCGTACCATCCCGACCCCGAGACGGCTCCGTGAGTCGTCTCGACGTCAAGGTAATATTGTGTGGTGTAAATCAGCGAGATATTCTGCGGTTTGTCTACGAACAGACTTAGCGAAACATTTTGGGTGGAAATACCATTATCGATCCAGTTCGAAAACTTCAGCCGCTCCACGGAACTAACGTCGATTGTTATTGGAGTCGGTCCCAGTTGGACTGACGAGTCAGCATCATACCAGCCCGCACTAGTAACGTTGTAATTCGCGACGATGGTTGGAGGATCGTAAGTTACTGACACAAGGTATTGCGCTACATAGTGCGCAATCACGACCTTTGGTCTGTCCATGAGAACGGTCCCCGTTGACGAGGTCCCAGTGGCATCGCCACTCCAGGATCCGAACCTAAGGCGGGAGGCTGAGGTCGATTGCACATTCTGGGGTCCCGAGAAGGTGGCTTGCGCTCCGGAATCATACCAGCCTGATCCTTGGAAGTTTTCAACGCCCGCCGGGTCGGAGTTAATTGTCAATAGAAACTGGGTCTTCCATTCCGCGACCGCTGTTCTGGGAGAGTTCATCAGAATAGGATGTGAGGTTACGTTTGAACCTGAAGCATCACTGGTCCACCCATTGAAAATTAGGCGTGTGCCCTGACCTTCATCCACCTCCGAATCTTTCACGCTTACTTGGGCGATCGAACCTGAATCGTACCAGCCACCTCCAGCAATTGAACTGTAAGCCGTTTGAACGGCTAGCAGAAACTGTGTCGAGTAACTGAAAACGTGGGTCCCGGTTCCACTAAAAGTCCAGGACGGGCTACTATCATAATATCTGACCCCCCCGGTGCCAGTACTATTCGGAACGTAATAGTCGACAGAGATGACATGGGCTAAACCGGTAGACGCAAAAGAAAATGTGCGCGACTCACCGGATCCGAGGCTCCCGTTCACTGGCCCATCCACATACAAATTAGTCCTGACGCCAGACGGCAATCCTTGCGCAGATACTGTTACGCTGTAAGAGAGCTGGCCGAAGACGGGTGAGACGAACGCTAAGCTCGTGATACTCAGTAGAAGTAGAATTCCGATAGCCCAGCGCAAATCCTAGTGTCCCTGTTGGAGGATTTCACGTAAGCCCTTAAGTACTTTACAATCGCGAACCACTATGGTCAGATTATAGTTAGAGCCTCGTGTTGATTAGATTCAATAAAACGGAACCACATCCGTCCCGCGGAATATCGGCGAACATATCCAATAATTAAGATATTCAATTGAAGATTGTAGTTCGTCTTATTGGAGAATGGAACTTGGCATCGACGCCATACACTAGAGGCAGAAGTCGCGAATATCAGGTGCTCAAGAAGTTACGCACGGAAGGCTGGTTCTGTAGTCGAAGTGCCGCTTCGCATGGACCTGTTGACATCTTCGCAGGTCGCAACGGTCAAGTGTTAATGGTCCAGGTGAAAAGCGGAACCGGTCGCGCCTCCCCAGAAGAGAAAGAAATACTGAAACTGTGGGGAGAAGCGTTTCGCGGAACTGTGGAGATCTGGAAGTATCGGAAGGGAAAGCCCCTGGAGAAGGAAGTCGTATTCAGATGCAGTTCACAGATTCCTAGCGTGACTTGAAAATTGAGATAATCTCCGGAATAATTGCAGCGTCTAGACCGTGCCCCGAGACGCCGTCGTATCGTTGAATTATCCTTCCAGATTTGAAGATCAACACGGTTGGCACTATCTCAATTGAAAACGTATCCCACAACGGGTTATCCAAATCGCTTAGATCAACACGAGCCGAGGGAACATTTGATTGTCGAAGTAGCTCAAAGATCGATGCGAATTGGCGGCAGAACGGACACCAATCGGCCTCGAAAAGTACTACCATGGTTCCTGTGTCCTTCAAAATTCGCCCATCGAAGCTGTTGACGTTTAACTCCGGTTTCATTGTGCAAATCCAACTACACGCAATTTCATGACAGTATCTTCGAGCATCCCGTTAAGAAGTCACGTGTTAAACATTTAAGCGGCATAGCATATCGGAGGCACGTGACAGTAGTGCGAAGTCTAGCATTGCATGGTGTTATCACGGCGTTAGTCACTCCATTCACGCAAGATGGTGACATCATCGAGGAGTCGATCAGAGAATTAGTGCGCTTTCAATTGAAGGCTGGAGTTCACGGCTTATTTGCGTTCGGAACGAACGGGATGGGTCCGGCCATGGAAGTTTCGCAACGAAAGAAAGCTGCCGAAATAATCGTGAGCGAAACTGCAGACCATGTGCCCGTTATTGTGCATGTGGGCGGGATGGATTTGCGGGTAGGTATTGAATTGGCCGCACATGCGCAGAAGATCGGTGCATCAGCAGTTGCGTGTGTGACGCCCTTTTATTACCACCCTGACGTCTTAGCGACCGAGGAACACTATAGACGATTATCGGAAGCAACAACACTCCCGGTACTCCTTTACAATATTCCCGGAAATACGAGTAACAATTTGAGTGCTGAGATAGTCGGACGTCTTTCAAAGATCCCGGGAATTGTCGGGATAAAAGACAGTAGTAGGGATTTCCTTCAACTTCTTGATTATCTGTCGATATCACCTTCTGGTTTCAACGTGATATGTGGAACTGACTCGTTCTTCTTCTCTGCTCTTTGCGCAGGTATACGAGCAGGAGTCTCGGGATTAGCCAATGCTTTCCCGGAACTCATGGTTAGCGTTTACGAAGCCTATACGCGAGGAGATTTGACTGAAGCAAAGAAACTTCAATTGAAGATCCATTCTCTGAGGGCTGCTCTTACGAAACCGGAAATTGCACCTCTACTAGAGACTTTGAAGATGCGCGGATTGAAGAGCGGCACAGTAAGGCTGCCTCTTCGTTCGATGAGCAATGAAGAAGTCAGAACTCTCCACGAGTTTCTGCGCAATTCATTGCCTGAATATACATTCACTTTGTGAAAGAATCAATCGTCGCAGCAGGTCTTGATTCTAAACCAGAGACGCGAACCCCTACTAAACGTACTTCCTTCTTTGCAGGCATGAACTCGGCGCATAATTCACGGATTGTTTCTAAGATCATAGACTCCTTTGTCGTACTGAATTTCAATGACTTGTTCCGGGTGTGGGTCTCAAAACCTCTGAACCGAATCTTGAGCACGACTGTTCTAAAGGCCATCTTCTCCTCGGCCAGCCTTTTGTAGACCGTCTCTGATAGTGCTCTCAGCTCGCTCTCGATTATAGACCAATCTGAAGTATCTTTCTCGAACGTGTGTTCTGCCCCGATGGATTGCATCGCAAAATTCTCTTCCACCTCGACGCGTTCTTCAGCATTGGCGATTGCCCACAGCCAAACGGCTGTTTTACCGAAGTTGTCGTGAAGGATTCTGGGGGAGGCTTTGGCGAGATCCCCTATCGTGTTGATCCCCAGCTCTCTCAGGCTACTTTCTGTCTTACTTCCTATTCCGCTGATCTTCGAAACCGGCAAAGGTGCGAGGACCTCTCGGACGTGAGCTTCTTCGATGAAAGTTAGACCGTCAGGCTTCTGCATATCAGAAGCGATTTTTGCTGAGGACTTGTTGGGGGCTATTCCGATGGAGCATGTCAGGCTGAAAAGCTCCTTTACCTCTCGCTTGATTCGTTTAGCAAGCTCGACAGGTCCACCGTATCGTGTACAAGTTTGCGTGACGTCCATGTACGCCTCGTCAATACTGGCTTGCTCGAACTTGTCGGCGTACTTTCTGAGGAATGACATTATGTCTGAGGAAACGTCTTCATACGTCCCAAAGTCGGGTCTCAAGTAGATAGCTTGGGGCATGAGTCGATAAGCGATGGAGATCGGTTGTCCAGAACGAATACCGCGTTTGCGAGCCTCGTAGGAACAGGCGACTACAACACCGCGACCTGTTCCGTCCTTCGGGTCAGCACCGATGATGAGTGGTTTTCCGTTAAGTTCTGGGTTTTCCCGTTGTTCGACTGAGGCGTAGAACGCGTCCAAATCGACATGGAAGATGAGACGGCCCAATATCTGCCGCTCCTAGAAATCAAACATACTCTTCTGGGCTGAGTCTTTCGCGAGGCCCGACCAGTCCAACTGTGCCAACCCCATTAGACGCCTGAACTCGTTGGCAGAGCCGGGGCCAAATCCTGCGAAGTGATTATTGAAGAGCACGAATTTCTCTCTTGATTCTGGAACCTGTGATATAGATTTACTCCAAGTTTCCATCACTTGAGACTGATCCTTCTGAATTTTCCCGAAGCGATCAATCGAGCGGTCGCCTACAAAGCGCATGTAGACGAACTCGCTCGTTACGGCTGGGGGCGTTGTAAGGTATTGATTTACAGACCAGACTTGACAAATCTCATTTTCCGTGAGGAGTTTCTCCACTTCAGGATTGAACCATGATTCATTTCTGAATTCTACGGCGTATCTGTGGTTGTGGTCAAGTCCGTTCAGGAAACGGGTGAGTTGCTCGAGGTGCTTTTGGTACTTGAAGGAGGGTGGCATCTGGATGATGAATGGTCCAAGCTTCTCGTTGAGTGCGCCCATTCTTTTACTGAAATGATCGTAGTATTGCGTGGAATTTTCAAGGTGGAGATCATGAGTAATTCGTTTTGGGAGTTTGGGGCAGAAGAGGAAATGATCTGGAGTATTGGTATACCACTGATTCACCATCTGCGCAGATGGAACACGGTAGAACGTGGAATCTATTTCGACCGTATCAAAGATCCGAGAATAGAGTTTGAGATATTCATCAGGCCTTGTGTTAGCTGGATAGAACGGTCCAACCCAATCAATGTAGGACCACCCACTGCATCCTATTCGGGTGCTCATCTCAAGATGCCCAATGTCGATTTCGTTGGATTTCAACTAATCCTGATCATATTTAAACGGAGCAAGCCCTCCAAGCGACACTCTGACCAGTCAGGGAGACATCACAGGGTTGATCCGCTCGGAATAAACGGTTTATATTCTCCGCGGTGCGCTGGTGCTGCGTCTGATTCGATAGCAGGGTTAGGGAATGCCGCGGACTTCGACCGTTGAGGCAGGTCGTCGGGGAAAAGGCTCAGCAGATGAACCTTCCCAGCGATCATTTCGTAGGACTGTTCAAATTGCCACTGTAGGCGAAGAAACGAGTGGGGTATTAGCCGGAGTAAGAAATGCCCCTTCAAACAAGCTAGTACTCATCTGTTATCAACACGATAAGGAAATTGCGAAACGACTGGCAACGAACATTGCAGAGACTCTGAAGACAGACGTAGATATCTACGATAATATCAGGGTGGAACAATCGTACAAGGATATCATGCAGGTTTTCTCACAAATTATAGAGAAGAACCAAGATCAGTTTGATGACTTCCTTCTTAACGTTAGCAGTGGGGATAAAATGATCTGTATCGCTTCCGCGGTCACGTCGTTCATTCTCGGATTCAAAGCCTTCTTCTGTAAAGCTGATGAGTGCGTCATGCTCCCACCTATGAAACTCAGCTACACGGAGCTAGTTTCCGAGGTGAAGCTCAGTATCCTGAAGGCGCTTGACAAAGCGGGAGGGGAAGTGGATAGCCTGGATGCACTGAGCAAACTCACCAACTACGGAAAGCCTCTGCTAAGCTATCATATTCATGGGTCCGAAGATGCTAGAGGACTGATTGATCTGGGTTTAGCAGACGCGATCAGGCACTCACGCGGAAAGACCAAAGTCCGGTTGACAACTTTGGGTAAAATGTTGCTTGTAGAGAAGATTGCAACCTAACCATCCCGCGACGCCCTGAATACGACGATGATGTCTTCAACTGGTTCCAGAATCCTAGAGATTATATCACGAATTTCCTTTCGCAATCTTTCCGTATCCGCCACTGTCTCCGAGCCGTCAACCGTCACGGTCAGAACGCCGGTCAAGTAACGACCGGAAGGCCGCAATTTTATGCTGGTTATGTCGCTGATTCCGGGGAGGGTTTTCAGAGCTGCCGCTAGCTCAGACGTCATTTCGGGACTCTCACAAGCATCGAGGAGTATGAGGGAGGCTTCCTTAATCGTAACATAAGCGACACCCAAGATGTAAATTCCTATGATTATACCTCCTACGGCATCCAATTCCAAAAATCCCAACGAAGATCCCAAAATGCTCACAAAGATGACAAAAGACGCAGTTGCATCCTTGATGGAATTGTTAGCGTCTGTCCGAAGGGACAAGAGTCCGTACTTTCTTGCCACGGTACGCATTTGAATCGCTCGATACATGGACAAGATTCCAGCGAGAAGCAGCGTGACCATGGCAACTGCTGGGTACGAAATAGGCCTAGGATTTAGAAACGTAAGATAAGAGACGAAGACAATGTAAATCGCGACGCCTATCATGGAAATCGCGACTAGGAGGGCGGCAAGAGTTTCCACTTTCTGGTATCCAAAGTGAAAACGCGCGTCAGGGCGTCTCCTAGAGAAATGAAGCCCCAGCCAGACGATGAGTGATACTAGAGCATCGAATAGTGAAGTGACACCATCCGCACTAAGACCGAGACTCAACGAAAGCCTACCGACGAAGAGCTCGACTACTCCTATGACAAGGAGGGTTAGAACGGAAAGCTTCGCAACCCGTTCACCAGCCAGGAATGGCTCATGCGAATTGACTGTCACACGTCATCACTTGCCAAATGCGTTATTAAATTGACGCCCAAGCTTTCTCCTCCAGACAACGTTTGTCAGCTGATCATTCGCGAATTCGCGACTCACCAACAGTGTGGATGGCCACGATTCTAGTAGTCATCTACTTGTTAACTGGAATACTAGGAGGTAACTTAGGCAGCTTGAATTTAGACGCCGTCTATCTGTTCGTGCAAGTGAATCAGGCAGTCTGGTCCGGAGCGGTATGGATGCTTTTCACTTCACTTTTTCTTCACGCTAACCCGCTCCACTTGATGGGGAATGTCCTCTTCCTATTGATTTTTGGAACGTCTCTAGAGGAACAGGTATCCAGACAGAAATGGCTCGCCGCTTACTTCGTCAGCGGATTAGCAGGGAATATTGCATTTCTGTTCCTGGGCGGGGATCAAATTGGTCTGGGAGCTTCGGGGGCGATCTGGGGAATCTTGGCTGTTGCAGGTGGCTGGAAGGGCTTGATTGGGATGGTTTTCTTTATTGGCCTCAACCTGTTTGCTGGTGGCGGGTTCCTCGCCCATTTTGGCGGACTCTTAGCAGGTCTCTTGCTCCGATACTTGTGGTTCGGGAAACTCTAAAACAGTGAATAGGTTTGGAGTGAATCGTTCGCTATGAGCTCCGTGCCACGCATGAGGGGAAGGAGGTTTCTCCGACCAGCATTAAAGAAATCCTCCAAGAAGGAAAGAGAGCCACCCAACTCCAAATCATATTTGCAAACAGAATCGGCTGACCCTTCCCGCGTGACGTCAAGTGTACTTAACGCAATAGACCATTTGGGAAATCAACGTTTCGTGCTTCCGCCCTTCGCGGATCATTTCGAACGCTGGCTAAAAGATCTCCAATCTCTTCTCAACGATTTCGAAGCGCAAGTTCCACAAATCGTTGACGATAGTTTACACAAGGAGATCGGAGAGAACATGAGAGATATTCAACTCATCCTAGCAGATCGCACTAAGACGGAAAATGCTCAATCACATGAATCAAATATGCTTCAACAGCAGCTAACACGATGCGAGGCTGAACTCTCGCAGTTTGAACACACAAACAGAGCCCAAACACAAGAACTCAAGAGGAATTATGAGAAAAACAGCCAGAAGATACGCGATGAAATTGACCAACTAGACAGAAGGCGAATCGAAATCCTCCGCAAGAATGCGAACATATTTCGAAGAATTTTCCGCAAGCAGGACAATGCAATCGCAGGAACCAGCGTTGCATTGGACTCCCGAAGGAGGAAGTTGAGGGACAGTGAGCAGAACCTTCAAAATGATCTTAAGAAACATCAAGAGGCGTATGTTAACGGCCGACAGAAACTATTGAGCGAGATCGATGCGTTGAGACAGAAAGCCCGTGAAGCAGCAGGGACAGCCGGGGACGACGCGTTGGAGAAAAGGCGAGAAATCTGTGAGCGCATACACACCGCAATAATTAGTGCGTCGCAACGCAATCAAGCGAATCTAGACTCTCAAACTTCGAACTCTTGAGGCACATGCCTCATGGAAGACGTTAAACTTGCAGATCTCCCGGCATTTGCCGATTCCTTATACAAGGAACTGATGCGACATCACGAGAAACGGTTTGAAGCTCGAATAAAGAACATCAAACGTGCATCCGACGAGCTGGCGACGGTCACGAGTAGGCTTGAAGTATCGATTCGGAATGCTTGGGGTACCTTGGACAAAACGGCATCGGAGCAAGGCCTTCGTCTGGTTCAGACGATAAAGGAGTCTACGAATCAGATTTCAAATCAACAAATCCAATCTGACTATTATGGTCTCGAAGCCTTTCACAAGAGTGCGGTTGAAGCGTCCGACAAGATCATTTTAACGATCAGAAAATACGTCCCTAAGCTCTACAAGGCGATGAAGACGGAGATCGCCTCGCTGAACAGCTCGCTTACAAAATTCGAAGCTACTATCAACGAATTCGGAAGCTCGCTCGACAAATCTCCAGGAAGTGCACTAGAATCGCTCAAAGCGGATATTCGTACCCTTACGAAGAGGGAGCAAAAGCTGAATGAATTCCGCACGGAGAACAGGGAGATACGTAAGACGCTCACCTCTTCAGTTGAGAACGAGAAAGCATTGCTACGAGATCAGGAAACTCTATTGTCTCATGAGATGTTTCGCCAACTGCTTCAGTTGCAGGACGAGTTGAGGTCAAAAGCCGAGGCAATAGAGCTGTTTCTCCAACCGTTAAGTAAAGCGCTCAAGAAATACGAACGAACATCAGACGATAAATCCACCGACCATCAACTCCTAACTCAACTCGTAGAGAACCCTCGCATTACAGTTTTAGAGACTGACCCGCAAAAGTACCTCCGCGTACTGAACGCTCTAAATGGCGCGCTGAGCAGAGGAGAGTTGGGAATTGAGGAGCGAAAACGTAAGAGAGCTGAAGAAGTTATCAGCTTGATTTCACAAGGTAATCTCGAACAGCTACGAACTCAATATCTCTTGATTCAAGATAGAATCAGTAGGATGAATGACCAACTTCAAACGAACGGACTGCTCGAAAAGAGAGAGAAGTTAGCAGAAGCTTTGACACGAACGGAATCCAAGACCAAGCAACTTGACACCCAACTAGCAGAGAGCGAAAAACGAATCGAGGAGATGGGTAGAATGATGCTAAAGGAGAAATCGCTGATCGAAGCCGAGATAGAGCGACTCTCGGGGAAGACCATAGCGATCAGGACGGAACCCGTTAGTTGAGAGTCGAACTCTCAACTTGCCTAATTCCTACGCATTCGCATCTTCCTGACCATGATGTAGGCCGAAATTCCGACTATAACTAATATCGCGACGAGAATCGAGATCGGAGTAACATAGTCGGATTGCCATGTAGCCTTCAAGTCGTAGTCGTTTTCCATAAGAAGCTGCAAAGATGAGTTACTAGAAACTGTACTCCCTGCCCATCCTGCAAACTCGTCCCTTGCTCCGAGCGCACCGAGCGTGCCAGGTGAGGCTACCGTAAGGTCGATCAGTGAGACGTAGGCGAACATCCCCCTGGGAACTCTGACGGTTGCATTGTCAACGAATAGCTGTTGGCCCGCAAACGTCCAGACGCTGAACTGAGCGTTAGGGTGGACCGTGACGTGCAGTGTTTCGTATCCACTTGTCCAAAGCAATCCTCCGTCTTCAGGCCTGTCGTGCACAGATCCGACCACAACCTGACTGTTGAAGACCCCTACACCGTATGGTTGGTCTAGGCTGCAATTCTGGGTTGGAGAGCATGATCTCACTACAAACAACGATTCGACAGGACGCCATTCGTTCTGCTTGAAGTATTCCAAATCTTGAAACGCCACCGGCCCCAAGGATCCGACTAATTGATCTGTACCTGACTTCTCCGCTAGAATTAACGGCGGATCACGCGATACAGACGCAACGGCTGTCAAGTTGCCAACAACTACGTCATCAAGCAGAAATTGCCATTGCGAGCCAGATCTGACGATTGTATACTCATGCCACGTTCCGTTAACGCCGACCGAGTCGGCGGGGCCAATCTCATAATAGAAGTCATGTCCCGTAGTGTCGGGCCAATACTGCCATTCCCACCTTCCTTCCGTGTTCGATATTAGCTCAGACTTACCCAAGCAAGTTGTAACGCCATCTTTTACGAAGGCATCAAGGCAGTATGTTGCCGGGCCCGGCTGGAATCCGTAACCGAACTGTACGAAGGCACCATTAGATAGCACGCTTCCTAACCAGAAGTAATCGAAAACTACTGGGTAAGTGTCGTAGAGGTGTGTTTGGATGCTGGCACGTACCCCTAAGTTACCTCGTGACGCGTCGTCACCAGCAGCGCCAACCTCAAACGAGGTCTGAGTTTTAGCTGAGCATAGTCCTGAGAACACCGTTAAGACGAGTAGTCCGCAAAGGGTGATGCCGCAAATGCTACGTATCATGATGCTCAGTTCTAGTTGACTCTGGATAGGGACCGTCGGATAGACGAAGCGTTTCTTGGTGGACCGGGCGGGATTTGAACCCGCGGCCTTCCGGTTTTTCTTCTTGATGCGAACCGGACGTTCTTTGGCCCTTATTCAGGCATACCAGGCTGAACTACCGGCCCCCGCCTTAGAGATTGTGCGGGGGATTAAACAGTTTATCGAATGTAAGATTGGGATGTTCGGTCAGGACCAAGTAGGATGCTTGCCCTGACAGAGGTCTTGGAGTGCTAGCCATCGTTGTTCTATTTGGCTCTTGAGAAGGTTCAGTTCGCCGGCGTTCTCTGGTTGGAAGAGGTGTTTGAATCTTCCTTGCATTTTGAGGAAGTTGTCGAGAGATTCTTGGTGAGGGTTCACGTTCATCTTGTATTTTCCTTTCTCTACCTCGTAGAGCGGGAAGTACCTGGTTTGCACGGCCATTCGACCCATCTGAATCGTCTGTTCGGTCTTGAACCGCCATCCTAGCGGGCACGGAGCCAGAGCGTGTATGAGTGCGGGTCCTTCGACTGCTGTGGCTTTCTGTATTTTTGTTATGAAATCGTTCCAGTATGCAGTGCATGCTGTTGCAACATAGTCCACGTGATGTGCTAGTGCAATGCCGACGAGGTCTTTCTTGAGTCCTGTCTTGCCGGGCGAATGCGCCCTTACTGGGGTCGTTGTGGTCCATGCTCCTTCGGGAGTGGCGCTTGAACGTTGGATACCAGTGTTCATGTAGGCTTCGTTATCGTAGCATACGTACACGAAGTCATGTTTGCGTTCGAGAGCTCCGGAGAGTGCTTGTAACCCGATGTCGAAAGTTCCTCCGTCTCCACCGAAGACAATGATGTCCTCGTTAATCTTGCCTCCTTCTTTCGATTTGAGGTAAGCTTCGATTCCGCTCGCGACTGCTGAAGCATTCTCGAAGAGGCTGTGAACCCAGGGGACGCTCCACGCAGTGTATGGGTATATTGTGCTAGCCACTTCCATGCATCCGGTTGCGTTCACGATGATAGCGGGTCGTTTGACCGACTTCAAAGTCATTCTGGCAGTGACTGCTGCTCCGCAGCCTGCACACATGCGGTGTCCTGGGCCGTACAGTTCTTCAACTTGTAATTCTCTCAATGTTACCATTTTACTCACGCACTCCTAGAAACTCCATCTCCAATCCTGAACGATTTGAAGCGGCTTCGAGGCCGGTCTTGAAGAGTTTTTCAATTGCTTCAGGTGCTAGGTCGCGTCCTCCCAAGCCTGCAATAACGTCCAAGATTCTTGGTTGTGACGGGCGGTCGTAGAGGGAATTCACTACTTCGCTTGCAAGTGGGCCGCATTTGGATCCTAGGCTCATTGCTCTTTCCAGTACGACCACAACGTCCGCGTTCGCAACTAGTTTGGCGAATTGTTCGCTTGGGAAGGGTCTGAATAGTCCTATTCTAAGTGCTCCGACGGGCAAGCCTTTGCTTCGTAAGCCTCTTGCCACGTACCGTATCGTGCCCGAAGCGCTCCCCAACGAGACGACAATCACCTTCGCGCCATCAAGCTCGAAGGGCACGAGCTGCTTGTAACCCCGTCCGATGAGCTGCGCGAATTCGCTTGTTACCTCATCAAAGACGGCGGGAACGTTGCGCATTGCTTCCTCTTGCTGTCTCTTGAATTCGGTGTAGTAGTCGGGTAAGGTGAGCGTTCCGAACGTCATCGGACTGTTGACGTCAAGTCGAGTCTTCGCCACTCTGGGTGGAACGAACTTATCGACCGTCGCTTGATCGATCAGTGTAACTGGCTCGACCGAGTGAGTGATCACGTACCCGTCCATATTTACTGTGAAGGGTAGCATCACGCGGTCGTCTTCAGCGATCTTGAAGGCTTGCATCACCCAATCGTATGCTTCCTGAGCGTTCTCAACGTAGTACTGGATCCAGCCTGAATCCCGTGAACCCATCATGTCCGAGTGGTCGCCGTGGATGTTTATGGGAGCTGAAAGGGCTCGGTTGGCGACTGCCATGACCAGTGGAACTCGCAGTCCTGAGGTTAAGTAGAGGACTTCATGCATCAGGGCTAGGCCTTGGCTCGAGGTTGCAGTAAACGAGCGTGCGCCTGCTAAGCTTGCTCCTACGCATGCGGATATGGCAGAGTGCTCGGACTCTACGTTGACGAATGTGGTCTTGGTGTCTCCTTCCCCTACTAGGTCGCTGATTCTCTCCACGATTATCGTTTGAGGCGTTATGGGGTATGCGGAGACGAAGTCCACGTTAGATTGTATTACTGACTTCGCGACTGCTTCCGATCCGCTCATCGGAGTGAGTTGTACCTTTTCTAACATCTACTTCTCCTCCACCATTGTGATTGCGTGTACTGGACACTCTACGGCGCAGATGCCGCAACCTTTGCAGTAATGTAGATCGAACGAGACCGCTTTTCCCGTTCCCCGCCGAATTGCAGGTTCTGGACACCAGATCCAGCAGAAGAGGCACCCAGTGCATTTTTGTTCGTTGAGCACTGGTTTCTTAGTGCGCCAGTCGCCTGTTTGGAATTGCTTGGCCGTTCCCGGCTGAGTTATGATTCCGCCGATCGGTAGTTCACGCCACCCTGGTTTCTTCATATCTGTCTAACCTCTTTGAATCCCATTCTAACCATCTTAGCGTTAGTCTCGCCCATGCTTCCATGGAACCTGTCCCGGACTGTCTTCTCGAGCGCGTCGATGCTTACCAGTCCGGAAGCTTGAGCCAATGCGCCGAGCATTATCGTGCTGACTGTAGGTGATCCTATGAGCTCCATCGCGATGCGATTAGCATTCAAACATAATGTGGTGGCACCCGCTTTCTCTCCGAACTTCTTCAGCTCGCCAGCGTCTTCCCCGGTCCAATTCACGACTAGCTTACCTTTTGTTACCAAGCCTTGCGTGACTGGAACCTTGGTTAGCAGTGAATCCTCGAAGACTGCGACCGCGTTTGGCGTGTATACTTGACTTCTGATCTCTATCGGTTGACTATCAATCCTCGCGAACGCTGCGATTGGCGCGCCTAATCGTTCAGGACCGAAGTCTGGAAAAGACTGCGCGTATTTGCCATCGTTGATGGCTGCCTCCGCGAATATGCGGCTGGCAGTAAGTATCCCCTGACCTGCCCGGCCGTGAAATCTAACCTCGTCCACTCTTCTGCATTCTCCTTAACTGGAAGTGAGCCAGCTCAAATCGCTAATTATAGTGTCTCGTGATTCCTAGTGCCGGTAATAACTATCCGAGTCACAGTACCTACTGTAAGTCGTCCGAACCGCGAAGAATGTAGTGGGCCCGGCCGGATTTGAACCGGCGACCCCACGATTTGTGCGAGAGGTCTTATCAGTCGTGTGCTCTTTGGCGTCGGCTTACGACAACTCAACCATGCTGAGCTACGGGCCCTGTGAATTCTGAATGTTGTTTTATTCCTTTAAGCATTTGTTTGCTCTTCGCCCGTTGCTAGTATTCAACTGTAAATCGATCTGTGGCATTAACATCAATCGATCGTCTTGCCATAATCAGACTGTCTGTTCGAAGGCCTGAGGCTATTCTTTCAAACTTACGCGTCGTTGGGGTGAAGCAAGGAGCAAAGTCACAGCTCACGGATTAAATGAAAATTCGGGGGAAGAAGTTTCCATGCATGGCCTCGAATTACGCCCGAGTGTGAATCCAGTTTTCAGCCCAGCACCTTGAGCGATTGGAAGCAGCGCGCTAAACGCGTCGACCGAAGTCTTCGCGCGCACACGCCTGCTCCATCAAACCCATCTTCTTTGGGAGCCCTTGTCCAACCCTGACGCCCGTTGCCGGGTGTCGCGGGTTAGAATGGCTGCCTATTTTCGGGAGAGGCTTCAGGCTTAGATGCTTTCAGCCTTTATCCTCGACAGCGTGGCTGCCCGGCAGTGCCCTGTCGGACAACCGGTAAACTAGAGGCTGCGATACCCCGTTCCTCTCGTACTAGGGGCGCCTTCCCCTCAGGCAACCAGCACTTCCAGCAGGTAGAGGCCGACCTGTCTCGCGACGGTCTAAACCCATCTCGCATTCCCCTTTAATCGGCGAACAGCCGCGCCCTTGGACCCTGCTGCGGGCCCAGGATGGGAAGGGACGACGGCGGAGAACCAATCCTCCTCGTCGATGGGGACTCTCAGAGGAGACGAGCCAATTACTCCCGGGGTAATTTTTCTGTCACATCCAGCCCCCAACAATGGGGACATGAATGATCGCTAGACCCGGCTTTCGCCTCTGGATGCCTTGCTGATGAGCATCCAGTCAGCCCGGCTTTTGGTCTTGCCCTCTACTCCGGGTTTCTGTCCCGGATGAGCCGAGCTTTGGGCCCCCTTGATATCTTTTCAAGGGGGTGCCGCCCCAGCCGAACTGCCCGCCAGCCGTTGTTCTGTGCTCAAGGCACAGTTAGAGATGCGATCGCAGATAGGTGGTGTTACATTGTTGCCTCCATCAGCCCCGAAGAGCTGACTTCGAAGGCTCCCACCTACACTCTGTACCCGCAGTCACATCACAGCGACAGGTTGCAGTAAAACTCCACGGGGACTTCTCGCCCCGCTGGAAGACCTTGGACTGTTCGTCCAGGTTGTGGGTTCACCGGGCCCTAGGCGGGGACAGTGGGGAAGTCGTTAATCCATTCATGCACGTCGGAACTTACCCGACAAGGCATTTGGCTACCTTAAGAGAGTCAGAGTTACTCCCGGCGTTTAGCGGCCCTTGGCTCGGTTGAACCCGAGTTTCAGGTACCGCCACTGGCCAGGACTCAGGAACCGTTCACACCTTTTCAGGCTGGCGGTTCCCTGTGTTTTTATTAAACAGTCGCCTCCCCCGAGTCACTGCGACCTGGCGTTCCAGCTTGCGCCAAAACGTCAGGCACCCCTTTTTCCGAAGTTACGGGGCTAATTTGCCGAGTTCCCTCGCCTAAGTTCAACCCGATACGTCTAAGGCTTCTCACCTAGGGGCACCTGTGTCGGATCTAGGTACGGACACGGCGGATCCATCCCGCGTTCCTTTTCAATGGCTCGAGGAATCTGCTGAACCACCCTAAGACGGGCGGCTATTCCCCGCTTCGACCGGTTCTCACCATTACGGCACTCCCCGGTCTTTACGGGTTAACTGGAGCGACAGCCCCAGTCGACATATCCTTAAGCGTCAGATCGCGGACTTGCGTTGCCGCACGTACCGCCGTGGTACCGGAATTTTAACCGGTTTCCCTTTCGGCTTATCCGGTTAAGGGATGCCTTAGGACCGACTTACCCCCGGCTGACGACGCATTGCCGGGGAACCCTTGCCCCTTCGACGGAGGGGATTCTCACCCCTCTATGGCTGTTACTACCGCCGGGATCTACACTTGTGTCCGGTCCACTGGATCTCAAAACCCAGCTTCCGCCCAAACACAACGCCCGCCTACCGACACGACTATTCGTCGTGTCCTAGGGTAACGGTACCTGGCTTAGCCCCGTATATTTTCAGCGCCCCCAACCTCGGCTGGTCAGCTGTTACGCACTGCTTGGAGGATGGCTGCTTCTAAGCCTACCTTCCAGCTGTCTTTGGTTGAGGACAGCTTTCTATTTCTACACTTAGCCAGGATTTTGGGACCTTAACCCTAGTCTGGGTTGTTCCCCTCGCGACATGGGACCTTACGCCCCACATCCGTCTCCGGCCATCTACGACGTCAACGTATTCGGAGTTTGAATGAAAAGTGGACCCTTTCGAGTCCTTGTTTTTCAATCAGTACTCTACCCCGCTGACGATCTCCGGCCAGGCTATCCTTAGAGATATTTCGGCGGGAACCAGCTATCACCGAGTTAGATTGGCCTTTTACTCCTAGCCCCAGGTCAACGGAGAGAGTTGCACGTCATCACCCAGTCGGGCCTCCACCGGGCTTTCGCCCGGCTTCGCCCTGCCCAAGGCTAGATCACTCGGTTTCTAGTGTCATCCTCGTGATTTCAGACCCTTTCAGATCTCGTTCCTCGCGTCTTGCGACGTTGCGAACTTGTCGGTTTCCCTACGGCTTCGAGCTTTCAACTCTTAGCCTCACCACGAAAATGAACTCCTCGGCCCGTGGTACAAAACGGAACGCACAACCCTGGTCCCCCCTCTTGCGTACTGCCGCGTTGCCACGGTTTCCTTCTGAGGGGATCTACCCTTTCGGGCTGTGCACTGACTGTAACCACCTGATTTCAGGCTCTTTTCGCCCCCCTTCCGGGGTACTTTTCAGCTTTCCCTCACGGTACTAGTGCGCTATCGGTCTTGGGACATGTTTAGCTTTGGGAGTTGCTTCCTCCCAACTTCCTACGGCCAATCCGGGTCGTAGTACTCCGGGACTCCAACCCAAACCCTTCTTGATTTCGTTTACGGGGCTATCACCCTCTATGGCGGGTCGTTCCAGGCCACTTCAACTTCTCAAGCGAGGGCGCGGTCGGGCCCATGACACCACATCCCCACATAGTTTCCTATGCGGGTTCGGTTTGAGCTTCTCCCTCTTCGCTCGCTGCTACTGGGGGAATACCATTTGGTTTCTCTTCCTCTCCCTACTTGGATGCTTCCGTTCGGGAAGTTCCCGCTCCTTATCGGAGCGCCGCAGGTATCACCCACGGCGGGAAGTCCCATTCGGGTATCTCCGGATCGAAGCCTGCATGCGGCTACCCGGAGCATATCGCAGCTTGCCACGCCCTTCATCAGTGCCCAAGCCAAGCCATCCGTCAGGTGGCGTATCATGCCGAACTTACTTTGGAACCCACACTCGTTTAACGTTCGAGGCCTATGCATGGTGTCATCGTGATCCCCAACCATTGATTGATCACTTACCCTTCGCCTCTTAGCTTCGCTAAGAAGCTGCATCTCACTTGACTCGCAGTCATTCTCTTGTGCCTTCCAGTCCGTCCGATGTTTAACTAAGGAGGTGATCCGGCCGCAGGTTCCCCTACGGCCACCTTGTTACGACTTCTCCCTCCTTGCCTAACCTAGGCTCGACATGACCAATGAGGCCACGCCTCACCAGGGCCAAACTCGGATGGAGCGACGGGCGGTGTGTGCAAGGAGCAGGGACGTATTCACCGCGCGATGATGACACGCGGTTACTAGGGATTCCATGTTCACGAGGGCGGGTTGCAGCCCTCGATCCCAACTGAGGATGGGTTTGAAGATTACCTTCCCCTTTCGGGGTCGGAACCCATTGTCCCATCCATTGCAGCTCGCGTGTGGCCCAAGGGATTTGGGGCATACTGACCTGCCGTGGCCCGCTCCTTCCTCCCTCTTAGCGAGGGCAGTCCCTTTAGTGTGCCCGGACCCCCGAAGGAGTCCGGTGGCAACTAGAGGCGCGGGTCTCGTTCGTTGTCTCACTTAAGAGAACACCTCACGGCACGAACTGGCGACGGCCATGCACCTCCTCTCAGCTAGTCCGGTAAGACCTTTAATCTGACCTTCATCCAGCTGTCGCCCTTGGTAAGGTTCCCGGAGTTGACTCCAATTAAACCGCAAGCTTCACCCCTTGTGGTGCTCCCCCGCCAATTCCTTTAAGTGAACTGTTCCGAGAAGCTCAACAATTTTAGAACCTCTCAAGAAATTCAGCCTTGCGGCCGTACTTCCCAGGTGGCAGGCTTAATGGCTTCCCTGCGGCACTGGGACAGCTCGTAGCCGTCCCAACACCTAGCCTGCATCGTTTACAGCTGGGACTACCGGGGTATCTAATCCCGTTCGCTCCCCCAGCTTTCGTCCCTCACCGTCGGGCGCGCTTTAGTCGGCCGCCTTCGCCACTGGTGGTCCTCCCGGGATTATAGGATTTCGCCCCTACCCCGGGACTACCGCCGACCTCCCTCGCCCCCAAGCCGAAGAGTATTCCCCGCAGCCCAGCGATTGGATCGCCAGATTTAACGGGGAACTTTTCCGGCCGGCTACGGACGCTTCAGACCCAATAATCGTCCCAACCACTCGGGGAGCTGGTATTACCGCGGCGGCTGACACCAGACTTGCCCTCCCCTTATTCACCTGGCTAGTTAAACCGGGCAAAAGCCATCCTCAGCGGACGGCACTCGGGGTAACCCCGTCACGCTTTCGCGCATTGCGGAGTTTTCGCGCCTGCTGCGCCCCGTAGGGCCTGGGCCCTTATCTTAGTGCCCATCTCCGGGCTCCCGCTCTCACGGCCCGTACCGGTTATAGGCCTGGTGAGCCGTTACCTCACCAGCGACCTGATCGGACGCGGCCCTATCCTCAAGCGAAACTAGCAAGCATGCCACTAGCTCCCTTTCGATGAGGGACCGTTCCAGGTCTCCCCACCTATCGAATATTAGCCTCAGTTTCCCGAGGTTGTCCTCGTCTTGAGGGTAAGTTAGCCACGTGTTACTGAGCCGTGCGCCGCGTCCTCACCGTGGCTAGAGGACGCTCGACTCGCATGGCTTAGTCCTACCCCGATAGCAGTTGGGTCCGCCAGGATCAAGCGGAGTTAGCAAGTTGTTCAGCTGAGTTACGTTAGGACGATTTTTTGGAAAAACAGCCGTATTTTTCCGTTCAAGGAAATTGAACGGACTGGAATTTAGCAGAGTTGACTGCAAGCCAATCTTGGACCCAAACTTTCATGGACGCGATTAGCGCCCGAGTTTGTTTAGGCCTTCATTATTGTTCCCGCAATTGGAGGTCAACATTTCATCCTAGGGCATTAGCCCTACTTCGTCAAGTTGACGCCGCCGCCGGGTTAATCACGGGAAATCAACACATCGGAGCGATGCGTTGACAAATTATGGTTACGCCTTCGGCGTTGATATAAGCATAGCGGTGTTAAAGAAATGAGAATACGTTCGAATTTGCTTATCCGGTCCACACTGGAAGGACGCAAGAGTCGACTTGCAAAAATCTCCTGCGGATCTCATAGTCGAAAACGCAAGACAGCTTGTTACACTCCAAGGACATTCACGGGAACCAGCCTCAGGCCAACAGATGGATGATCTGGCAATCATTGAAGACGGCGCAGTGGCCATATTAAACGGTCAGATCGTCGCGGTTGGACAAACGAAGCCCGTGAACGAACGTTTCTCTCCGCGGAAACGAATTGATGCATCGGGTAAAGTAGTGACGCCAGGATTCATAGACGCGCATACACATCTCGTTTTTGCCGGCTCACGCGAAGCTGAATTGGAGATGAAAATTAAAGGTGCTGAATACTTAGATATCCTCAAACGTGGCGGCGGAATCCTGCGCACCGTGCGCGATACCCGGGCAGCCTCGAAACAACAGCTCCGAGAGATCTGCAAGACGCGCGCACTAGCTCTCCTAGCGAACGGGACAACAACCGTTGAAGCGAAGAGCGGCTACGGACTATCCTTAGAAGATGAACTGAAATCACTTGAAGTAGTTAGAGAACTTAACCAAACGATCCCTCTCACACTCATCCCAACATTCCTTGGAGCGCATGCAATTCCGCCAGAATTTACTGGCAAGACCTCTGAATATGTGGAAAGGATATGTGAAGATTGGATCCCTCAAGTAGCAAGGAAGAAACTCGCGACTTTTTGTGACGTATTCTGCGAGAAAGGGGTCTTCGAGATTGATGATTCGCGACGTATACTGGAAGCAGGGAAACGCAATGGTCTGTTACCTAGAATTCATGCTGACGAATTTTATCCGTTAGGTGGAGCAGAGCTTGCCGGTGAAGTGGGCGCAGTATCCGCGGATCATCTCCTCAACATGTCCTCCAAGGGGTTAGAGAGCTTGAAACGTGCCGGGGTAATCGCTACGCTCCTACCTGCCGCGCCGCTTACTCTCATGATTGACAGGTATCCTGACGCGCGGAGCTTCATCTCAAGCGGTGTTCCGGTCGCTCTCGGAAGTGACCTCAGTCCTAGCTGTTGGGTTGAGAATTTCCAACTTATCATTGCTTTAGCTTGCTACAAACTCCGAATGACCCCTGCGGAGGCATTAACGGCGGCAACAATCAATGCAGCACATTCAATCCGATTGGCCGAGCAAGTCGGCAGCATCGAGGAGGGCAAGAATGCTGATCTACTCATCCTTGACATGAGCGATTACCGATTTCTAAGTTATCGACTTGGCAGTAACCAAGTTCACACAGTTCTGAAGAAGGGGGTACCGGTTGCTAGGGAAGGAAAATTACTCTTCTAGACGCTGAAGGTTAAAATCACGTTTCCACCCAATTATTAGTGGTCAACTTGCTTAAGACGAAACCATCCGTTGCAGCTGTCACCGGCAAAAAGCTTCATTGCAAGAATTGGCAAATTGAAGGAGCATACCGAATGCTCTACAACGTACTGGACCCAGAGGTTGCAAAGGACCCGGAGAACCTAATCGTCTACGGCGGGACTGGAAAAGCCGCACGGTCATGGGAATGTTTTGAAAAGATCACTTCAACACTACAAGACCTACAACCCAACGAGACGCTACTCATACAGAGCGGCAAACCGGTCGCCGTCTTTGAAACCCACGAACGAGCACCCCGTGTCTTGATCTCCAATGCAATGCTCGTCCCCAAATGGGCAACGTGGGAGCACTTCTACGAATTGGAACAGAAAGGGTTGATCATGTACGGACAGATGACGGCAGGATCATGGGCGTATATTGGCACTCAAGGAATATTGCAAGGCACCTACGAAACCTTTGCAGCTGTGGCAAGGAAGCATTTCGGTGGGACACTCCGGGGAAGAGTAATTCTCACTGCTGGACTTGGAGAGATGGGGGGCGCTCAACCCCTCGCGGTCACTATGAATGACGGAATCGCGCTGATCGTAGAGATTAGTAAGGCAGCAATCGATCGGAGGCTGAAGCACGGTTTCATAGAGAAATGGACTGACAGCCTTAACGAAGCATTACAAATGGTTAGGAACGCAGAGGAGAGTAAGCAAAGCGTTAGCATCGGTCTGCTGGGAAACGCAGCTGAAATTCACCCAGAACTGGTTCGTCGGAACGTGCATCTCGATGTTGTGACAGATCAGACCTCCGCGCACGATCCGTTGCATGGTTACTATCCAGCCGGATTGAGCAAAGAAGACGCAGACAAACTCAGGTCCAGTGACCCAGAAGAATACCTGCGTCAAGCAAGGACCAGCATGCGCATCCACGTGAAGGCCATGCTTGACATGATGAACAGAGGAACGATCACTTTCGAATACGGTAACAATCTAAGGCAACAAGCCTTCGATGCTGGACTCAAGGAGGCTTTCAGCTACGCAGGATTCGTCCCCGAGTACATTCGACCCCTATTCTGTG
>DATKOK010000013.1:0-7153 GCA_035524675.1 Candidatus Methylomirabilota bacterium | reverse complement strand
TCGCACTTTGTCGGCTTCCCGCACAATATCTGCTCCAGCGACGGTGGCGGAACCCTCAGTTGGGGAGAGGACTGTTACCAACATACGTTGAAGAGTTGTCTTACCCGCTCCGTTCGGACCTAATAGTCCAAAGACCTCGTGTCTAATTTCAAGGTCTAAGTGATCCACCGCAGTAAAGTCGCCGAATTTCTTTGTAATTCCGAAGGTCTCTACAGCCAGATCCAGAGTGAATCACCACTTGTACCGTTCTTAGCCTCCTTGGGTTTCTTGCAAGGTATGTTAAATTAGTGTTTGATTCCTCAATCCTTACCTTCAGGATCGACTGTTTCTCTCAATATGACTCGTCTGATGAGTTATGCAGAATAATCCATCACAGACGAGAATTGGTGCGGCCGCCGGGATTCGGACCCGGGTCGTTGGCTTGGAAGGCCATTGGACGCCTACCGCTATGTCCTAGACCAGGCTAGACTACGGCCGCATTACCACGTGAGGCAGTTACTAACCCTAACGCATCGAATAATAAGGTTGGTTCAGGAAACTCGACCAACTTCTCCTGCATATTCTGGAGATGAGTCGCACCATTGAAGCATGAATTCTATAGGCACAGGATGGCCCTGTTTTGCCGCTTCTATGCGCAGACTTGGGGTCTAACTCTTTCCTTCCACGTGCTGTATTATCCCTGAAGAGATCAGTGTTGATGTTCTGGTTACTCCGGGCAACTTTCGAGCCATTGTTACGATCTCGTCGAGGAGAGCGAGGTCGCTAAGTTCTACCCGGGCGATGACATCATACTCTCCGTAAACAACTTGTGCTTCCGTAACGCCCGGAAATCGCTTCAGCTCATCGGCTACGTCATGTTCATCTCCAACCTCTACTAAGAACAGTAGATATGAAACGAGATTCCTCAATTGTAGATCACGCAATCAAATAGTCTCAAGCGAAAAAACTCTTACTCAGATTCCCAGCTTCGGACGATCACGTCTTGCCCCCACACGCTCACAACCAAGAAATAACAGTACTTACCTCAGTACTAGTGATGCGGATGTCAGAACGAAAGTTGCGTTTCAGGCTGCGTCGCGGTAACTTCGAGGTGGAATTAGAAGGCGAATATGAATACGTACGAGGTAAATTTGAGGAATTTCTGAAATCGCCCCCGGCTATGCAGACTACGACGCAAGGCACGGACGGCCTCACCGATCTTGTGCCAGGAGAGGATTTAGTTGGAATTCTTGAGAAGACGTCGGAGGGAAAATTACACTTCACTATTCCGTTCGATCGAATATCTGCAAAAGAGGCGATTGGGCTCATTCTTTACAGCGCCAACCCATCTTCGTTGGCAGATGCAAGCCTCATCGAACTTCTCGGGACAAGTTGGAAGGCGGTAAAGGATAATGTTGTCAGGGCCAGAGTAAGTGAATTGCGAAAAGAAGGGAAACTGATCGCGGAACAAGGCAGATACAGTCTATCGGGGGCTGGACTACAGTGGATTTCGCAAGAAATTCTCCCCAAAATCAAACCAGTCAACGGTTAATCTCCTCACACATGCTTATGCTCAGGCAGGCGTGCTCGAGCGGATGATTCCAACCACGCCAGTCGACGGATACCTCTCTCAGACAGCTCGTAAGCGTACAGACCGAACCTGCGCTCTCGCTTCAACAACCCTTGCTTGTAGTACCGCATTAAAGCCATCCTGATCGCGTGCATATCCAACCTCACACCACTGGCACTCAACGCAGCTGCAACAGCTGAGCTATCAGTAGCGCCCCTCTCAGATAGTGCTCTCAAGACGAGTAATTTGAGCTGATTATAGTCCATGGCAAGATGACAAGGGAGATATCGGGCATAATAAATCTATTATCGTGCGGTATAGACAACGCTGTTATTTGAATTGAAATAGAGTAACACCTAGCAGAATTTTCAATTCTGACAGATTCGTGTGATCTTCTGCACTAGTATCGTGCAAATGATAGAGTAACATCTAGCAAGAACTATCTGCACTTCAAAGTTTTTATAGGCTGAATCGAGTGTAACTGAAATGAAAGTAATTTGTCAGAATCTCAAGAACTCACTGACCTAGGATATCTGCTAGAGGTCTCGATACGTTACGGATCAATTGAGAAGAAGATTCAAGGGCGCCCTGAGGATGTTGGGAAAGCTGTGGTTTCTTTTCTAACGTCGGTAATACCGCAACTAGAGCTTGCGTCTCGTCTTGTTTTGTCGGTTGATCTAAGCAGAATTGCCAAGGCATGCGAGGGGATTGTTGCGATCACTCCAGAAGGTGTCGTGCTTACTGTGTCAGTAGGAAGTCTATCAGACCGGGAATTGCTTCTGCTCCACTTGGCTAAAGAGAAAATCGCGGAGATGACCGGAAAATCGGAGAGTGACACCGTGCAGGCGGCGAGTCTCATTGCAGCGACGAAACGGTCAGGCGGTACGGTTGCTGGACGATTGAGCGAGCTCTGCGCTGAAAACTTGGCTGAAAGAAAAGGAAAGGGTGAATACCGCATTACAACGCTGGGGCTTCACGTTTTTGACGAACAGGTCTTGCCGAAACTGAAGAAGAGTCAAGGAGGAGTTTGAAGATGTCAGAGATTCAGACTAACGTGAAGGTTCAGATTGATGTTGGCAGCGTGCATTTCGAATCCAGCGGGAGTGCTGAAGAGATAGTTCCGGAAATACTCCAGTTCGTTTCCCGTACGATACCAACATACGATCTCGCTAGTCGACTGATATACGTGCCTGACCTCGCAGGCTTGGCGGACAGAGTATCTGAATTTGCAAAGATGACTGGTGACAATCAACTACTACTCACCAAGAACAACCTGGCAGCAGACAAATCGATCTCAATAGTTCTATTCATGGCACACTTAGCTTCAAAATTCGCGAAACGTCCTACCGACTCTCTCAATATAGAAGAGATCGCGACTGCAGTTAGCAAGGCACCAAAAACCATTCGCAACACGATCGTCAATATGCAGAAAGCTGGACTAATAGGGCGCTCCGATCGAGGAAACTATCGAATAACCCAGAAAGGGCTAATGCAACTCGAGAATTTCCTCAGCCGAGTCGAGACCTGAAGTTCTAGAGAGGAACCTTGTGACCCGTCAACCCGCAGCGGTTCAACAAAGCATTAGTGAATTTGTTCACCAAGAACACGAAACCCTAGGAGAACTTCCAGAAAGGTTCCTCAGATTTTGCCGTTTGTCGATTGAGAATACGCGAGGCGAGTATCTCTACACGGAGCCTAATGTTACAGACCAACTAGATTCGAACACTTATGATGCCGAGGGCAGCTCACTGGAGTTTGGCACAGTCGATGACCGCGAAATAATCGAATTTTCTCCAAAATCGTCAACCCGAGCAGTCGCAGCCATCGATACCTCAACAATCAGGCTTGGAGAACTGGAAGATGGTGCACTTTGTGCACTTCGAGGAGCTGTGGTAACGCTCGGAGGAGACCATTACAAGTATACTCGATATGGACCCTTGTTATTTTCAATTGGCAACTCGACGATGAGCGGTCACATTCCAAGTCTTGGTATCTCCCTCAATGGAATGTCGAACGTCGAACTTCTACTCCGACGCGTAAGAAACTCGCTCGAAAGGTGGCTTCAGCTAACTGTCTCGAAATCATTAGCAGATGGCCTGATTCTAATCGATGGATCACTTACTGCAGGTACACCAGACAACCCCAGTGACGAGGTGGAGAACCTACTAAGAGTCGCACGACGGTCAGATAACCTCGTAATCGCCATTTCGAAAAACACAAGGCTACGAATACGCGACAAGTCTATCACAGCTTTACTAGAGAGAAGCTCGAAACCTTGTTTACTCGACGTTGACAACAGAATTAGACATCAGTTCGCTGGATATCCGATCCAATTCTTGGGCCGCATCTTTGTCGGAAAATTAGCTAGATCAGGATTCCCATTCAGAATAGACGTCGATGACAGCATATCGAAGGAGCAATGCGTTGATGGAATCAGTCAATTAACTGGTACCGATATCGTCGCCCAAGGCTATCCTGAAACGCTAAGGGTTGCTCACATCCTCTCAACATTTACCGCAAGCGACGTACTAGCAATTCAATCCGTAGCGACGTCACGATTCGGTATTCAGTTATTGCCGAAACTTGCTCTACGACGTTCACTCTTCGGCCCCTTCGGTACCGGACGGGAGACCCGATAATGAAAATCTTGAGGAAGGAAGGCGATAGTATACACCTCTTGTGTTTTCCAGAAGAGGACGTTGAGAAAGGAGACTATGTGCTGATAAGAGACGGCACAAAAGAACGGGCCCTCATTGCCCAAATAATCGACGTACAATACGCTAACATACCTGGAATTCTCGAAGATCTCCTACGTGATGGCATCTCCGAGAACTCTCTGACAGGTGAAGATATTGACCCATTCAGAGTATCCTCGCAAATAGAGGTCCTGAAAGACACACGTCTACTCGTCGCCAAGATCAGAGGAGCATTAGAACGCAATCGACTATCACGTGATATTTCATGGTTACCGTCCAGAATTCGGGCTCAAGTCGAAGTGACGTCACCTATCCTCCTGACCAAGGATTTAGCTAGAAGACATCCCTTCGAGTTGGGATCGACGCGCCGATCAGCCGTCGTCACAAGCGATCTTTCAGCACTCGACGGGCGCCTTAACATCATAACCGGCAGGAAAGGAACCGGCAAATCTCACCTAAGCAAGCTCATGGTCACAACCCTCGTTAACAATGGAGCCCCCGTTGTAGTGCTCGACGTTAATGGCGAATACGTGAACCTTGGGCGATCGAACGACTCAAGCGGGGCCCCTTCACGCCGCATACTCCCGCTGATTCCAGGGGTCAATTTGCGATTTTCTTTAGACCAAATTGGGCTCAATACCTTCATGGGAATTCTGGTTCACGCACTCTCATTACCGGATAACTCGTCACGCGTCTTTGCAAGAATATGGCATCAACTCGAACAGCAAAACGCTCTCACAATGAACGCGCTTGGCTCTGCAATTGCGAACTCTGACTGTCACGAAAGTATCAAGGACGCTCTTCAGGCAAGGTTCAACACCCTTGATGATTCAGGAATCTTTACCAATGATCACAAGGCTGCCCTCAGTTTGGACGAAGTCTTTCGCACGCACGACTCTGGGATCGCGCTTGTAGTCAATATGAAGAACCAATCGGCGACCCTACGTCGGATAACAGTAGAGCTGTTCATCAATAAGATAACTGATCTATTGTCTTCACAAAGACTCAAAGCCCTTTTCCTATTTGCAGAAGAAGCACACCTCTATCTGCGTGAGACCTACTGGGATGATATCGTCACGCGGATGAGACACTTAGGCCTGTTCGCGACGTTTATCACAAATCAGCCTGATACGATTGAAGGAGGGATCTACCGACAAGCGGACAATATTTTCCTCTTTAACTTCTCAAATGAGCATGACCTGGAAATTGTCTCGAAAGTCGCTAAACTCGACGGTGACACAATCAGAATGATCGTTCGCGAACTACCCGCCCAGAGATGCCTGGCAGTAGGAGACTTGGTCGGGAACTTCCCGATGGTAATCAACGTGCGCCCGCTAGACGTCCAGACCTTAGGCGCAACGCGCTATTTCTTCCAAGATCAAATGGCCATTGCATGAATGTCGTTCACGCACTCACAGCGAAATCAGGCTCAACAATAACCTGTTGATCATGGCCATGCGTCGTTGTGTGAAAGAAGCAATAGGGTCTTCCGCATTCGGAACAAGTCCACTGGGCTGGGCTTACACACATGAACGAGGCGCATCTACTCATCTAAGCACCGGATCGCTAGCCGTAATCTGAGTCGATATAAGAATTGTCAGAATCGTAGCAGCAACGTGCAACGTTCCTCTTCTTAGAAAGGCTAAATACAGTCTCACTCGATAGGTACTTTAGTTGAAGTAAAATGCCAACTCACGGCTCATTAACAAAAGCAGGTAAAGTTCGCTCTCAGACCCCGAAAGTTCAAGCTCGCGAAAGACATTCTCCTATACCGAAGATGCGTGCTCGACGAAACGCCGAGAAGCGAATCGATATGGGAAGGAAACCAGGACAGAACTATTTGAGAAGCTAGAATCCGCGTGAGTGGGAGATTCATCGGCAACAGATCGTATTGATCTGAGGATTCAATCTATTTCCTATCTGGTCCACCGAACATACTTCTCGGGGTCGAAGGAACTACTCGGGCATTGCTGGTAGCGATGCTCGTCCAAAGAATAAATTATTGCTACTTCGACCTATTCGAATAAGATACTCTTGCTAAAGTACATAACCCATTAGGAATTCGAATTCGTGGCGGGCCCGGAGGGATTTGAACCCTCGACTTCCGGCTATGCTGTCAGGATTTATCCTGTCCGCAGGCTTCCGTGATTATCTCAGCGTCCTGATCCTGACTAGACTACGGGCCCGTGGCACTCTAAAGCGATTCAAGCCTAAACCAGCCATAACCCATGTTTGCTGAGGAGCTCAGCTTGACTGACCGGACTTGTCACACATTAGAGCTGTGGAATCAGTATCTTACTTGAATAAGTATGTCTCGTTCCTGATCATCTCGTCGATTAGAGTTCGGCGATTGCGGCCAATGCGTGAACTTGCGTATTTTCGGAATATGGCTGTCGCCTGGTGACGACCCCAGAATCTAATGATTCTAGGGCGGACAAGTACGTGAAATTGGTCACCCGGATTCAAATCGCTGTTCTGCCAGAGCTGGACATCTATCAGATGGCATTATTACTTGAAAAGAATTCGGTAACTTCCACAAACTCGAGAGATCTGATGTTGTCTTTGACTTGCATAGACTCAGCACGCCTGTACCTCTAATCATGCAGTAGCTAAGGATGCGCGCCGAACTGCTATTGCGTAGCTCATGTTCAAAAAAGTCTTAATCGATTTAGAACGCCTTTTGATCTGTGTAATGCCTTGCGTTTTCATCTTCCACCTCGCCAAGTATTGAAAGAATTATCCACTTTTCGGGGTAGGCATGAGGACGCTTTATGGGCATATTGTAGCCGCAATCCATTGATTAGGTACATCTACTTGAGGCGGCTTTCGGCAGCTATTCCGTTGGTCCCCAAAGGTACAAGCGTCCTTGAAATTGGATGCGGTTCGGGAATGCTGCTTTCGGAGATGA
>DATKOK010000012.1:0-4117 GCA_035524675.1 Candidatus Methylomirabilota bacterium | reverse complement strand
CCAAGAAGGCTCGAGGCCGTGAGATTTGAGAACGTTCAATATTCCTGTGCATCGCATCTCACGACGCTCTCTATCATATCCAGCTTGATCATTCAGAAGCGTGTCCCACAGGTCGAAAGTTACTGCGAGCTTAGACATTTCATCTCAGTCTGCCAATGATCCGATTCATAGTCAGGAAGACATATTGAGTTCCATTGCTTGTCCTGGAGTCACGGCGCTTGCTAGTCTGTGTAGGTTTTCCCTTCCATGTCCCATATTTTGGATCCTTGTGCTTTCTTGAAGAACATGTTGTGAGGCTCTGTGTGTCGGAGTTCATCATGGACCCCGCCAACGGTGACCAGTTCTTCCTTTTCAGATAGAATTTCGGAAGTTTTCCGGGCAACCATTATAATCTTCACCAACTTTTCTGGATAAAATCGATTGGCGATATAATTCTACAGTCTTCAATTCAACTGTAATAACGAGGTGAATGAGTCGACGATTGCCCGCCTTCAGCTCAGAGGATTCCAATTAGCGGGCACGTATTGAATCGTCAGCGGCTGCGTTTTTGACATGTTCAAAAGTTTAATGATCTCTCGCATCTTGGCCATCGCCTCATGAAGCCCGTTTCCAAGTATTTTCACAACTGTTCGTTCGGGTTGGTCTTGAATGATCATTATCTCTTGCTTACGAGCAAGATCCAGCAGTCTTTGTCGTTGTGTTTCCTCTGGGCGTGGAACGATAAGAGTGAGAAGGACCCTGACAGGTGATTGCTGGTCTTTTGACTGCCCGTGAACGCTTAGACGGTCACGTGTCTTCTTGGTCGCTTCGTGGTCAATCTTCATTACGGCTGGGTCGATGACTACACCATAGTGTTCTCTTGCCCCAGTTACCGAGACGAAACCGTTGATAACATCTGAGAGGACAGCTTCTGGTTCCCTTTCGTCGGGTGGTCCCCATCCGCCTCCTCCACAGAGGGTGAGTTCAACCTGGTCTCCTTCATGCAGCGTTATGTTGGACCATTTTGAGGGTGATGCTTTCTTGAAGAGTTCCGTTGCATGTGAGAAGGCTGGTTGCCCGCTGATTCTGATGCGAGTGTCACAGAAGTGACCGCAGTCGCGTGGTGGCGGTGGTAGTCCGCCAAATACTCCGTATGGTGAAAAGCGGTGGCGTTCGCTTAGTGAGGATAGGTTTGATTCTTGTGTTCGAATCGTCCAGGTGAGCCTTGTACCCATACCTCCTCTGTACTTGCCTGGACCCGCCGAGTCTGGTCTGTCTAAGGCGTATTCTTCGAACAGTATTGGATATCTGACCTCGCTCATTTCGATGAATGGTCCTTTGTTATTTGTGGCGAATGGCATTTGGGCGCAGTTTCCGTCTCCGGCTACGCGGCCGCCCATTCCGCCGAGTCCCCAAAGGTATGCGATGAAGGGTTCATTGTTCTCGCTGTGCAGGCCACTGACTGTGATTCCTGAGCATGTTCCGTGGCATGCCCCTTTGATTCGTTCAGAGGTTGCTGCTTGGGCTAACGCTCCTATGACACTGTCTACGATTCGGTTAGAGAGCTCAGTGGCTCCGCCTTGCAATGGTGCCGGGAAGTTCGGGTTTACGATTGTTCCTTTTGGAATCTCCACTTGAATGGGCCGGAAGGTCCCCTGATTGACGACGTAGTCGCCTCCGATCTCTAATGAGTGGAGTACGCCGATTAGCGTATTTCCTGCAGTGATTGCGAAGGAAGCGTTGATTGGTCCGTCAACTTGCGGGCTGCTCCCTGTATAGTCAGCGAGTAGATTTCCGTCTTTCACATCAATGCGGACGTGAATCTTTGCGGGTCTGTCAGTTCGTCCAGTGTCATCTACGTAGTCTTCATATTCGTAACTTCCGTTGGGTATGCGTTTGATCTCTGATTTGATGATGCGTTCTGAAACGTTCTTGATTTCATCTAAGCAATTGGTCCATGCGTTAATGCCATACTTTTCGACGAGTTGCGTTATTCGTTGTTGTCCGACTTGAAGCGCTCCGAACATTGCACGGAGATCACCTTCGACAGCCCGCGGAAGTCGGACGTTTGCGAGGATAATTTTCCAGATGTCGGTGGCTTCATGATGCTTTGCGTTGACTTTGATTGCGGGAATTCTCAAGCCTTCCTGGTATATTTCGCTGGCGTCTCCAGCGAAGCCTCCTGGGACCATGGCTCCCGAGTCGATTTGGTGGGCTCTCGTTGCGGGCATCGCGACGAGCGTGTTTTTGTAGAATATGGGCATCATTGCAGTGAAGTCGCTTATGTGTGAGCCTCCGCTGTACGGATCGTTATGGAGGATTATGTCGCCGGGTTCGAGGTTCCCGATCCCAATCTCCTCGATTGACGATTTTACAGAATAGGGCATAGCCCCTAGGTGGCATGGGTCGAAGGCTGCCTGTGTGATCATGTCTGTTTTGCCATCAAACATAGCATATGAGTAGTCCAAGCCTTCGCTAAAGATGGGTGAATAGGCGGATCTCTCCATTGCAATTCCCATCTCTGCACATAATGAGATGAGGCCTCCTCTGATGACTTCAAGTGTAATTGGATCTATCTTGGGTTTTGACATCTTCATCACTTCAATTTCAGGCAGATGTTCCCGAAACCGTCGATTAGAGCTGTCTGCCCTGGGCGAACTACTGTGGTTGAGTCCATTTCTTCGATTATTACTGGACCGGTAACGGTTGAATCTTTTTCAAGAGCCGTTCGGTGATAAATAGGTGTACGCTGGTAATCGTTCGTTTCTTCGAAATACACTTTGCGTTCAGTGGATGGAGGGTTACCGGTCGCGACAGTTTCTACTTGCGTCATGTCTGGTTTGAGCATTGATCCGATGGCTGCCACCCGCAACGTCAGGATTTCAATTGGTTCATCAGGCTTATTGTGGGCGTATAATCGTTTGTGTTCTTTGTTGAAATTGTCGATGATTTCTTGCCTCTTAGATTCGAGTCTCCCGCTTGGGACGAATGTTGAAACTTCGTAATTTTGCCCGACATATCGAAGATCAGCAGAGCGTAGGATCGTCGTTTTTCCCTGGAACCCTTCTCCTCGCATGGATGACAATGAGGCAGTTTCCAATTCTTCGTACACGTCGCTCATGTCCGCCATTTTGATCTGGTCAATGTGCCCCATGAATGTTCGAGAGTGATCCAAGCGCATATCGGAGTACAGCATCCCAATGGCGGAGAAGATCCCCGGATGGGGTGGAATAATCACAGATGGGCTTCCCAATTCCTTAGCTAAGCTTGAGGCAACTAGCGGGCCTGCACCGCCGTATGCAACTGTCACGAAGTCTCTTGGGTCGTAGCCTCTCTGGACACTGCTAACCCTCATTGATCCTAACATATTGGCTTCGGCGATCTTTACGATGCCTGAGGCGGCCTCAAGCAAGTCCATTCCGAGTGGCGTGGCGATTTCTTGGCGTATAGCCTCCTCTGAAGCGTGCAGGTCAAGTTTCATCTCTCCGCCAAGTAGATGGTCCGGGTTGATTCGCCCTAGGACTAGACTTGCATCTGTAAATGTTGGGTGTGTCCCACCGAGGCGGTAACACACTGGTCCTGGGTCGGCGCCTGCACTTTGAGGCCCAACTCTCAAAATGCCGCCCCGATCGATCCAAGCGATACTTCCGCCGCCTGACCCAATCTCACTCAGATCGATCATTGGAATTCTGTACGGTACTCCCCACTCTATCTCACCTTCATTCTTCAGGCGCGGGCGGCCATCTTCTATCACGCTAACTTTGAATGTCGTTCCGCCCATATCAATCGCGAGTAGATTCTTTGTTGAGAAGGCGGTGCTTGTCAAATTGGCTGAGCCGATCACTCCGCCTGCTGGTCCTGATTCAATCGTGTGGATTGGAATCTTCCGTGCCAGATGGCTGGACATCATCCCTCCGCTGGATTTCATGATCATTAGCGGGCACTTGAATCCCAATTCGGAAAGTGCGGCTTCGAGTCTCGCCAGATACTCAGCGACGACTGGTTTTACTGAGGCGTCAATCGCGACTGTGCTCGTCCGCTCATATTCTCTTATTTCAGGGTTCACTTCGCTTGATAGAGATACGGACGCATCTGGAAGTTCCCGTGAGATTAATTCAGCAACTCGCCGTTCGTGGGA
>DATKOK010000011.1:0-18563 GCA_035524675.1 Candidatus Methylomirabilota bacterium | reverse complement strand
TATCGAAAATCGGGTTCTGTTCTGTGTGAGGAATTGCTCGAGATGATCCGTCTTTGAACTGTATCTGTCCATCGTAGTAGACTCCTTCGCGAAGTGGCACAGGTCTCCAGTCCGTCGTCACAGGAACGCCGTTCAGCCATAATGCGATATCGTTCGCGTTCCTGATGGTTGCACTTAGGGCGATCAATTGGATTCTCGGATTGATCTTCAACAGTCGAGTAAGTACCACCTCGAGGGTTGGCCCCCTATCTGCCTCCGTGAGCAAGTGAATTTCATCGGCAATAACGATCGCAACGTCAGAGATCCAAGGAGATCGATGTCTCAGGAGGGAATCAGCTTTCTCGTTAGTCGAGATGATAACGTCATAGTTGGCAAGATAGTTGTCAAAGCTGTCGTAGTCGCCGCTCGTAAGTCCTACTCGAATTTTGCTTCCAGGGCTCTTCTCGATCGAGGCGTATTTTGAAAAGTCTTCGTATTTTTCGCTTGCTAATGCACGGAGAGGCGTCAGGTACAGCGCTTTTCCTCCCTTCTCCAGAATTCTTTTCAGAATCGCTAGCTCGGCGATGAGTGTCTTGCCGGAGGCTGTGGGACTAGCTAGGATGATGTTCTTTCCCTCCAGTACTCCCGCTTTGATTGCGTCTTCTTGTGGTGGATATAATTCCTCGTAGCCCGTCTTCGCCAGGACTGCCTTTAGGGAATCGGGTATGGAAAGCTCGTCGATGTGCAAATGTCTGCGTCTTCTACACGGTTGTTCTCTTTACGTGCCCCGGCTTAGGCTGATACAGTAGCCCCTCTTTCAGCATTTGTTGTATGAGCGTTCTCGCTTCGGTCTCGGAGACTTCGACCTTCGTTGACACGATCTTTATCAATTCATTTTCTTCTACCAGGTCAGCTTTTTTCTCCATATCCCTGACGGTGCCGAGGATTATTTGCATGCGATCGTTCTGACTCCTGCTCTTTCCAGTCATTATAATATCGATGTCCATCTTGCCCGTTTCAGTGTCTATGCCTACTTCTTGCATTGATATCGTGAAGAGTCTGATGATCGCTTGAGTGTCCTCAACGAGAATCCTGTCGCGTAGGAACGCTCTTGCGCGAGCTTCTGATAGTCTAACAAGCGCTTCGAGTTGGCGTGGCGTAATTGGGACAGGGGATTCGGTAGAGCCTGACATCGAGCGCATTCTTAGGTAGTATTCTCTGATCGAGGCAGCTGCTTCGTCTGTTAGGATTGGTTCCACTCTTTTGGCGTAGGAAATGTACTTTCGGAGCATGTCAGATGATAGGGGTGTTTCAGTTGGGGCCCGTTTCGTGTGGTGTATTGTGAGGATGTGGTCGGACATCTTGCCGTCTGCATCAGGGTCCGGAGTGTCTTTCATTATGAAATAGAGGTCAAAACGTGACAGTAGTGTCACGGGTAAGTTGATGTTGTCTGCAATTGTTCTGTACGGGTTGTATCTGCCAAATTGAGGGTTGGCTGCTGCAAGAACGGCTGTTCTTGCGTTGAGCGTCGCTACTATTCCTCCTTTTGCGACGCTTACGGTGTGCTGTTCTAAAGCTTCGTGGATGGCAACCCGGTCTTCAGGTCGCATTTTGTCGATTTCATCTATTGAAGCCACGCCCTTGTCGGCGAGGACCAATGCACCCGCCTCGAGAATCATGCCACCATTCTTCTCACGAATGACTGCAGCCGTGAGTCCCGCAGCGGTCGTGCCTCTTCCGCTTGTGTAAAGACCTCTAGGGGATATTCTTGAGACGTACTGGAGGAGCTGGCTCTTTGCGACTCCCGGATCTCCGACGAGCAGGATGTTAATCTCGCCGCGTATGTTGACTCCGTCTACTAGGTGCTTTGGGACTCCCCCAAAGATCAGGTAGAGTAGAGCTTCCTTAATGTCTCCATATCCGTAAATGGATGGAGCCATCGATGCGATGAGTTTTCGATGAATGAGAGGATCAGTTGCCAATTCACGTATATGACGTTCGTCATCGGCCGTTATTTCGACGACTTCCACTTCTTTGCCGACCACTTCCACGTAGTTGGCGTCAAGTAGTAGGTCGAAGGTTCGAAGCCTTGCTTTCCGTCCGATGAACTCCTGTTGGGCTCTGGCGATGCCTGTCACCGCGACCCGGTCGCCTGGTCTTGCCACGTCTACAAGGTCTTCGAGAAGCTTGATGTCTAATGCTCTTGGCAATTGACCGGGAGGTAGGTCTTCTGGACGCTCTTGGATTCGAATTTCTTGGGAATTCACAAACGTGGATTGCTTTTCCAAGAATTCGAAAAGTTTGGATCTGCAGTGTGCGCAGAGCCCAGGACCGCGCATCAGTGTTCCACCTTGCTCCACGTATGTTAGGGAATTGCATTTGCGACATTGAAAGGCGGCTTTGAGGAGGAGTGGCTTGACAGTCGTAGATCTGACGATTATACCATCGATCAGCATCAGCTTACCGATGTTCTCGGACCCAATCTTTCGGAAGAGGTGTTTCTCAGGAAGTTTTCTGAGTCTTATGCGAAGGGACTTGATTGACTCCGCATACTCGGGGTCCTCAATCTTGAGCTGAGCCCATGCACTCCTATCTAGAAATCCGAGATACTCATCTGGCTTTGTTAGAATTGAACGAGCCAGGTCAGGATCAACCGAGATCAGATCTTCAAAATCAACAATTATCGAACGAGATCCAATAAGAGCCGCGTTGCCAAGGCGTTTACGATACTTGTATTCGCCGTCGACTGAATATGACCTTAAGAAATCCTGAAACCGCTCTTCAGGGCTTTGCGCCGTCATTCTTTGGACTCCTGAAGCAGTCTGACCTTCCATTCTTCAATGGTCTTGTTGAGAACAGTGTAGAGCGATTTTTCTTCTGTTGTTAATCCGTTCATTATCTCCTCTGACGGTGTAGGCGAAGCTGCAAGCGCGACAATCTTCCGGACGCGGCAGTTCATAACATCTCTAACTAGAGTCTCTGTCCTTTCCAATTCGCGTAACTTTACTTGGTCCTGTTTGCTCAGTTTTCTTAGCTCGCTGATATGCCTCCGTAATATGCAATAGAAGTTTCCTTGTAACGATGGGATCATTCTGGAGTCCGGGATTGTTTCTCGCCAGTGAATCTTTGAGAGCGAGTTGAAGGTGAGAATATCCTCTTCTCGGAATTTTGCGTAGCCAAGCTGGACAAGTTCCGTTGCCGTCCAATACGGGATCTCAACCTCTTGACCTATCCTAACTGAGGTGAGTTTGGGCATTCTTGGCATTTCGGGAAGTTCCCTGATCAGAATTATCCGGATAGGAGAATTTTCGAAATCGAAGTCAATGTCTCCTACTGACGTTAAGGCTACCTCCGGCAAGAAGAACCCAACAATCCCACACGCCCTACGTCTTGATGATTTAAGTCGTATGTTTATTGTTTCACTCTGTTTAGTCTAATTTTCCTATGGAGAGTTGATCGTACCTGGAGAGAGATCGCTGAAACTGTTTCTGATTTTCGTGTTCAACTTCCACCAGAAACTCATGCCAAGGCTTTTGAAGGACGCATGCAGAGTCTGGCTGCACTGGAAATTCGTTGAGGAAAACCCATCTTGAGCCAGAACGACCTCATGTGGATTGAGAAGTATCGCCCTCGAACGCTCGATGAAGTTGTTAATCAGCGGGAGACCGTAGACGGTATCCGAGCTCTTCTAAGAACTCCTGCTACGATGCCGCATCTCCTATTCTCCGGCCCACCAGGAACAGGCAAGAGTACTATGGCACTCTGCATCGCCCGTCAATTGATGGGAGAAAGCTTCAGGCGACTTGTGCTGGAACTGAACGCTTCAGATGAACGAGGTATAGGTGTCGTGCGCGAGAGAATCAAAGGCTTCTCACAAGTAATTCAGACGGCACCTTCAGGAGTTCAATATGGACTTGTAATATTAGACGAATGCGATGAGATGACCAGGGATGCTCAGACCGCTCTCCGAAGGATAATGGAAACATCCTCCAGAACCTGCAGATTCATCCTGATCTGCAATTACCAGAGCGGGATCATAGAACCCATTCAGAGTCGATGTTCCATATTCCGATTTAGACAACTCGAAAGGAAGGAAGCAATCACCTACCTGAAATCAATTTGCAAAGCAGAGAACGTTAACGCAGATCAAGATGTGTTAGAACGCGTCTTTGAACTCTCAGAGGGGGACCTGAGAAGAGCAATTAACTCTCTCCAGGTAGCCGCTACCAGTTCTAAAGCAGGAAAACTGGACCTCGTTCAACTCAGCAAGATTGCCCCAGAAGACGAGGGTGATAGCGTACGAGCTATGCTATTAGCTGCTATTCAGGGCAACTTCGTGAAAGCCCGTGACCTTATGTATGATCTGATGGGAAAACGGGGTATGAGTGGGAGAGAAATAATCCGCACAGCCAATCGCGAAATACTTAGGCTGGCTGATTTGGATCCGAAGAAGCAAGTAGAAGCAGTCCGGCTACTGGGCGAATATGACTTTAGACTCTCACAAGGCGCTAACGAAGACATTCAATTGAGCGCTATGCTGGCACAGATCAGCCTGCTAGGAAGCAAGTAGGGAAGTTGCAGGATCAGTCGTGGGCGGAGAAATACCGTCCGCAAAGCTGCGGAGACCTCATCGGAAACGAGGAAGCCGTCGCAAGATTCGCCTCTTGGCTTGAATCCTGGAAACCAAAAGGCAGCAAAACCAAGAAAGCCTGCCTCCTAGTTGGTCCCCCCGGAGTCGGAAAAACCTCACTCGCAAGGGCAGCCGCCAGCGATTTTCATTTCCGAGTCGTCGAGCTGAACGCAAGCGATGTTAGAACTGAGAAGGCCATAGAGAGAGCGATCGCACCAGCAAGCGCTTCACTCACCCTCGATTCCTTCTCGGAGGTCAGTCGTCGTAACTTAGTGCTGATGGACGAGGTCGATGGAGTTTTCGGTAGAGAAGATCGAGGCGGCTTGGGCGCCATAATCGATGCGATCAAGAATACTCCGGTCCCAATAGTACTCACTGCTAACGATGTCGAGGACGAGCGATTTGATGACTTGAGAAAAACATGTTCAGTGATCGAATTGTTTGAGATTCGCCCACGACTACTTCTCATGGTCCTGCAAAGAATAACCGCAGCAGAGGGCGTGAGCATAGATGCTAAAACGATTGAGGTGATTGTGCGCAGATCTCATGGGGACCTACGATCTACAATAAACGACGCACAGGCAGCTGCAGCAGGTGTTCTTGATACATCGGCCATCGCAGGTCGAACACAACTACTGGATGAAGATGCGACTCTGCAACGATTATTCGAGTCGCGAGATTTCAACAAAGCAAGAAATGCGTTGAACGGAACAGAGATCCCGGTATACAAAGACGATATGTTACTCCATCTCCACGACATCTTACCATACGTGTACACTTCACCTCCAAAATTAGCTCAGGCCTATGACAGCTTATCGCGCGCAGACATTACCTATGGGAGAATTGGTGCCAGCAGGTCACGCGGCATGGCACCCCCCCCATTCAATTTGCCAAGACGCGACGCAGTTCCGCAATGGAACTTACTTCCCGTTGCCTTGAACGAGTTGGCATCAGTCGGAGTGCAGGAACCAGACCGTAAAGTGGAAGATGCTTTGAAAGCATCAACACGGCCTTCACAAAAAACAGTCGAACGCTACCTTTACCGTCTATGGACGATGGATCACGTATGCGGAAGACTCGCGAAATCATGCCATGTCTCGAAGAGAACTGCCTTGAGAGAAGTCCTCCCCTTTCTCATCGGCTTGATCCGAGCTGACGAAGCTTCGGGTGTAGAAACCGGAGCTGCGATGGAACTCGAAGAGAGGGATATTGAATTCCTGAAGACAGAGGCCAAGTTAGCTGTCACGCCGGCGGGTCCCACGGAGACACTGGACCCGAGAAGTTTCAAGCTGCCCTTCATGGGGAAAGACAAGTTCATTCAACTTATGCGGGTTGGGATAAAATATGACTCGCACGCACGCGCTTTTTCCGTGCGCCACATCGATAACCTCGATTCAGTCGAAGGAAGTATCTCGCAGATAGTCGGACGTCCCCTGAAGTTTTTGCGCCAGGAGATAGTGCCAGAACAGAAAGAGAGCAGCTCAGGAATCACAAAAGCATGCTACGTCGACGCAAGAGAAATATCCTGTGACGCTTGCGAATTTGTTGAAACATGTCCTACTCATTTCTTGCAGGATCTGAAGTATTGCATCTGCACACAAACACTCTCCGAGGCACAAGCATACCAAGAGTACATTGAGAAAAATCATGAATCCCTGCAGGAAATGCTCCCCAAGAAAGCAATTGTCAAGAAAGCGAGACCCGCGAAGAGGAAAAAGATTAGTGCTCGCGGCTAACCTTCAACATGTGGCCTATTTCTGGCAGAATCAGCTGCGTCATGGCAGTCTCAACTGCATCAGGTGAACCAGGCAGGCAGAAGATTACCTTCCCATTTGATGACCCTGCAAGCGCGCGGCTCAACATGGCAGCTGAGCCGATCTTATCGAAACTAATCTTCCTGAAGAGCTCGCCAAACCCTGGAATAGATTTGTGAAGAAACGGAGAAACACTCTCGATAGTCAAATCCCTTGGCGATAACCCCGTTCCACCCGTGATGATGAGTGCATCTATTTCCGGAGAGGAAAGAACCTTCCGCACATGCTTCTGTATCATCTGTTTTGAGTCTGATATGAGGTATCGAGCTTTTACATAGTGACCTGCCTGTATCACCAGCCGTTCAATGATGTTACCCGACTTATCATCCGCTTTTTCTCCAGCTCGCGTCTGAGCGAATTTAGAAGTACTGCAGGTCACAATACAGATTCCTACGGACTTAGGTGAGGCATGCTTATGGAGTTGAGGAACTTTGTTCATTCATTTTCCCTTGATCTTCTTGGCAACCTTAAGGAATGTGATCGCGGTTGACGGATATTGACCGTCAGCGTCTTTCTCATATTGCTTCGTCATGTCCCAGATAGTCAGGAGGTACGCTGACGCAGCGGTGAGAGCTTCCATTTCCACTCCAGTTTTTGCCTCACCCTTGACGTAGGATTCAACTCTAACCGAGTTGCGGTCGATCTCGTGTTCAATCTTGACCGCGGTAATTGGTATTGAGTGGCAAAACGGGAGAATCCGCGGTGTGCTTTTTGCAGCCATTATTGCTGCGACTTCAGCAGCGGCTATAGCATCACCCTTCTCGACCTTTCCTGATCTGAGGCGTGCAATTGTACTTGGTTTGAGTTTGATCTCTCCGATAGCAATCGCCTCACGTGACACAATCTTCTTCCTTGTAATATCTACCATTGAAAAGCGGCGCATGCATGCTCGAAATAACAAGAGGAGTTATGGGAGATAGCTATTGTGCTCTCGATAACTGACCCTAACTTTTATGGTGCCTCTTACGAGTTGACGTTAGAGCTTTTTCCAACTGTTCACGCATAGTTGAAGCAGGGATGCTTTGCAAGCCTAGCAGAGTCGTCTTTCCACGCACTCCTTCACCAGATTTGGAAGCAGCTATTATCCCGATTGCTCCTAAACCTCGAGCGTATTTCCAGATCTGAGTATGTTTTCTAGGTTCATCGCCATATTCTTCGCAGACTGCTTTGTATTCGCGCTCCACTACGCCAATACTTGCGTATGCCTCTTGAGATTCTCCTAGAACTCGAGCCAGCGCCAATAACATGTATTTTTCATGCGGGGATAGGGCAGTGATGTACTCGCCTCGTAATGTTGGATATACGCTTCCCGCGGCTCTTCGAACATGATCGGTGGAAACGCGTTTCGAAGCTTCAGAATCTGCATATTTGCCAGCACGCCATAGAAGTTCGATTGCGTATCGTGCGTCTCCACTCTGGTCTCCTATATCGGCGACGAGCTGAAGGGTTTCATCAGATACTGTATTCTCCTTGAATGCAAGTTCAACTCGGTCTATGAGAATTGTGGTTAATTGAGAAGCATCATATTTGTCCAGTTTGATGATGTTCCGTTGAAGAGTGTCGGTAGTGCTTCTGTCGAGCTTTTGGAGATATTCCTGCTCACGGAGGATGCAAATGAGTGAGAGACGGATCGGTTTGCCGACGCGCTCCTCCTGGATACGTGTAAGGTTGTAAATGGGGTTGGGCCCTTCTGTTCTAATGAGATGTTCAAGTTCGTCCAGTGCAAGTATCAAGTGCATGTTCTTATCGTCAAGCATGTCCATCAGTGTGTGCAGAAGTTCTTCGGGTGCGAAGCCACGCTTTGGAAATTCGGGCTCGAACTGGGTTAGAACGCGTTTTACGATCATGAAGAGGCTGCCTTTTGCCTCGCGACAGTTTACGTGCACATACTGAAGGTTGATTTTCCGATTCTTAGCGGCTCTAACAAGGTCAGCTCCGAAACGCTGGCAGAGTACCGTCTTTCCGGTTCCAACATCCCCGGTGATAAGTACACGTTGACTAGTTGAGAATGGGCTGTCGATGGAAAATCGGAAGAGCTGGGTGAGAAAGCGTATCTGTGCGTCGCGATGCAGTAGTCGCGGCGGCATATACTCCAGTGATAGGGGTGTCTCGTCTTTGAATACCGTAGGTCCGCCTAACGTTTCGTCTACGATGTCTGATGACAATTGAACGAGAGCCCCTACTCTCGACAAGCTTAGATTACCTCAATCTTATGTGCTTTTGTTGTATGACGAGATAAAAGCAAGAGAGCCAAGTGAAAATGCTCATGCTGCCGTGTTGAGTCGAGAAATCAGTCAGTTACAGCTACCTGGTGTCCATATTTGGCTGGGCCAGAGTGAATGTGTGAAAATCAGCTTCCTTGCGTTTCAATCACGCGATAGAGCTCGTCACGTTCTGATGCTCTGATCTCCGTTGTCGATCCATCTAATCTCACGAGTTTTCTTCCTTTCTTACGGTCCGTGAATCTTCCTATGATCTGAGCTTCGATTCCTCTCTGTTCCAAACGGCGTACTATGCGGCTGCTCTTTCGATTATCTGCTGCGATGAGTAAGCAACCAGAACTCATCAGTCGCAAAGGATCGACATGAAGCATCGCGCAAATCAGCTTAGTCTCATTCCGAATAGTAATTTTCGACTCGTCGACCACGAATCCCAAGTTGGATGCTTCTGCAATTTCCCATATTCCCTGCAGAACTCCTCCTTCTGTGGGATCGTGCATAGCGTGAACTCCGCCGACGCCAACTGCAACCATCGCGTCCTCAACGATACTGATCGAATGTCGCATACTCCTTGCTCGGGCGAGAAGCTTATCGTCACCTTTCAATCTGCGAGGGAAATCCATTGCGAGTAGGGCAGTGCCCTCGATGCCTACAGACTTGGTTAGAATCAAGTCTTGATTAGGACGAGCGCCACTAGATGTGACAAACTTCTCCTTACCGACGACGCCTACCATGTACCCAACCACGATAGGCCTCTTAAGGCCCGGAGTCACTTCGGTATGTCCTCCAACGACGGCCACGCCAAGTTCTCTTGCTGCAGCGTCCACACGTTTCATTATCAACTCCACGGTCCTTGCATTGGACCTTTCAGGCAGGAGCAAATCGCACAGGAACCAACGCGGCCTTGCACCTCTACACGCAACATCGTTTGCGTTTATGTGAACCGAAAGCCAGCCAATATCTGAAGCTGTTCCAGTGACCGGGTCTGTAGTAAAGACCAGAACCTTATTCCCAAAAGAGATTAGGGCAGCGTCTTCGCCAATCGAGGAGCCGAGGATGACTGAAGGATCCCTTCGTCCTCTATATCGAAGCACTGTGCGAATCAGTATGTCAGTCGGAATCTTGCCGGTCCTAAACTGGCGCATAGGCATCAGCGCACACATGACATATCATGCTTTAAATTACGTCGTTACCTCATGAGTATCAGTGGATTGATAATGATTCAATCAATTATCGATGTGGCAATTGTAGTTTCAAAGGCTGAAAAATCAGCGGAATGGTACCGTGACAAGTTAGGTTTAGAGATACGATCTAAGGAAGGCCACTGGGTAACGGTGGCACCGAAAGGTTCTGATGTAGTGATACATCTGTGTGAGCCGTTCGAAGGAAACGCGCTCGAGCCCGGCAATACCGGAATTGCCTTTCGGGTCAACAACCTTGATGAAACCTACGCTGAACTTAGCAAGAAAGGCGTGGAATTCACAGTCAAACCAACAAAAGAAGAATGGGGTAGCTACGCCATGCTCAAGGATCCGGACGGGAACGTATTCTGGATCATGCCTGGATAGAGCCTATCCCTAACCAAAAACCCAACATTTCCACTCCCGTCACCTCTATCGTAATATGTCAGTAAGCGCGGGCTCGATACTCAAGATCCATTTCATTCAGAAATCAATTGGGCCAGACTCGTCATCGCCCGCTACCTAATTTCATTAGAGACTTGCTAATTTGCATATCTAGTCCTTGGAGAGAACATAGTCGATTACTGTAGTTCCCATAGGCTTTGAAAGCCTCGGCGTCAGATCAATGTGCACCTTCGTCGAAACTCCAGACGTACGAATCCTGATCGATGCAGGCGTTGCATTAGGACCACGGTTTGGGAAGAAACCGCACCCCATGGAATATCAAGCACGAGCCGTATGCCGCGCTAGGATCAAGGAATACGCGTCAAAATCCCAGGTCATTATCACTTCTCATTACCACAACGACCATCACACACCCAACTACACCGAGACCGTCTGGCTGGGTTGCAGTACTCAGGAAGCGGAGCAAATCTACAGCAACAAGACTGTAATTCTCAAAAGCATTCGCGACTCGATAAACCTCGCCCAACGCAAACGAGGCTGGATGTTCCAACGATTCCTAAAAACGATCGGAAGCACATGCCAAGTTGCTGACGGAGCCAAGTTCGAATTCGGAAAAACGATTGTACGAATGTCTGAGCCAGTTCCGCACGGCGAAGAAACCTCGGGCCTCGGGTGGGTACTGATGACAACCATTGAATCAGAACACAAGAAAATCATGCACGCGTCAGATGTTCAGGGTCCAATGTCAAAACGAACCACGACCGCAATACTAAAGCAGAAACCAGATTTACTTCTCCTCGGTGGACCACCATTCTATCTCGAAAAGGTGAAAGTGGGCACGGAAGCAATCCAACAAGGCGTCGCCAACGCCGTCAAGATCGCCCGCAACGTGCCGACCGTGATCTTCGAACATCACGCCCTCCGCTCAGAGAAATGGACCGAAGAAATCCAACCAATACGGCAGGCAGGCAGCGAAACGGATCACAGAGTCATCACTGCAGCAGAATATCTCGGACAAAAACCCAACACGCTCGAATCGATGCGACAACGACTCTATGAAGATCATCCCCCATCCAAATCGTTTCTCGAATGGTATGGCCTGGACCGAGCAGAACAGAGGCAAACCGCTCCTCCAATCTGAGATTCTTCTCGCATTATACCATAAATTCAGTACATACTTAGACGTTATTTCACTCCGGGACTTTACCACCTGAACTAGTCAAAGAAAAGCAGTGTGCAACTTGGCTTCAAATTTGAAAGATGGCAAGGTACAGTATCCGCCCAAACTGCAATCGATGCTAAGGCGCGCTCTTGAAGACCCGGAAAACTTCTGGGGGGAAATCGCAGGAGAACTTCACTGGTTCAAGAAGTGGGATAAGGTTCTCGAATGGAACCCTCCCGATTTCACCTGGTTCAAAGGAGGACTCACAAACCTCGCGTACAACTGCCTGGACGCAAACCTCCAGAAAGGGAGGGGTAATCGACCAGCCGTAATTTGGGAAAACGGTGAGGGTTTCCCAACCCGCACAATAACCTACGACCAACTCTATCGAGAAGTCGGAAAATTCGCGAACGCGCTGAAAGCAGCGGGCATCGGAAGGGGCGACAGAGTCACCATCTACATGCCCATGGTTCCCGAGGCGGCTATAGCGATGCTCGCGACTACGAAGATCGGCGCAATCCACTCAGTAATCTTCGGAGGATTCGGATATGGCGCAATCGCAGACCGAATCGAAGATGCTGGCTCCAAAGCTGTAGTGACTGCAGACGTCGGTTATCGCCGCGGAGGCCAGATCAAACTCAAAGAGATTATGGACGAGGCACTAAAGAGCTCGGGCAAGGAAATCAAGAACGTTATCGTATTGAAACGAGGGAACCAAAGTCCCCCGATGACGCCTGGAAGAGACATTTCATGGGAAGAAGCAGTTGCTCGCGGTCAAGAAGCGGGAGTAGAGAAGATGCGAGCAGACGAACTGGCATTCATTCTCTATACTTCAGGAACGATGGCAAAACCAAAAGGTACCGTCCAACCGCACGGAAGCTATCAGGTCTACATCTACTCCATGGGTAAGTGGATCTATGACATGCGACCTGATGACGTTTGGTGGTCTACATCAGATGTAGGGTGGATCGTCGGCCACAGCTATGTAGTGTACGCACCGCTTCTCTTCGGCTGCACGACTGTAATGTATGAAGGATTACCTGACTATCCGACGCCGGACATTTGGTGGCGCATAATCGAGAAGAATCACGTTACCAAACTCTGGATATCCCCAACTGGCGCCCGCAGTTTAATGAAATATGGCGATGAATATCCGAAAAAGCACAACCTAAGCACAATGAAAATGGTCGCATGCGCCGGCGAAGTATTGAACCCACCCGCCTGGGAATGGCTACAAAAAACTGTCTTCGAGGATCGAATCCCGGTTATTGACCACATGTGGCAGACCGAAACTAGCGGACCGCTAGTGGCAAACCCCTACGGAATCTCACTGCTACCAATCAAACCTGGATCAGCCACTATCCCCGTACCAGGCGTAGACGCAATGATCGTCGATGAGCAGGGCACCCCCGTAAAGCCTGGAGTAGAGGGTACCTTTGTAGTGAGGAAACCATTCCCAGGCCTAACGCCGAGCCTCTGGCACGATCACCCTCGATACATTGAAAACTACTGGAACAAAATCCCGGGCGTCTACACTACAGGAGACGCTGCAATGATGGACGAAGACGGATACCTCTGGTTCCTGGGAAGAGTTGATGAAGTCATAAAGATCTCCGCCCACAGAATTGGGACCATCGAAATTGAGAGCGCTCTACTTCAGCATCCGAGTATTGCAGAAACAGCCGTGATAGGTCGACCTGACGAGCTCCGAGGGGAGACTGCATGTGCATTTGTCATCTTGAAGGGCGGAGTTATTCCAAGCGAAGCATTGAAAGATGAACTGAGGAAACTAGTTCGAAAAACGTTAGGACCGATTGTGATCGTCAGTGACATTTACTTTGTCACCAAACTGCCCAAGACTCGTAGCGGCAAAATAATGCGTCGCGTGATAAAATCCCTGGTCGCAGGCAAACCACTCGGCGACTACTCGACCATAGATGACGATACGTCAATTGAGGAGCTCAGGAAGGCTGTCGGGTAATAATCGGAGGATGCTCACTTGTCCCTTGTTCTGAGTGAAACTGACGGGCCAATTGGCACAATCATCCTAAACCATCCAGAAAAACGGAACTGCCTAAGTGCTCCTCTCATCGGCCAGCTATGCAATGGACTCGATAGGTTCGAGGAATCGGGTATACGAGTAGTAATACTGCGCGCAAAGCCGGGCGTTAAAGTGTGGTCATCCGGATATGACGTTAACGAGCTAAGTAAGCCAGGCAGGGATCCACTTCCATACGAAGCACCCTTCGAACTTCTACTACGACGCGTACAAAACTATCCTAACCCGGTTATTGCAATGATCGAAGGTAGCGTTTGGGGAGGAGCATGCGACCTAGCATTCACCTGCGACATACTGATTGGTTGCGAGACCGCGTCCTTCGCCCTCACGCCGGCAAAGCTTGGAATACCGTACACAACATCCGGGATGATACACTTCATCAACATGGTTGGGCTCAATAAGGCCAAGGAGATGTTCTTCACCGCAGCTCCAATCAATGCTACCGAAGCATTAGCAGCAGGCATATTGAATCATCTAGTTGCCTCTGCCGAGCTTGAGCGGTATACGCGTGAGATTGCCAATCAGATCATTCAAAATGCTCCCCTTGCCGTGAGTGCCTTCAAAGAGCAATTTCACTTGCTCTCCAAAGGGCACTCCATCGACGCAGAAACCGCAGAGAAACTTCAATCGCGACGCCGGAAAGTGTACGACAGCGCGGACTACGTAGAAGGCATACGAGCATTCCAGGAAAAGCGGCCACCCAAGTTCAAAGGCAAATGAACCAGGGCGTACGTGCGTAACAAAATAAAGGGAGGGTAGGGAATTTACCCTACTCTGTTTAAGCACCCGCGAGTTTTGTAGCCTGACGGAATTTCTTTCCACAAGACGGACATGAATAGTGTTTAATGTGTAGGGCTGGTCCTCGCCCATCCTTCGGGTGCATGTCCCATTCCTTAGCTGGACCCATCACGTCGCCTCCGCACTTCATGCATTTTACCAAAAGACATTCACCTCGATTTGGCCACAGACAAGCGAAAGGACATGGCGGACGTTCGACACGGTTAGTTGGGAGTTCGTCCATGTCCAAACCGCTCGTTCTGTCATGGGCATCCATACAGCTTTATTGGTATATTAGTGTTTCATTTACGGTACACTAATATACTCCACAAGGCTTCACGATTAGTAGATCGAAAACACACGGGAGGTTGAGAATTGTTGAATGGAGATTCTAGGCGAAGTTTCGCTGTTGCAGTGGCTTCTTTCGCAGCTGGGGCGGTTATTGCTGCGGTCCTGGGTAATTCTAAGACCAGGGAGAAAATTGCTGAGCATGGGAAGAAGGCTGCTGAGCGTAGCAGAAAACTTTTGGGCCGTGCTGAGTCGTGAACTGATGAGGCGGTCCTGGGTCCGCCCATACCCTTCTAATTTTCACCCTTCGTAAACGAACAAGTTTAAGTTCCTTACACGTCCTGTTTCAGCTTTAGGCGCGTGAGTGGATCCTCCCACCCGTTGCGCCAGAGAAACCCCGGTGTCGGGAGGTAAACGTTTGAAGAGTAAGAACGCAATCCACATGACCCTAACGGCTGTTTTCGCCGCGTTGTACGCGGTTGGCGTAGTTTTTCTCGCCCCAATCAGCTTTCAAGTGTTTCAGATTAGACTGGCGGATGCTTTGCTCCCGTTATCGATGCTCTTCGGCTGGCCCGCGATAGTTGGATTAAGCTTAGGGGCGTTCGTAGCCAATTTCTTCGGCGGCCTCGGACCTGTTGATATGATCGGGGGGGCAGCAGCTAACTTCCTCGCCACCCTAATTGCATGGAAGGTCGGCCGCAAACGAAAACGTGCAACCGCGCTTGTAGGGGTAGTCTCAGAGGTCATTATCGTAACGCTCATTGTGGGCACCTACCTGAGCTTCCTGCTTGGCATGCCCTTTCTCATCGGACTGGCCGGCGTCTTTCTAGGAAGCGTAATCGCGATTGGAGTTCTGGGTAGTATCCTGTACTTTGCGCTTTCAAGTTCGCGCGTGACCTCCGGATTCAGATCATCAAACGTTTTCAACCAGCCAGCCCACTCCGAAGACTAGTTCAGGCGAGTCATATGACCGGTAGAATCGAGCTGGCGTTAGGTGATATTACTCGGCAGAAGGTTGGCGCAATCGTCAACGCCGCTAACAGTAGCCTCCTTGGCGGAGGCGGGGTCGACGGAGCGATTCATCGAGCAGCAGGCCCGCAACTGCTCGAAGAATGTCGACGGTTAGGCGGATGTCCAACCGGAGAGGCACGAATCACGAAAGGGTACAACCTCCCCGCGAAATACATCATTCACACAGTAGGGCCAGTCTGGAGGGGCGCTGACTACAAAGAGGACGAACTGCTGCGCAATTGTTACATGAGCTCAATGACCCTGGCAGCACAGAATCAGCTAAGGACGATCGCATTTCCCTCAATTAGCACCGGAGCATATGGGTTTCCAATAAACCGCGCCGCCGCGATAGCAGTTACAACAGTAACCAATCTTCTCGAATCGCTAACCGGAATTGAGAAGGTGACGTTCGTGTGCTTCTCAAAAGACGATTACGCCATCTACCAATCCGAACTGGCAAAGTCAAAGAGAATATGATCAATAACTAAGCGTCTGACGGCATGGGCAGTCGTAAGTTCATCCTCAGAATCTTCTTGAACGTGTTACTGATCTGCACGTCCTGGTACGCGTTCATCCACTCATTCTGAATCTCCCTACCCAGCCTAAGAGTCAACTCGAAGTCGGGCAGATAGCCGCCTAACATCAAAACCTCAGCTACCCCGCGAGGAGCAGTCTCAGTCGGCTTCACCATAATCGCGCCAACCTTCCGATTGAAATAGCCACCCGAATGAAGATAACGGTCAATTTCCTAAAGGCACGGGGGAAGGTGAATTAAGCAGAGCCAGAGTAGGAAACGACATGTCAAGCGAAGTGAAAGTGGGACTAATAGGCGAAACCGAACATACAGTAACCGACCAGGATACTGCAGCAAGGTGGAGAAGCGGACTAGTTGACGCCTACTCAACACCCACATTGATAGGACTGGCAGAGAACGCATGCGTAATCGCGGTTGAAAAGCACCTAAACGATGATCAGACGAGCGTAGGGATAGAGGTCAGTGTGAAACATCTCGCTGCAACCCCAGTCGGCATGACCGTTAAAGCCAAGGCAGAACTCGTCGAGGTAAACGGGAGGCGGCTCAAGTTTAGAGTCGAGGCCTGGGATGAAAAGGAGAAGGTGTGCGAAGGCTGGCACTCCCGAGCAATCGTTGACCGGTCCCGCTTCGTTGACAAGTTGAAGCAAAAGGCGAAACTCTAACCTAGCCGCGCTAAGCTCTAGCACCAGACGCACTCTGACCACACATGAGCACAGATCAGACGCAAACCGATCCACAAAATAGCCACAAATACGAAACAAAAGGCTTGGTATCGCTGAATCAACGGTCAAATCAGCCGTAGATTTGGGCTGGGTAAACAAGTGATGGTTTGTGATGCGTTTGTGGACGATTTAGTGCGCTATTTGTGCCGTATTTTGTGTCTTATGCGACATTTTTCGCGGCGTTAAACGACGAGTCTTTGCTAGGGTTCAGGAGTCTGATTGGTGCATTCTGGTTTGTTTGGTCTTGTTCGGGCATGTTCAGTGCTGTTCGGATCTGTTCTGGTATGTTCGGTTAAGTCCATTTTAACTTAGTTTATGCAGTCAGTGAGTAGTCTGATCCCCAAGCTTGGCACGGAGGTTGCCGATGTGACGATTGATAGCGGTTATTCAAGCCGGTCGACTTATTAGCGAACGCTTAACGCGGCATTGTTGGATCGCTGTGTTTTGTGATTTAGGTAACGTGAGAGTATACTACGAAACATACGGCGAGGGTAAGCCGGTTCTGATGATACATGGGTTCTGTCCAGATCACAGGTTAATGAAAGGCTGCATGGAGCCAATATTCGCGCGTAGAACAGGATGGAAGAGGATCTACTTTGATTTGCCCGGGATGGGTAGAACGAAGGGTGAGCCGTGGATCGATTGCTCGGACAAGGTTCTTGAAGTCGTACTCTCCTTCGTCGATCACTTAATCCCTCATCAGAGTTTTCTGGTCGTAGGAGAGTCTTACGGGGGATACTTGGCACGGGGGCTGATCATCAGAAGACGAGATTCTGCTGATGGTCTCCTGCTAATCTGCCCGCTAATTCTCCCCACCCCGCAAGAACGAAGTCTTCCTGCGAAAACAATCATTGCGGAGGATCGAAAATTGATGGCCGACATTGACCCGTCGGACGCCAACGAATTCGCATCTATGGCAGTAATCCAAACTCGCGAGAACTGGGAGCGATTCCGTGACGAAATTTTAGTCGGCCTAAGAGTTGCCGACACAGCCTACCTTGAGCAGATCGGAAGGAACGGATATGGATTGTCGTTTGATGTGGACTCGACACCTGAACCGTTTGGCAAGCCAGTTTTGTTGGTCGCTGGAAGGCAAGACACATCAGTGGGTTACAAGGACGCCTGGAAGATTATCGAAAATTACCCCAGAGCAACATTCGCAGTCCTAGACAGTGCAGGCCACAACCTGCAAATCGAACAACCTCAGGTTTTCAACGCATTAGTGTCAGAATGGCTAGATCGATTGCAAAGAGAAGTCAACCTTACAAGGCCATGAATAACGATGCAAGGTCGGCGTACCCGATAACTTCAAGAAATATCGGGTCAGTCAGCTAGTGCAACTTCACCATTGTCGAGTATCTGTAGCTTATGCCAGCGAGAATCATGTTTCTTTCGACGCATCAGTCTAACCCTGACAAAATGCTCTACTTGTCCGCTCTTTTCTTCACTTCTGAAGTCGATTATTCCGTCGTTAACTGCCAAGTACTGTTTGTAGAATGATTCGGAGGCTATCCCCGTCGTTATAGGGATGATAAAGGTTGATTCACGTGCGCTGACCCAGAGAGCCATTCTCGTACGAGAGAAGTTGAGGATCGCTTTCTCGTCGTTGTACTGGAGCATTATGCCCCAGTTATCATCTATGTGCAACCAACCCTTGTCGACTTCAGGGATTCCTTCCTTGATTTGCTGAGCAAATTCGATGCTGGACTCTGATAGTTTGAGAGGCTGGACTGGAATCTTGCTTTTCGAAGTCTTCTTAGGAGCACCCAATCCTGTCTGTA
>DATKOK010000010.1:0-5363 GCA_035524675.1 Candidatus Methylomirabilota bacterium | reverse complement strand
CCATGTTAACCCATCATCAACGTCATCTACCGAGACTTGAATCTTAAAATCGGCTGACAATGCGAGGGCAAGCTCAACATTGGTCGCCGTCGGGTATTAGGCGACAGTATGAAGCGGTTTATACCACCAACTTAGAGCTTGATGAGACCCTGGCCAATCTGAAGGGGATAATGACCGTCATCGACAAGGGACCTGTCGGCATACGCTACCTTCACTAGAAGAATACAACATGCAACTTTGGACGACTTGGAGGTCTCGACGTGCACTCGCCGTCCGAAGAGGAAGCAGATCAATTCGTATCTCTGCTACTATCCAAAGAGGCATGGCGCGCAGGAGAAGATCCCACATGGGAACCCCAGCGGTCCACTTGGGGGAAACAGTTCTACAAGATACAAGCTGAAGCATACATGCAAAAATACGAACTTTACAAACTACTGTATCAAGAATACAAGCAAAAGTTCGAGGCTCAGAAGTCGCAACAGACTTCTACTCAGTGATGTCGGTAGATTTCGTATCCACTGGGAACTCACCTGTTGGCTATAGCTGTCTAGATCGTTGCGGCCCACTTTGTTCACCATTACACTCTTATTTTGATTCAGTGGCATCAGAGATCAAGTGAATTCTATGCCTCAGCCAGCTGCGGATCAGCAGAACGAGTTTCGTACGGAGACGGATAGTTTAGGTGAGGTTAAGGTTCCGGCCGATAAGTTGTGGGGAGCCCAAACGCAACGTTCCCTCGAGCACTTTAGCATCGGTGACGATTTGATTCCTCGAGAGATGATTGAGGCATATGCTATTCTGAAAATGGCCTCAGCCAACGCTAATGCTCAAATGGGCTTTCTCAAGGAGGAACATCGCGATTTGATTGTTGAGGTGTGTGATGAGATCCTTGAGGGGAAGCATAATGATCAGTTTCCGTTGCACGTCTGGATGACGGGCAGCGGCACTCAATTCAACATGAACGTGAACGAGGTTATTTCGAACCGCTGCTCTCAATTGGCTGGAAAGCCGATCGGCAGCAAAAATCCCGTTCACCCTAACGACCACGTGAACATGTCACAGTCCTCCAATGACTCGTTTCCTTCCGCGATGTACATTGCAGCGGCCAAAGGCGTGAAAGAACAGCTTATGGCCGCCGTGGAAGAATTACGTGACTCTCTCAAAGCGAAATCCGCTCAATGGGACGAGATTGTAAAGATCGGTCGTACGCATATGCAGGACGCCACCCCTGTAACCCTCGGACAGGAATTTTCCGGCTACGTTGGAATGCTAGACGACAATCTCAACCGCTTAGAAGACAGCCTGAAACAAGTTTATCGATTATCACTCGGCGGAACAGCAGTCGGAACGGGGATTAATGCTCCGCCAGGATTCGATGTGGAAGTGGCTGCTGAGATTGCGAAATTGACTGAGTTACCGTTCATCACGGCTCCGAATAAGTTCACGGTGCAGGGAGCTCATGACGCGCTCGTCCAGCTGAGTGGCACGTTGAGGACTTTAGCGACTTCCCTGTTCAAGATTGCCAACGATATTCGCATCTTAAGCTGTGGACCACGGTGCGGTTTTCATGAGCTCGATATCCCAGCCAACGAACCGGGTTCGTCCATTATGCCCGGTAAAGTGAACCCGACGCAGTGTGAGGCGTTGACAATGATCGCACTGCAGGTCATGGCTAACGACATGGCAGTAACCTTAGGCGGGGGCGGGGGGGATTTGGAGATGAACGTGTACAAGCCGCTCATGATCCGCAACATAATGCACTCGATTCGCCTGATGACTGATGGCTGCAACAACTTCAGAAAGTTTCTGGTCGAAGGCATGCAGCCCAACATGAACCAGATCACCTACTTCCTAGACCGCTCATTGATGCTAGTGACGGCGCTGAGTCCGATAATTGGTTATGACAAGGCGTCAGAGGTGGCGCATTACGCCCTGATTAACGATTTGACGCTCAAGCAGGCAGCCGTGAAACTTGGCTACGTTACTGAGGCGGAATTCGATCGAGTTGTAGATCCGAAGAAGATGGTGCACCCTAGTCTCGCTAAGAAGTAGCGTACGCCATTGCCTTAGGGCGACTTGAGCAGGCGCGTAATAGCGCGCTTGGATCCCTTGATCTTCTTAACCCCCACGAACCTCTTGACCACTTCGCCATTCGAGAAGATCAGTAAGGCTGGGATACTCATGAGCTCATACATGTCAGGGATTTCGCGATTCACGTCAACGTTGACGCGGGCGAACGTCATTTTTCCATGGTACTCTTCAGCCAGCTTCTCGATGATGGCGTCGGCGGCTTTGCAGGGGACGCACCAGTCCGCGTAGAAATCCACGCCAAGGGGGATCTTAGAAGTGAGTGCATGCTTGAACGTTTCCGCATTCAACTCGACGAGCCCGGTCAATTCACGAAATCCCTCAATTGCTAATTCAGCAACTAGCCGTGGCGTATAGTTGCAAGGACTATGATAACAACCTAATGCGATGGTCGAACCAATAAGAAATAACCGACTGGAAGGGAGGGCTTATGCCCTCGTAATCCATTCTAGTTGCGGATTAAGATTGAAGATTCGAGAGTTCCAGTTAGGCGACTACGAGGAAGTGGTGGAACTCTGGAAAGAAGCCGGCATCATACTCAGGCCCGGCGACGACCTTGAGGGAATTAAGCTGAAACTTCAGCGGGACCCAGAACTCTTCCTCGTCGCCGAAAATAACCGACAAATTCTAGGAGTGGTGCTCGGCGCGTGGGATGGCAGGCGTGGTTGGATCAACCATTTGGCTGTGCGGTCCGGTCAGCGAAGGTCCGGAATTGGGAAGGCTCTGGTCAGGGAGCTTGAGCGACGGCTCGCCGAAAAAGGTGCGTTGAAGGTGAACGCGCAGATCTACAAAACGAATGAACAGTCTTTAGCGTTCTTCAAGGCACTGGACTATGAGGTACATTCCGACCTCATCATGATCGGAAGAAATTTGAAAAGGTAATTGACTACGCGGCTTTCATTTCAGCCAGGGGAACGTAGTCGCATATGTCCGTAGGTTTTTCGAGGATGCGGTTGATTGTTACTTCTCCGATTATCCTGCAGTACTTGTTTATCTGGCCGAGGTTCAGGACGATGGTTCTGAGGCCGACTGCAGCGTTTACGTCCTTGACGTAGGTTAATACTTTCTGTGTGAGACGTCGTTCTTCGTTTTCGGACGTCTGCACTCGCTCTACAGAATCGTTGGAGATTTGGATGTCTGAGGTCAGCAGGGCTTTCATGCTGAGTTCTGCGGTCTTCGTCACTTCATTCGCGTACTTGGCTATATCGTTGAGTATTGAGTCGCTTACAGTTTCCTTTTCCTTCAACGCGATAACTTCGTTCGCGATGTTCTCGGCTGAATCCGCCATCTCCTCGAGGGTCTTTGCGATAACCCTGTTGCCTGGTATGTGGAGGGGTGATTCAATACCGATCCTGGTCCCGACGCTTCTGTCCCTGATCGCAAGGAGCAGTTGGCGAACGATTAGCCAGTAGATTCTGTCAGACTCTTCCTCCATGTGGCCAACTTCGGCGGCAAGGTCTGGTCGACGTTCAACTAAAGCCTTGATGGAAACTTCAAGCATTGAGGAGAGTATGATGTGGAGGCGGCGCATCAATCCGTAGATTGGGAATCGCGTTGGATCAACGAAGCTCTGGAGCGTCACCTGACGCAGCGTCTGTTCCACGATGCTTAATCCGGTTAGCCGTTGTGTCGTGGCACGTATCTCTTCGAGATGATGCCTCTTCAATTCGTCCTTGGCTGCGATCTGGATGGTGTCGTGTCCAAGAATGTAATTTGCTGTGATCACTCGGGTAAGTATGTTGTTTGAGTTGCAGAGGTCTGCGTTCACTACGCAGTTCTTGATTTCTTCGCTCTTGTGCTCTGTGCCAGGGATGAGTTTGAGGGAGCCGTCATCCTCTCGTTTTATGGAAACAATGTCGCCTGCTTTGAGCTTGACATCCTCAACCCATTCTCGTGGCAGTGATACTGTTAGGGTGGAATATCCGACTCGCTGTACTTTCCTAGCTTCCAAGCTAAGCACAAATGCATATAGATTAAGCACTAGAATATAGCTTTCAGTACTTGTTCCCGAGATTCAAACTGGAAGCTTTCGAGTATAGAGAATTCGACCAGTTCAATCCATAGAGAACGTGTATGAGAAGACGTACTCGCCGATCCGTTGAACACCCAACCTAATTCGATCTTCAGGTTCGCTTACGAATGTGAATCTGACATGCCCCACTCCTTTGTCTCCGAAGTATGACCCCGGGATGACTATGACGCCTTTTCGAGTAAGTAACCGGTTGCACAAGTCCTGTTCGTCCCTGTCCATGGCCTGCAAGTAATGGCGCAAGTCAACGAAGAAGTAGAATGCGCCGTCCGGCCTGACGATACCCGCCTCGGGCAAATACTTTCTGATGGCTTCCTCCATCACGTCCCGCCGTTTCTTGTAGATGGGGAGCACATAATCACGAAGGTACCTCTCCTTCACACCGTTCCTCAGAAAAGGCAGCACCGCGTACTGACTGAGGATGTTTGGTGCAAGCGTCGTGTACTGTTTCACTTTCTCGATACCGTCGATCATCTCCGAAGGTCCCAGCGCGTATCCCAGTCTCAACCCAGGCACCGACGCTTCTTTCGAGAAGCTTCCGACTGAGAGGACTCGTTCGTGTGCTCCAGGGAGAGAGCTGATTTTAGGTTGTGGCTTGTCGAACACGATGTCACGATACGTTGAGTCGTTGACGACCCAAAAGTCATAATCCTTCGCTAGATCAAGCAGGCCTTTGATGAAGTCTTCCCGAATAATTCTCCCGGTTGGGTTGTCTGGGCTTAGCAGAACCACAGCCTTCGTTCTCTTCGTAATAACACTCTTCAGAACTTCCAGACTCGGCTGGTATCCGTCTTCCACTTTGACTGGAAGCCATTTCGCGCGGGCTCCAGCGAGCTGGAAAGCTTCCAGGTAGCCGAGGTACGTTGGGTTTGTGAGGACAACCTCGTCATTCTTGTTGAATATGGATAGGAAGGCGCAGAAGATTGCTTCTGTTGCCCCGTCGGTGAGGATTATCTCACTCTCGGGCTTGTACACTTCGTTATCGTGCTTCATCCAATCTTCAGCGATTAGTTTCCTCAACTCTAGAAAGCCGCGTGTTCCAGTGTAGGCGGTACTCCCTTGCGGGTCCTCCCGCACTTTTCGAATAATCTCTTCGCTAACTTCGGGCGGTGGTGGAAGGCTCGGCCCGCCACCTCCGAACGAGATTAGTTCTTTCTTTTGGCTTGCTTCAGCGAATAGTGCCGTGACGCGACGGATGGGGGAGACGTGTAAGCTGGCGATTCGGTCGGAGAGCGTCACCATCTGA
>DATKOK010000009.1:0-15793 GCA_035524675.1 Candidatus Methylomirabilota bacterium | reverse complement strand
TTAGTCAAACAGAATACAATGTTGAACATTTCGGGACTGTATTATTCAACACTATAAGATGTTCCAAGTGCGGTTACAAGCATACTGACGTATTGTCTTTGGAAAAGCGAGAACCGATCCGTGTTAGAGCCAAGATAGATTCGCTTGCAAATCTCGACATTAAAGTCATTAAATCAGGCACCGCCACCGTCAGCATCCCGGAATTCGGCGCAACGATCACGCCTGGCCCGAACAGTGAAGGGTTCATCACGAATGTTGAAGGTGTGTTGGCAAAGGTGGAAGACGCACTAACTTTCATGTTAAGTTCTGCAGATGCGGAACACGTCAAACTTGGCCAGAAGATACTTGGGGAAATCCGTAAGGCGAGAGATTCAGAACCCCATTTCACCATAATCATAGAAGACCCTCTCGGAAACAGCAGCCTTGTTGCATCGGACCCCTCAAAGATCGAAAAACGTAGACTCACCAAAGATGAACTGAGAGAAATCCGATTCGGTCAATATGCATCAGACGCTTCTGAAGTAATTTCCCGTTGAGTGCGAGATCAGTTGGATAAGATCGGCTGGGCCAACGGTATACTTGTAGACACCGGCAAGGCCCGCTTGCTATTCGATCCAACGCCAGGAAGACGGCTCCACGCCGAGTGGAACATATTCATCACACACGCGCATTCAGATCACACGTATGGCTTCAGCACATCAGCGAAGAAATTTTCCACATTTGAGACCCTGCAAATACATCAAGCTCTTAGAAAACGCGAAGTGAAAAAGGTGCAGACGCTCCGAATTGGAGAATCGGTGGAGATCGGCGACGCCAGAGTAACGGCCCTAAATGCTGGACACATGCTTGGTTCATGTCAATTTGACGTGGAGACACCTAAGTTCAGGGCAATCTACACGGGCGACATCAACTGCGTTGACACCCTGACAACACGAGCAGCCGAGGGAAAATCCTGTGACTACTTGATCATCGAGGGCACGTACGGTCATCCGTCATATACGTTTCCACGTAGAAACACGATGTATGCGGACATCATCAGATGGACAATGACCGAGATCAAAAGGAAGAAAGTGCCTACCTTTCAAGTGTACTCTTCCGGCAAGCCACAAGAGGTGGTGCGCCTCTTCAACGTGTATACTAAGGTGCTTGTTGTTTGTAGTCCAGCGATTGCGCACGCAAACGAGGTCTATGATAGGAACGGCATTAAACTCGAGTTTCTCGATTCGTCGACGTCTGAAGGAAGAAGAGCACTGAAGAATGGCGATTGCGTATACGTCACCACCGGTCATGGTGATCATTTGCCGCATAACGCGTCTCTTGCATTCGCAACAGGCTGGGCTATTAGACAAGCATATCGAAGTCGCGCAGCTTTCCCGCTTAGTAGTCATGCTGATTTCGAGCAATTAATTGAGTTCGTAAGTCACGTTAATCCTCGAAGGGTCTACATCTTCACTGGCTATACCGATGTGCTGGCCAACCAAATTGAAACTAAACTCGGTATCAAAGCGGGACCCCTACCCGCCATGACGCAGATGAAACTCCCGGACTTTAGTCAGATGTCTACTTGAAAACAAGATGTATGAAGAGGCTTACCGCGACCAGCCCGATGGACATCATTAAGACGACTTCAGGACCGACTTTGACCCCTGGAGTGTCTTCCTCGAAGAATCTGAGGAGTCCTGCGCTCGCCGCTGGCATCGGTGCTTCGCGTTTACGCCTTTTTTCTCTGGCTGATGACATGTGGAGTCACACCGTGTGAGCGTAGGGGGAGGAATTAAAGTTTCTCAGTGCATTATCCGATGGTTAAGGAAGTCGGTAGGCGCATATGGATTCCTAGCGCGATCTTGCCAGTATCGGTGCCATTTCGACTGCTTCTGGTTCCAGAATTCCCTTCATCACTCGTCGAGTCTGCCTGTTTGCGTAGTGCTTTACTAGTTCGTCTAAATCCTGCTCGTCATCAATGTCGAATGCTATTCCATGGATGCGGATGACCCGATAGGGTAAGTTAACCTGCCTTGCAAATAGTTCGTGCCTGCGGAAACTTCGTTTGCCAAATGCGAGCTGAATCATGTTGGGCGATCGCATCAGGATTGCATTTGTTCCCATCCCATCTTTGGAGGGTGCAAGTGCAAGGGAGCAATTCCCTGCGTGTCTGACTAGACTGTCTACGTCGTATGGAGCGAGTAAGGGTAGGTCCGCGTGAACGATTAGAACCGACGAATCAGAATGAACCTGCCTCATCGCGAAGTTTAGAGCGGGATTCAGGCCTCGGCGCCTGCCCTCCCAGAGGAACGTTGCGCCACATCTTTCGACTAGCGCCTGCACTTTCCTATCAGCGCAAACAACGGTCATTGAACCGATTGAGCTGGACCGTTTCAACGCTGATAAAACGTTAATGAGCATTGTAATCGTGAGGTTCGCTCTTTGATTCGCGTCTAGCCGGCTTGATAGACGTTTCTTGGATATGTTTGGCACATTGACCGGCACGATTGCATGAATGTTTGCGAAGGAGGACCGATTCATCATGAGAATTCACTCACTGCAGTTCTTGCCAGCCTGATCTTATCTTCGAGAGTCGCCATAATCGTGTTGGCGACTACAGCCTTGATACCGAGACCCTCAACTGTCTTTGCCAGACGCCTGTCCTGTCTATCAAGGATCAATACGTCTAGGAAATCTCGATAAACCTCTGCAACGCCGACCGCGGTCGGCTCGATACCAAGTGCGCTCATCAACTTGTCTGCAGGTCCCTTAATCGTTTTGCCTCGCACAATGGGACTGACCGCCACGATTCTGCTTGCGGTATTGCGAAGCGCGTTGCGAATCCGCGGTACGTTTAAGATCGCTCCGATGCTGACTATTGGGTTACTTGGGCATATGATCGTTCCGTGCGCCTGGCGAATGGATCGGATAACGTCATGCGCCGGTTTTGCAGACTTGGCTCCATGGAATGACACTCGTTGCACTCGTGGTTTGGTTTGTAGCTTAACCATGTATTCTTGGAAGTGTCTTTGTATTCCATTGCATGTAACGTAAGTCTGAAAATTATCGTTCGTCGCAGGCAGGAGACGAATTCTGAGCCCGAACCGTTTAGCAATTGTCGCAGTTACTCGCGATAGGCTTCGACCTTTACGAAGTTGCTCGGTTCGGAACGTATGAGTGGCGAGATCTTGATCTCCGATGTTAAACCATGTTTCATAGCCAAATCTCCGCAATGTTGACAAGAATGAGAACGTGTCGTTTCGAATTCCCCAACCTTTAGAGGTGTCAACCACGCCGGACAACGTGTATGTGACTATATCAAGATCGGGTGAGACGTGAAGTCCGTAGATTTCCATGTCGTCCCCAACATTTCCGATAACTGTTAATTCCCTCTGCGGAACAACTCGAACGAGTCCTTCAAGGAACCTGGCGGCTCCTACGCCACCAGCGAGACTAACGATCATTGCCTAAGCCCGGCAATCAGTGAAATTGGCAATTCAATGACAATCGCATTCGAGAAAGACCGTATGCTACTGCCAGCAGCAGCGACTCGCCTCGGGCCGAGTAATCCTCCCGCCATGCGAAACACTAACGCTGCGCACAGAAAGCTGCAACTACTTAACTCTTACAATATGTCATTCATATAAAAAAAGCATAGTCATATGATAATACGATCATGATATCAATGTTTTCTGTTAAAACTTTTAGCTTTCCCAATCAAGTCTCTTGCAGTCTCAATATTCAGCGGAGAGAGGACACGCGATCTTCCAACCTCGTAAACTTGTATCAATCCAGCCTCGCGTAGAACTTCAACGTGCCGGTAGACTCCTCCATAATCCATCTTTAGGATGCTTGCAACTGCAGTTATGTGAAGCGGCTTTTTCGTATCCATTAGCATGAGAAGGATACGAAGGCGAACAGTATTTCCTAGAGCTCCAAAGATTTCCGACGCCGTCTTCAGATCTTCAGAGATCGACAATTAACTCGTCCAGCTAGACATAATGCTCTTCAAGAGTTAATCCTTGCTCAATTTGATGTTTTTTCTTTCAACAAATCTCGTCATGTGATCACTTGAGCAGAAATAGAAGGTTTTCAGCTGATTTTGCTCCTCCATCGCGAAGGATTGGGATTGCATAAGGTCAAGAATCCTGCCACACTGATTACACATCACCTTCATCCTATCCACCCAATTGTTAGCTCACGTACGATAGATCTCGGTCGCGAGGTAAGTTGTTTCGGGACAGGTCTCGTGCCTTGTGGACCGCGTCAGAATTCTCTCTTGCTTGTTTCTCCAGCGCCGAATAATCCAATTGTATTCTGAGGAGTTTAGACGACATTTCTAGTGCCGACTTTGCCGCGTTGGCATCTAGCGAAAGATATCCGGGGGTTTCTGCAAGTAGGCAAATTGCTGAAATGTTCTTTGGTTTTGCTAGACCAAAGATTAAACCGTTTGTTCCGGTGATTGTGCCGCCGGCAAGCTTGACACCGCCTAATGCTTCCACCTCTTTAACAAGGTCCGCGTCGGTTGCGCCCACGTAGACTTTAGGATGCTCAGTGAAGCTATCGGTAGCCATGCCGCCCATTGTTATGACCTGCTTAACGTGAAATCTCTGCGCCAGTTCTAGGACGACGTCCGCGAGTTCATACTGGCCTTCAGGTGAGTATGGTTGCTCGTTGGCGCTAAATAGTAAGAGGTCCGGTCCACCCTCTGTATTAGTCCAGAAAAAGAACTCGCCTTTCATTAACTTCACAATTCCATCGTCGGTCAACCAGACTTTGGGGGAGAAGGTTGGAGAGTAAACTTCTGCGAAGAGTTCTGCCTTCAATTCTTTCTGGAGGTGATTTACTGCAAGCCATGCTACTGATCCTATTCCTGGCAGACCGCAGACCATTACAGGCTTGGCTAGTTTAGGTTCAGTAAGGTATTTGACCAAAGCATGCACTGTGTCCTGCCCCCGAATTGTCTGTCAAGCTATCAGTAAGGACTCGCGTGTAATTAGTCGTTTGCAGATTTCGTTACGTTGGCAGTTTTTGTTGTCCGTATGGTGTAAGGCCCCACGTAAACGGTTTGGTTTTTGTCAAATGTTGGACGAGTTGATCTCTCTTTAGCGAGGTGAGATGATAGGCTACACATGTATAGGAGAGCGAGGTGTCTCGTGAAATCTCCTTTGCAGACTTTGCCCTATCATCAAGGGCGCGGAGTATTTTACTGCGCGATACCAATCCGGCCTTGACGTTTCTCTTTGATTTGAGGTACGCTTTTGGATGCAGAATTTCCTGACGACTCATATTCGCATCTCACACGAACTGCGCTAGCGACGGTTGTTTCTTCTCCTCTGTTTCCTTGAACATTGAGTCGATTTCTTGTTTCAGTAGCCTTAGGCGTTGGGTGTGGTAATTTCCCAGGTTGTATTTATCAACCAGGTCTTGTGCCACGGTCAAGTATTTTTCCACGCCTCCCTTGTACACGGTCAACGAGAGTTTTCCTCCACAACGTGGACATACTCCCGTTAGTGGTACACGCCTGAACTTCGAGTTGCACTTTGTGCATCTGAATCGCTGTGCTGCAAAGGCTTTGAGGTTGCCGGTAAGGTCTCGCATGAAGTGAGTGGATAGAACGCGCCTGGCCACTTCAGCGGCGTCGACTGCCTTAACGGTTTCTGCAACCTTCAATTGTTCAGTTACCTTGTCTAGCATACTGCCAAGCTTCTTGTATGCGCTCTCTAGATTTCCAGAATTAACGTCAATGACGGGCAACGTGTAACCCAGCGAGTCGAGGACAGTCGTCGTGCCTAATCGAGCGTTGACTGTTTCGATTACGGCGCTTAATGGTTTCGGATCGCTTCGGTTCTGTGTTTCTTGATAGAATCTAAGGGGCAATCGTTCGGCGGTTTCGAAATTGTAAGCTTGACGGGCGATCTCAGTGGGCTTGATCGCCACCGTGAGCAGAATCGGTGCGTCCATTATGCCGCCGATTCTAGAGGGAAGAAAACTTTTCGAAAAATTAAGGAGAATGTCCAGCGCGAGACTTACTGAGTCTTCGTCACCGTCACAATCTCTTCTCTTGGCAGCATGCCAGAATGGGTGAGCGAAACAAACGCTGGCACGCGTGAATCCTACAATTCTACCGATTACGCCCACGGAGGTGTGAGGTGATAGTCCGACGACCAAGTGACCTACAATGTCATCTCTACTCTTGACCTTGTAGAACGGCGGTATTCCGTAGAATGTTTGAAGCATCTCGTCAAGGGACTTCGCCACTTTGACAAAGTAGTCTCCACATTGTTCAGGGACAATAATATCGTGCACTCTGAGACTCAAACATTGAGTGTCAGATTTCAGCGGTTTCTCGTTCACATCATAGTTGTACCCGAGGTCGATCAACTTTTGAAAGTTGACACGTACCTCCACTGGAGTAAAGTGCGTTAGCGGTGCGTTGGTTGCGTCAAATCTTATAGTGCCATCCTTGAACACGGATACATCGTGCTTAGCTCTGATCAATCCCTTCTCGATGGGTTCCGGGGTCCTGGTTGCATTCGTTAATCCTCTTACGCCTTTCACTGATTCTGGGACAACCGTGAGAGCCAATTTCTTTTCTGCACGGGAGAGGTATTCGCGGATAGCTATGCTACGTCTGGTGAAAAGTTCGGTCTTTCCTCTGCATGACGGGCAATTGTCTCCGCTCGCTTCAATTCCACACTTTGGGCACACGGGTTTGAGTTCGGTCTTCTCTCCACATTTTTCGCAACGTAATGTGTGTGTGATGTTCCCGCACTGGAGGCATTTGCGGTTTGCAATCTCGACCGAGATTAATGAGTGATTTGCGGCAGCTTCTAGAATGCTTCGTCTTGGGCCGCCTGCCAATCCTATCGGGAACAAGCAATGAACGTTTGGGCGCATCTCTCGTTGTTTTGCTTTTTCTGGTCGTCCCATCCTTGCCCCAACGTATACGGGGCTTTTCTTCATCAGGTGTATCCCCGAAGCATTGAACGTCTTTTCGAATACATCGTTCCCAACGGGGTTGGCTGAATTAGCTCCCAAACCTAGACAGTCGTACAATATCGCACTCTGGTCTGTGTCCAGGACAAATTGTCCGTTGGCCACTTTATGCGGCAGGCAGAGGTCCTCGAGGATCCTTTTGACCTTGGCATCGTGTTTGATTCGTATTTCATTCCGGGAAGCGGCTGAGTCGAGTAGTTTTGAGCGAAGATAATCAAACTGCTCCGCGCCAATGTTTTCCCAGAAATACGTGTAACGCGGATGAAGCGGAACGTTCGAACGCTTCGAGATGGCGAGCGCCTGCTCGGCCGTTGGGTCGGTTCCAGTTTGGAAGGAAACGATTTCTTGAATGTTCATTTGAATGTGTTTGCAGAATTCTTCAATATTCTCGAATTTTGAGAGCTCTAGTGCGAGCAGTTCCTGCCACCATGCTTCTACGAAGCCTGAAGGAAGAAGCGGGCGATTGTTTTCTAAGAACTCACCGTATCCGATTAGGATGTCTCCTAGAAAGAGTACTTTTTCTATCTTATTCGAGTCGAGAAATGTTTCTGCCTCTCTGGAGTTTGGTAATTTGATAACTGATCCATCTGTCAACTTTACAATAGGTGGCTCAATGGAATCGACCGCGGCTGCGATGCCTGCCTTTCCAGGTTTCTCGAGTCGAAGTTGCGTGCCAACGGCAATGAATCGTCTGAGGATGACCATCGTAGATGGGTGAATGCCTACGGCAGCTAGACCAGTGTTACGCGCTCGACCATATCTTAGTCTGAACCCGCCCTGAATTTGTGGGAATGAGAATATCGGTCGCCCGCCCAGGACATCCTCCATAAACATGAATTCACGAGCTTCATCGGCCTCCGCCATGGGAGGTTTGATATCCTTGAGCCAACTCCATCCCTCTATTCCTAGGCTGTCAATCATTTTCAGCACTTTGTGACTTCTCCCGATCAAGCCGTCATGCACAACTCTGAGTGCTCCTCCCCGCACTCTGTTGGTCTCCACTCTCGGAATATTCCTGTACGAAGTAACTTCGAAGGGGTCAGTTTCTACGCCGTTGACTTCAACTGGCAGACGCATTATTGCGTTGAAAAGCTCCTCATCTGAAACTTTGAACTGGAACCGCGCAACCTCTCTCTCATACAATCTGAGTTCTTCGACGAACCTCTTCGCTTCTAGTTCTGTTGCTTTGTAGCGGCCCAAACCAAGTTGATGTCTAACATAATCGGCTATCACGACAATCAGTGCCATGTCCGTTCCACCTGCTGACCTGATCGGACCAGCGAAATAGACTGCCAGATACTTGCTTCCATCCTGGTTTGCTCTAACGCGAACACTCGAGATGCCTTCGATTGGTGCCGCTGTAACACCCTCGTCCAAGATAGCGGATGCAGTGCGAACTGCCTGCTCTGCGGCTGCTTCTTCATTTCCTCCCTGACCTTGTAGTGCTATTTCTTCAGCAATCTTCAGAGCAGTAAGCTCCCGGTAGAGTGAGACGGATTCACGGGATTTTAGAAGCGTAGATAGTTCACGGATTCTCTCGGCTATTCCAGCTGGTCCTACGGCTTTCTCTACTCGTTCTGCCACATCAATTGTTAGCAGAGGTTCCGGTTCGGGAGACGGATCCAGACCCTTAGATCTAGCGAGCCGTGCTACCCCATGTACCCTATCGAATTCTTCTCTCAGCCTGCGAGAGTAACTCTCATGATCATTTAGAAAGAGAGTTGCCAATCCATAGGGCCTAGCAGAGAGAGACACTTACGACGATTTAACAATAAAGCGTTCAGGCGATTCTAGGAAGTTGGTGCCTCTGGGGTTGGTTTAGTTTTCGCGTAGAAATTGTCGGTGAATTTGCAATATATGTCGACGATTTGACTTGACGGCGTGGCCTCGAATTCCTGTTTGATTCCACACGATCCGCATTGAACGACCGCCGGACCCGAACCTTGCGGCATTATCACTCGTATGGATTCTTCGCCGCATGAGGGACAGGTGAAAACGGATGGAAGCTTCTTCTTCACGACCTTGATGACTCTGCGTCTTCGTCTTCCCATCTCGACCTGCTCTTGGCTCGTTCTTGCTTGGCGACTTATTTCAAGATTGCATGGCATACGTGTTGTTTGAGTCAGAAAACTTAAGGGTGAATACGAAAATGTATCCAGAGGGCGGGTCGTCTGTCGGTCCAAAATGATCTCTTCCAAGTCCGAGATTCTGTTCGAGACCAAATTCGCGATCCCATATGCAAGATGCTCCTAGCTCAGAGTCAGCTTACAATGCCGCAGCTCGAAACACTCCTGACGGACTCGTTGACATCTAGTGCGATAGTTAAAAAGTCGCAAAAGCGCATGTGCAGGCCATCTAAGACGCGTATTAGTCGTGGGGCATACAATAGAACGTTAATACAAGCCCAGAATAACGTAATTCGTTCAATATTCACGATTCTGCTTCTAGCGTATGTGGAATTATTCGATAACGCTTCATTGCAGCCATTTCTTGAACTATCTGATACGATTAACTCTTACGTTAATGAGGCCAAATCCTCAGGAAACGCCAAGTCGGTTGCCGACCATCTTAAACCGAAGCTTATGGAGTTCGCTTCTGCCTTGGCTAAGCGGGAAAGCTTCAAAGATCGACTCTGATACCATCGTGATATCACGTGATGTAACTTCGAAGTGACGTTGTTGTGAGATGGAAATTTCCACTCCAAAATTATCTCGATGCAAAATGCAGCGTTCAACGCATTTTCACCCCGTTTCATCGATTATTTGTGACATTCCTGTGACCCAAAGACACATCACCCACATGCGTATGTGATGTCACTGGATTGGTGTGACATCACGCCTCGAGGGGCTCTAGACTGGACATATTAGCGTTCTTTTCCACTATCCTCTCCATCGTGTTGCTTGTAGTAAGCCTCCTCACTGCGAGATGGGCTTTCAAAGGGTTCAAGCAAAGCAAACAGGCCCTTAGGGAAGCGACATCATACGTGAATGTGATCGTCGGAGCGCTTTCCCCTCGCATCGAATCGCTCGAACAGATCTCGAATCAGATGCGAGATATTGTACGCGCAATAGCCGCAGATTCGGCTGGGCTCCGAAGTTCTGATGCGAATCTTGAATCCAAATGCCAAGAGTTGGAGAAATCTCTCGCGAGCATACTGACGCAACATAAACAAATACTCCATGATCTGGCAAATCTTCGATCAAAGCCAGCCGCGCCCTCGCCACAACCTCGAGCCGCTCTTGAAGAAAACCCTGTTTTAGATAGGCTAACACCGACGGAACGCGAAACCCTTCAAATTCTGAAAGACGGTGCGCTCCGTGCTCCTGAACTAGGCAGACGAGTGAACAAGTCCAGGGAGCATATGGCGCGACTCATGAAGAGGCTGTATCAGGAAGGATATGTTGACCGTGAAACTGACCGTCCCCCTTTTCGGTACAAACTGAACGATAAACTCCTTTCGAGTTTAGGAGCTCCTGTCAACTCGTCACGGCCGGAGAATGTCTAAGTCGGTACTGCCAGTGTGCTGACGATCCGGATCTTTCCAGAGTACCACGGTCAGCCAACCGGGATAGGTATGTTGACACTGCGCCCAGACTGAAGTCATCCCCCCAAGTCTCACGATATTCCTTCCACACTTCACGAGAATCGAAGTCGCGGTCGGAGTGTCGAGTGTTAATGACATCCAGTAATCTGCTCATCTTGCTCTCCTGCGGTTCCGGGAGGATTGAACTCGATTCGTGGCCCGAGACGATTTCAGCATATTCGAGCAATCTGCGAACCTTGTCTGGAGTAAGTTCTCCTTCCATGGCTACGCTGTGCCTGACTCCAGTTCTATCGTAGAACTCCAGGCGAATCTTTTTCTTCAATTCAGTCAACACAATACGCTTGTCAACATGTTATAAGTTGATTTGTTGTGTTAAACGATTAAAGGCAGCCTGTGCATAGGAAAATTCATCCCTACAGTGGAAATGAAGGGGTTAACTGAATCGTCAACAGATGTCAACATGTGATAGCAGCCATTTCTATGTGATTACACCCTAACCCCTTGATTTCGACTGGACAAAACCAAAAATCACGAGCAATCGTCTACTGTTTTGATTAGAATTACTTCATTCGAGTATAACATCAGATTTTCTCGACGTGACCTTCTTTATGCAACTAACTCGTAATCTACCAATGGCTTCTTCATTATCGTCATTCACTTATCAGATAGCGAGCTTCATTTTGACCTCTAATGGAACACTAGGGGTGTGGGGGTTCACTAATCGCTCCTAGTTGCGTATCACACCAAAATTACAAACTGTGCTGTGTTGATTAGGTATCAACTTCCACACGCTCAACTTGAATTTCGTGTACAAGAACGGTTAGTTATATTTCGAGCAGCAATGGCACGATTGCCATTGGAGGATTGATCTCGTGCGTGAAACGACACCAGACGTTCTTGAGAGTATCTTCGACAAATATCTTACAACCGCGAAGATCTTCGCGCAACGAGACGTATTACGGCATGACTACATACCATCCCACCTTCCCCACCGAGATGAACATATTCAGAGACTGGCTGGTATTCTAGCTCCTGCTCTGCATCAAGCCAAGATATCGAACGTGTTTGTTTATGGCAAGACTGGAACCGGGAAGACAATTGTAACCAAGTTCGTCTTGGACAAATTGCAGAAGAAGGCAGAGGAATTAGGAGCCGCTGTCAAGATAAGCTACATTAATTGCAGAATGGCTGGAACAAACTACCGTGTTCTCGCTGAGATATGCCGCGCGATCGGCGTAGACGTTCCGTTTACTGGAATTGCCGTAGGCGAACTTCTTGACCGCTTTTCAAATGGAATGAGCGCGGGAAGGACGGCGCTCCTCGTGGTCCTCGACGAGATTGATGCCTTAATAAAACACAGCGCGGACGATTCATTACTTTACGAACTGACGCGCATCAATGAGAATTTGAACGCCTCCTGGATCAGCGTCGTTGGAATATCCAATGATCTGCACTTCAAAGAATTCTTGGATCCGAGGGTACTTAGTTCACTCAGCGAGGAAGAAGTCGTATTCAGGCCATATCTCGCCGACGAACTCTTCGACATCCTTCTGGAGAGGACCAAGCTAGCTTTTCTCGAGGGCGTGTTACATGATAACTCCATTCATCTGTGCGCTGCACTGGCGGCGGGGGAACATGGGGATGCAAGACGTGCCTTGGACCTGCTTAGAGTAGCTGGCGAGCTGGCAGAGCGGGAAGGCGCGTCGAACGTCAGCGAGCAGGACGTCCGACAGGCCCAGCAGAAGATTGAACATGATCGAGTTTCTGAGGTTCTGAAATCGCTACCTGCACACTCAAAGATACTGCTGGTTGGCGCATACTTGCTTAGCAATCATCTTCCGGGAGGAGCAATAACAGGAGACGTGTACGAAGTCTACCATGAACTATGCGGAGCGAGCGACCTCGAACCATTAACACAAAGACGCGTGAGTGGATTGATCAATGAACTGGACGTCATGGGTATCCTGAACGCTAGAGTCGTCAGTTTTGGACGATACGGCCGAACAAAGAAGATTAGACTTGGAGTATCTCCACGAGTAATCGCTGATACGTATGCTGAAGACAACCTGGCAGGGAGGTTGTTTGGTTACGTACCAAAATCGCTCCAGAAAGGCTTACCGGCATGACCTGAAAATCGTTGGAGTAGACGACGGGTCCATCCCTACAAGCGAAAAAACGGAAAGACGCGCACTGTTGCTGGCGGTTCTTCTTAGAGGATCAAGGATCCGCAGAGTAAGGGTTGGAACTATCGAGGTGGATGGGAACGATGCCCGAGCCGTACTCGAGTCGCTTGTTAGCGAGTTCAGCTTCGATCTTGTGATGTTGTCTGGAATCTCGTTTGCAGGTTTTAACATCATAGACCTATCGAGGCTGGCTCATGCGTTGAAGAAACCGGTTATCGCGATCAGTGGGGATCGGCCAGATAATAGGGCTGTAAGGAAAGCTCTGAAAGATCATTTTGTCGATTGGGAAACGCGATGGCGGTGCGTCCGATCTGCTGGCAAGCTGTATGTATGCAGGCCCCTGAAGGATGAGCCAAAGTTATACTTTGAGGTTAAAGGGGCAACACCATATGCCGCCAGAAATGTAATCGTCGGGACTACGGTAATTTCGCGGCTGCCAGAACCAATCAGGGTTGCAAGGATGATGGCGAAGGGTTTGAGTTCCCTTACTGAATCTATCCGCTCATAAAATCGATCGGATGCACTTGAAGTGTCCGTAGGTTAACCGTTGTGAGGATTCCTGGCGTCGGGATCAGACCGCCCCTACGCTGGTAGTCAGTCTGTGCTTGCCAAGCGCCAGAGTTGACTATTTGACAGCCCCGATAATTCTCGAACTTCACGATGTGAATATGACCTGACTGAAAGACGTCCGGTACATCTTGGATTACAAGATGATCCTCTTTCTCAGGAGCAATTGCGGTTCTCTTCCCATATTCCGGTACGAGATGTCGGCATTGCAATTGTAACCGCATCGCTTTTTCTGGTTGCGTAAAATCCATGCTGGGTACGCCTGCGATCAGATCGTCTAGACTTCGACCGTGATGGAGGAGGAATCGTACTCCGTGCAACGAGACTTCAGACGGATTACCGAGTGAAATCAGTTTCCGTGCTTCGTACAGTGGTTCTCCAAAGTCTCTTGGAAGTCGTGGTTGGGGCATAGCCTGCCGCACAGCGTCATGATTGCCCGGCACCATTATTGTTTCGATATGATCAGGAATTCTGCTAATGTACTTAGCTGCTTCCTTGTACTGGTCGTACAGATCTACAATGGCCAGTTCTTGCTCCTGCCGAGGGTAAATTCCAATCCCGTCAACGATGTCGCCACACAGAATCACGTATTTCGTGCGCGATGCGATTTCTCGCTGATTATGGTTACCGACTTTCAAATTCAACCAATCAAAGACTCTACTCATCTGCTCGGCGAGGAACTTTTTGCTTCCAACATGCAGGTCTGAAAGCAGTACGGCCCAGACTTCTTCTTTCGCCAAACGGGGTTTATGGTCTGGAATATCCGGCAGTAGGATGTGCTTCGCAACAATCAGATCTCCCTGAGATCTGAGTCCTTCAACGCACACAACCTGATCAAGCGGGACCTTCTGAGCGACCTCGAATGCATCACGCTCTTCTGGCGAGGCAAGAACCGTAAGACTATCCTCAAGATCATCCATTTGTAGGAATATTTTCTGACGACGCTCTCGCTTCTCAACAGTCATAGCTAGAAACTTGACTTTTCCTTTCAGAGGTGTTTGTAGAGCAGCGGCTATAGTTGATGCGTCTCGGACGTCTTGGCGGACTCGAAATACTGAAGTAGTCTTCTGAAACCGATCACGGAAGTAATGCGAGAAATCCTCAACTTTTCCTCCAGTCCCAATATTATCTGACGGATCACGTAGCACTTCTATGCGAGAAGATATTTGTTTAGATGGGATCTGAAGTGCCACTGGTACCGCGACGTCGACCTTACTACTTGCTTCGGGAGGCGACATCTCAAGTAGTTCTTTCTTAGTCAGAATCGTCTTGGCTTTCGGTTTTTCGCCAATCGTCACAAGAACGGTCTTGGCCACGCTTGATACTTCAGGATCCTTCATGGTTCGCAAGTAGTCGAAAGCCGAGCGGTCCAGCTGATACCCTGCGGAAGCCAATTCCTGAACAAACCTTCGAAGATGCTCCGACAGAGTTGACCCTCCTAAAGATTGAATGGTACTGAAGTGATCTTTATTCGTTAGGGAGCTAGGGGCGAGATGAAAGTCAGGGCGAACTATATACAAGCCTGACCTACAGCAACAAATTGGTATTGGGAAAGATGACGCTGCGGATATACAATTCGTTTTCTCGCAGGAAGGAAGCTTTCCCGCGTCAGCCCCGAGAAGTCAGAATGTTCGTTTGTGGACCTACAGTCTATTCGTACGCTCATCTCGGACATGCTCGTACTTACATTGCTTTCGATATAATCGCTCGATACCTGAACTATCTCGGCTATTCGGTGAATTATCTGATGAATATCACGGACGTAGCCGACAGAATCTTTGACCGCGCAGGAAGACTCAATCGAGATCCGAAGGATCTTGCCCACCAATTCGAGCAGGCGTTCAAAGAAGACATGCAAGCGCTACAAATAGACACGATACAGATCTACGAACGAGCTTCAGACCATATTCCGGAGATGATATCTCAGATCGACGGAATGATCAAGAAGGGAATCGCTTACGAGACCGAAACGGGCGTTTATTTTGAAGTGAACAAATTTCCTCAATTCGGCGCGCTTTCGCATTTGAGTCATGAAGAACTTTCCCTAAGGCGGTTCGAATTGTGCTCGACAAAAAGGAATCCTGAAGACTTCTCTGTTTGGCGAAAACAAGACAGCGGCCCAGCATGGGATTCTCCATGGGGACGTGGTCGACCCGGATGGCACGTCGAGGATACAGCCATCTCGATGGGAATCTTCGGTGATACATATGATTTGCACGGCGGAGCATCAGAACTCATGTTTCCACATCATGAGGCGGAAATTGCTCAAGCGGAAGGTCTGACCGGGAAATCTCCTTTTGTAAAATGCTGGCTGCACACTGGCCTATTGACCGTTGAAGGACGGAAAATGAGTAAGTCATTAGGCAACGTGGTGCGTATCCGCGATGCTTTGAAAGAATATTCGGCTCAGGAGTTGAGATGGTATTTCGCTAGGTACCATTACAGAGAACCAGTCACAATGACCGAATTGGCTCTGAAAGAGTCGAGGAGTGAATTTCGGTCTCTGTCCAAAGATTTG
>DATKOK010000008.1:0-8075 GCA_035524675.1 Candidatus Methylomirabilota bacterium | reverse complement strand
AGTGAAAGGGTTAGTAGCCTGGGATCTGGCCCTAATTCTTGGCCTCGGCGCAATCTTGGGAGGCTATGTAGGAGCACGGTCAGCCAAACGGGTGAATCCTCGGATATTGCAGGCTTTTGTTGTGATAATTGGATTGGGTGTTTCAGCTTGGTTGCTCTTCAAAGTAATTCATTGAAGAAGCCATGTCCTCATGACATACCCCGATGCGTATGATTATTGAGAAATGAATCCGGTCAGAGCGTTAGTTAGTTTGAGAAGGTCAGCGGTTCTTAATTCTAGAAGTCTGTTCCTTGCCCCTCCGCCACAAAAGAATGTGTCGCCAGTCAAAAGTTGCTTGTCAACCACAATCTGTAACGGCACCCTGTGATGGACCGACGGGGTACCACCGGGTGGATAACCACTAACCGACTCTGCCTCGTCGAACCCTAGCAACTGAACGTTTCGTGCTCCCAGGACCTGAGCCGCGCTTTGCAAGTTGACTTTTTTATCACCCGGGACGACGAGCAGTGCGAACCGCCCGTCAGAAGTTCTACAGACCAAATTCTTCGTAATCCTATTCAGCTCGATCCCAGTAGCCTGCGACGCGTCTGCAGTGTGAACAGTTTCAGGCTTATCATAGAACCGAAACCAAACGCCGGCGTTCTTCAGATAATCTTCCAAGTCCACGACCTTTCACAATTCTCAGACCAGTTAGCCCTGTCCGTATTTACCGCTTCGGCTAACATCTTTGCTTCTGATGCATTCTCATTCGGACGCTGTCATGTGTTAGATTACTGAGAACGAGATAAATACTTCGTATCTTAAACTATTTAATGTGCGAACGAATATGCAGTCGAGAGCAGTCAAGTCTCCAATCAACGAGTGCGCATACAAGGTCTTGGACGTAGTTCCGTTTGTGATGCGAGTAATCCGCCGCGACCTCCGACAACACGGTGCCTTTGAAATATCCGTTCCGCAATTTCGAACGCTCGCCTTCCTGTTCAAACATGAAGGCGCATCTCTATCTGACGTCGCGGAACACATAGGCCTGGGACTTCCCGCTATGTCCGTGCTAGTAGACGGTTTAGTTTCTCGTGGCCTAGTCAGGCGACGGACGGATCAAGATGACCGGAGGCGCATGATCTTGATGTTAACAGAGACCGGCCGATCCCGGATGACCTCCGCACGCGAAGCAACAGTAACTCACCTGGAGCAAATCTTCAAACGGCTGTCGGCAGCGGACCGAGCCGCAATTCTACGTGCTATGGATGTCTTAAAGGACCTGGTATCCTCGGAGGAGTAAATTATGCTCAAGAGTGAATCTGTTACGAGAGGCGAGAGTGAAACAACTGACATTCTCCGAACCACATCGCTCACCAAACGCTTCGCCGAACTGACTGCCGTTGACGCACTAACAATTTCAGTCCCGAAAGGCGAAATGTTCGGATTAGTCGGACCTAACGGTGCTGGTAAGACAACAGTCATCAAAATGCTAACCACACTACTACCTCCAACCTCGGGCACAGCAGCAGTAGGCGGCTATGACATTGTCCATAAAGCGAGAGAAGTAAGAAGAGTCATCGGGTACGTCCCACAACTTCTATCTGCAGACGGAGCACTCAGCGGCTACGAAAATCTGCTAGTCTTCGCCAAACTCTACGACATTCCGCGAAGAGAACGCAGCGAACGAATCTCCCAAGCTCTGAATTTCATGGGACTGGAATCGGTAGCGGACAAGCTCGTGCGAAACTATTCTGGCGGAATGATTAGGCGACTCGAAATTGCCCAAGCCATGCTGCACAGACCACGCCTCCTATTCTTGGACGAACCGACTGTAGGTTTGGATCCGGTTGCACGGAAAGCTGTATGGGATCATATTCGGCGCCTCCGAGAGAATTACGGCACGACCATCTTTCTGACGACACACTATATGGATGAGGCCGACCAACTTTGTAGTCGTCTAGCGATCATGCACTTGGGAAGAATCGCTGCAATCGGAACGCCGACGCAGCTTAAATTATCCGTTAGCGCGAACGCTACGCTTGACGACGCATTCGCGTTCTACTCCGGCTTTGAAGTTGATTCTGCCGGTGGCTATCGAGAAACATCCAGAATGCGACGAGTGGCAAGGAGGCTAGGTTAGAATGCAGCGGCTGGCCATAATCCATTACTTCGGAGGATTAACCAATTTTGCGGGGAAGACTCTAACGATCGCTGAACTTGAAGCGCGTAAACTTCATCACGATGCCACTGAACTCATTACGCGTACTGTCCAACCTGCACTCTGGTTGTTGATATTCGGAGAGGTACTGGCCAGCGTCAGGGCTATACCCACAGGCTCATTACCTTATATGGACTTCATGTCGCCAGGAATTTTGGCACAAAGCGTACTCTTTATCGCGATCTTCTACGGCATCGCCATAATTTGGGAACGAGATCTCGGTATCATTCACAAACTCCTTGCTACGCCGACTCCTCGATCAGCCTTAGTTCTGGGAAAGGCTCTTTCAGCAGGAGAACGCGGTTTGGCTCAAGCCGTGATAATCTACGTGCTCGCCTTCGCGCTAGGCGTTCACATAAGCTGGGCTCCATTAGACCTGATCGGCGTTCTTGCAGTCGTGATTCTCGGTTCAGCATTATTCTCCACATTTTCTCTCATAATAGCCTGTTTAGTCAAAACTCGGGAGCGTTTCATGGGAATAGGTCAAGTGCTTACGATGCCGTTGTTTTTTGCAAGCAACGCCATCTATCCGATCTCAATAATGCCAAGATGGCTGCAGGTGATCTCGCAAGCCAATCCGTTAACTTACGAAGTTGATGCTTTGCGAAGATTGATGATCATTAATGGTCCAAGCGTGTATGGGATAGGATTTGATTTCCTTTTCTTGGTTGCTGCCTGCACAATTAACGTTGGAATCGCATCGAGACTCTACCCGCGAGTAGTCATTTAAGAGTCATTGAGCTTCAAATAACCCGATGATACGGCTAATTAAGGTGCTAGTTTGATGCAACAGACCGAATGTAAAATTATCAGCTATTCAGGTGAGACCGGGAACATTGAAGGATACCTTGCGAAGCCGGTGACAGAAAACCCACGACCAGCGATCGTCGTGGTCCATGAAATCTTCGGGCTGGATGACCACATTAAAGATGTTACTAATCGATTCGCATCACAAGGATACGTCGCTCTCGCTCCGAACCTCTACTCCGGAAGCGAAGCTTTGCGATCAACACTTACCAGACCGAACATTGCCGCAGTCATGCAATTCATGCAAACGATACCTCCAGGAAAGATGAGAGACACCGCAATCGTACAGGAAGAACTAACCAAACAACCCGAAGAAAAACGTGCGTCATTACAGAAAGTTATGAGTCTTCTCTTTGGAGGCCTCCCGAAAGCCCAACTCACGCAAGATCTTGTTAAAGCAGTTGATTACCTCAATTCTCAAACCTACGTTAAGAAAGGCGCGATCGGTAGCATAGGATTCTGTTTCGGCGGCGGCATGTCGATCAACCTCGCTTGTTATGCTCAAACGGCTGCATGTGTAATATTCTACGGAGAGAACCCGTCACCTATCGAACTCCTCAAGAACCTAAATGGTCCTGTGCTTGGGCTCTATGGTGGCGACGACGTCAGGATCAACTCGAACCTTGACCAACTAGTCAAGGCAATGGTAGAGTACAAGAAGGATCTTGAGATGCGAATTTACCCAGGGGCGCCGCATGCATTCTTTAATGACACTAGCAAAGCAACTTACAGGCCCGACGCCGCCCGAGACTCTTGGGATAGAGTGCTGAGGTTTTTCGCACGCACACTCTAAGTTTGTTTCTTTCTCGCGCCAGCTGCGATTAAAATCAAGCCCGCGAGCAGGACGAATGTCCATTCGGTAATGTATGCAGTGATAAATGAGTAATCTGTCGCTCCTCGCGCCATCATTCCCTGCAAATTAATACCTGCACCATAAACCACACCCGTCAGACCCGCTAGGGCAAGCAGAGCCCCGGCCAAAGTCACAATCTTGTCCAATCCTCATCGGACTTTTCGTTCCACGGTAAATATTTACAGATTACTTCTATCAATTTCGATTATGGCCATTAGGCAAGGCGGATCATATTAACAGTCGGCTTGCATTCAGCACGACCTCACCATCAAGCTCGACCCGAGGCCGTCTCAGCACAAGATCGACATGGATCGGAGCAGCGTTCCGCCCCCCTAGTGGTCTATTTTCACCCAACGCTACGTGTGCACTGCCCATGACGGCTTCATCCTCTATAATCGACCCGCAAAATCTTGCTAATGGATTCAATCCGAAACCGAACTCGCCAATACGAAAAGAATTCTTACTCTTAGTACGTCTGAGCATCGTAACAAGCCGTCTTGCTTGACTTCCTCCACTGATTTGGCGCGCCTCACCACGTTGGATCTCGATTTTGATTGGCTTCTTGAGGAGGCCTGTGACCGATGTGCTTGCGTCCACAACTAGTACTCCATGCGGTGAACTCTCTACCGGAGCTACATAGGCCTCGATATCTGGAACTCCCTGTGCATCACCTGGCTTCTTACATAAACCAGTGATAGGGTGACCCTCTCTCCCTGCGATACTGAAGTCTATATCTGTACCTTCATCCGATGAGATTCGAACGGTAGAGGCGTTCGTGAGACGTCTTGCAACATTCTCCACCAGTTCTTCTTGCTTTCTAAAGTCCACCAGCATAGCATTCGATGCCAGGGTAGAAAGCGTCCCACCTGCCATTGAAAGGAATCGCGCCCCTGCTTTGCAGGCGGCCAATCGAGCATTAGTGTAGAACATTGTCATAGTAGTTGCACAAATTACAACGTCACTCGCCTTCATTGCTTCCACGACAAATGAAGGAGGCTCTTCGCCAGGATACGCTCTAGGCATCATTATGACTACAGCAAAATTCAGCCCAAGCCTATCGGCTGCCTGCATCATGATTCTTCCAAGATCATACCCGTGTGTTGTATCCAGGACGGCGAGGACGGTGTCATTACGTGTGGCATTCGCACATACGCTTAGCAGTCTCAGCGTTCCTCTCATCACTTTAGACAATGATTCACACTCAATAATCCCAAAGTTGTCGAAGTTGATAAAGCCAGCAAAGCCGAGGCTGAAGCCAGCGCTTTCCAATCTAAGCAGCTGTCGGTGAGATTGGCTACTTGTACCGCATTGGTCTACAAATTCAGGCGTAGTTTTCTAGTGAAATATCTCGTAGGGGTTTATTTGTTCGCCAACAGAGCCTATGTGGAGGTCTCATTTGTCATCGATTTGCGAGATCTGTGAGAAATCGCCGGCTGTTACAACGGAAGTCATTAGACTCTGCGCAGACTGCTCAGACCGTTACATAGTCCTTCTGGACTGGGCGAAACAGCATCCGCAACTCTCCGAAGAAGGTCTCGAGAGCCTCAAAGAAGCAATGCGAGCCCAACGGAATAAGAGAAAGGCGGAGTTACCTCGTACGCTCATTGAAAGTTTCGAGTCACGACCATAATCAAGACTCTCTGGAATGGATATAATTCATCTAAAGTTACTGGAAGTTCCTAAACGGGGTGATCAGCTTGCTCTTGCACCCCACTTCCCGCAGTCTATAATCAGGCGAGCTGACTTCGGAGAAGGTTGGTACAATTTTGTATCATAATTATCCATTAGTCAAGTGATGGTAGCCCATAGCGTAATAGGTTGTAGAGGAAGTGAGTGTAGCAGTGGTGATTGAGTGTGGTTAACCCATCGCACGTCCAGAGGAATATGCTTGTAGCTGTAATCATACTGCTTGTTGCGACTGCTACAATCTTGGCGGTTACCTCTTCCAAGCCTTCAGGCAGATCGTCGTCAATCACCGTAACTGCAGTTCAAACAGCAACCGTAGTGCAGAGCGCCACCGTGGTACAGACCTTGACAACAGGAATGACAGCAACTGCCACCGCCACAACAGTGGTGACCAGCGCTACGAACACTACAGAAACAACAACGATGGGAACCTAGAATGATTCAGTGTCGGAGATCAGATTCACCGCGGCCGTCCTATTGCTCCTCCGCGCGTCCCGAAAATTCATCCAACCTTGCTGTTTCCTAAGTATCCTTCTTTTTCGACTTCCCTAATCTAGTTGATTTTGATCGTGGATGTGAGATTCCACTCTTTCGAGGTATAGTTCTGGCGCCGGGGGTGGGATTTGAACCCACGAGGCCCAGAGGACCAACAGCTATCTTGGCCCAGTCGTAATCGATCTCGAGGTTCAACGTCCCTCATCCTAATGCTGAGGGGCTCTGTCGCCTTACCTGGCTAGGCTACCCCGGCGCACGCAATAATCGTCTTCGAGGAGCGTATTAAGCGTGGCAGATAATTGGCTTATTTCTCATGAGGATGTCGCTATTTCTTTAGTCGCCCCATCTTCTGTAAAGCGCTGTCTCGATCCCGATGGAATCCATCACCTTACCTACCAGATGATCGATCAACTCATCAATCGACCTTGGCTTATGATAAAATCCGGGACATGCTGGCATAATAGTGACACCCAATCGAGCAAGCTTGATCATATTCTCCAGATGTATTGCACTGAGCGGCGTCTCGCGAATTACCAAAACGACTTTCCGGTGCTCTTTGATGGCAACGTCTACGTTCCTGCAGATTAGGTTGTAAGCGAATCCATTGGCGATGGCTGAAAGTGATTTCATCGAACATGGGCAAACGATAGAAGCATCGAATTTTACAGAGCCCGATGAAATCCGTGCATCTAGATCATGTTCCGAAAGAATTGGGCCAACCTTAGCAAGCCTTTCCAATCCTCCTGAAACTTCAGATTCGATAACAATCTTCGCGGCATCAGAAACAACGGTGGTCAGTTGAGATCCACAACTGCTCAATTCTTCGGCTAATCTTATCCCGTAGATTACGCCAGAAGCCCCGGTTATGCCTAATACTATTCTCAAATTTGCTGACAGTTCAGAAGCAGTTTTCACTGGTCTTAACATGTGAGTTTGTTTCTCACCGGTGAAATCGAGTTTAACCTAGCAACATTATTATCACGCCGAGGGCGTCCACTCGTTAGGATCTGATGGTAATGAGGAGTTTTCTACTTATCAAGACTCAACCAGGAATGGAGAAAGAGATCTTGGGAAGATTCGAACTCTTGCCAGAAGTACGTGAGTTGCACCTGATAACTGGCAAGTTTGATCTTCTAGTTGCGTTGGAATCCGAGGATGTCGATCTCGATCCGCGACACCAAGTCGTTGAAATGGTAGTGGACAAAGTGAGAAAATTAGGAGGAATAGTAGACACGCGTACCATAATCCCGATAGAACAGCAAACTCGCCCTGCTATTGCTAATAGACCGACAGTGAAGGGCTTCATATTCATTCAATGCGAGTCAGGCAAAGGCAAGGAACTAATGAGCAAATTACTGACTCTTCCCGAGGTAGTCGGAGTGCACCTGTTATTCGGAAAGGCAGACGTGTTAGGCGAAGTGGAAGTTGAGAAAAGCTTCGTGAATCCTCCTCCGCAACGTGTTGCAAACCTGGTTGAGACTAAGATTGCAAAATTCCAAGGAGTTCGCGACACGGACACGTATGTACCGGTTGACTCAATAACTAAACCAAGATAATTACTCAGACTTCTTTTCGACGCTTGAGCACTATCACCAATCTCTCGCGGACGCGCTGGACGGCTGCGTATTCCTCCTTTACCTCAGGACTCATGGAGTCGAGTTGTTCGAGATTCCATATGGCTTCAGTTAGTTTCTGAATAGCTACACGAAGCTTATCTGAATTCGACATCATCCTCCAACCTCAATGAATACTCGAGCCAGATCTGAACCATTCCTCAGCATGATCGTAGTGCGTTAACTTGGGAATATCACTCTGACTGTCCGAGCAGGAGCTCATGGGTCAACCGGGTGTAAGAGAAACTATGCCGCCCGCATACACCAGATTTGCGTTGTTCGTAATCTCGTAGGTCTGGGTCCTGTACCCTGATGCGGAGAAACTCAAGGTGCCATATGTTCCAGCTGGAAACGTCAACTTCCATGCCCCGTCCGAGCCAGTGAACGTCGACTCAGTGAAACCGCAGTTATTCACAGCAAC
>DATKOK010000007.1:0-7608 GCA_035524675.1 Candidatus Methylomirabilota bacterium | reverse complement strand
TACCTCTAGGGATCGTCATCTCTCTTAGAATGAAACTCTACGATACGGTCTCCCCCGTTCTGGAGGTCATTTCATCAATCCCAGCACCTGCTCTTTTGCCGCTCATAGTGGCTCTCTTCATGGGCTCGGGAGAACTCGTGGCAGCGATGATTATCTTCATCGCGATGATCTGGTATATCATATTCGACGTGATGGCTGGACTCAGAACTCTACCAGCGGATTACCTCGATTTAGCGAAGATTCTACACGTATCGCGACGAGAGGCATGGCTCGACATTTACATACCTTCAACAATGACGGCGTTCGTCACAGGTTCGATTACGGCGATCGGGGCGGCCTGGAACTCGCTAATTGTTGCTGAATATTTCACTACTGGACAGAATAGTCAACCGATGACGCAAGTCAGATTGGGGATAGGAAAAACTATCACAATTGCAACAAACCAAGGTGATTTACTGATGCTTACACTCTCAATTGTAACCATGACACTGCTCATACTGGTCTTCAACCTGACTGTATGGCGTCGAGTATACAACTACGTGACGAAGAAGTATACATATAACCGGTGAGTTCGAACTAAGAACCTTCGTTGGAGCTCAGTGTATGACTCAGGCGCCGGAGGCAACGGATAGTCCATTCCGGAACTTCACAGAGCCCATAATCAGCGTTCAACATGTTAGCCTTGATTTTCGGAAAGAACATGAACAGATGCCGGTCCTGGTTGACGTATCGATGGACGCCAGAAGAGATGAATTTGTGGTGATCACTGGTCCTTCAGGATGCGGAAAATCCACTCTTCTGCGCATCATAGCAGGACTCACCAAGCCTACTGGGGGAGTTGTGACGTTTCGTAACTCCGAGATTGTGAAACCCCGCGAAGAAGTTTCAATGATTTTTCAGAATTTTGTTCTCTTACCATGGCGGACCGCTCTTGAAAACATCTTGTTTGGCCTCTCTTCCCACCATGACCTTAGCGACCAAGCGAAGAGAGAACGGTGTATTCGCGTTCTGGAAGATACTGGACTCAAAGGGTTCGAGAACGTCTATCCAGGAGAACTCTCCGGTGGCATGAAGCAACGCGTGGGAATCGCCCGAGCGCTCGCCATCGAACCTCAAGTACTTTTGATGGATGAACCCTTCAATTCCATTGACAACATAACGGCAGATCACTTGCGAAAAGAAATCTACTCACTCCTGATAAACGCCTCATCTCCAATACAGACGGTCATTATGGTCAGTCATAACGTGGAAGAAATCGTCGAACTCTCAGATCGAGTAATTGTTTTATCTTCACGACCAGCCCACGTTGTTGGCGAATTACGAATTGATCTCCCCCGACCGCGGAACAAGAAATCCGAGCAGTTCTTCTCTTGGATCGATAGGCTCTATGAACTCCTAACATAAGGAAGCCGAATCTTGCAAGAAAAATATACTCCCTCGAAAGAACCGGAGCACCCGATCGTAATGCCAGCGCATGTGAGAGCGGGCCAAATTGTAAGTCTTGTCGAAATGACTGGAGGATTAGGCTCCTCCATCGACGCTGCGAAACTAGCTGATGAGTTCGGAGCGGATATTGCGATTCTCCTGCCGATAATCGACGCCGGAGAGATGTTAGGTCTAGTTAGAAACCTGAAGGGCAACATTTCACTAACTGATTTCGGCCTGAAATTTCAGAAAGCCTCAAAACACAAGATTAGACTACTCAAAAATCAGCTAGGGATGATGGAGCCCTTCAGAACGGCAGTTGATTTGGCCTCAAAACACCACGACATTAGTGCTGCCGATATCGCTGATTGCTTGGCGCGGAGAGGCGTTCGATGGCATCATGATGCAGAAACCAATCAGGACCTCGTGAAGATGCTGCTTATCCATTGGGCAATTTATGCTGGGTTGTTATCCTACAACGGAAAAGCGGAACGGTTTCGAGCAATGTGAGACTGATGCTCACAAAGTAGTGTATCTTAACGCGAAGGTTCGTCAGCAGTCTTATATCAAGCCGAATGCATGGTTTTCGTGTGAAGACGAATGGCTCTGGTTGGATATGAATGGCTCATCGTAGTCGGTATCCTTCTAGTAGTGTTCTTGTGGGGACCGCAGAAACTCCCCGAGTTAGCTCGATCGATAGGTTTGGCCAAGAAGGAGTTCGATAAGGCGGCGAAAGAAATTTCAAGCCCAACAGGAGCATCTACATCCGAAGCGCCAACAGATCAGTTAATTGTGGCTGCCAAGAGCCTAGGAATAAGTACCGAAGGGAAAACAAAGGAACAGATTGCCAAAGAAGTTGCTGACAAAAGCACCAAGTGACACTCATTTTACGTTTCGAATACAGATAACTTGATTCGAAAGCAGCCCATCCAGATAGATGACACGGACGCAACACAGGCATGACAAATAACGTCGCAACACCCTTCTTTAGCCACCTTGCTGAGCTCGCCTCACGACTCAAAATAATCATCTACTCACTCTTCGTAACAACAGCAATCTTCATGGTCATTCCCGCCAACTCTGACTTCCTTCACGACCCCTTTGGTTTCTACGATCCACTAATTGCCTTGGTGCTGAGACAAGTCACAAAAAACGTACTTCCCCCAGGCGTTCAACTGATCGCCGGAGAATTCACAGCCCCCCTCGAAATCTACCTGATCGCCTCGCTCCTGATGGGAATAATCACAAGCTCGCCAATAATCGGGTACGAAATTTACCGATACGTCGATCCCGCCCTATACCCTGAAGAGCGCAAAGCCGTCTATCCGTTCGTTGTCTCTTTCACGGCCCTTTTTATCGTTGGATCATTATTCGGATACAGAATTCTGGCCCCCTTCATGCTCTGGGCTATGATCCCCTTCTTCAGACTCACAGGCGCAGTCCCAATTATCTACGTAATGGACTTTTACAATCTCGTATTCGTCACAACCATCACATCAGGCTTCTCCTTCACACTACCAGTATTCTTCGTGCTTCTTGTGAAATTTGGAATCGTGAAAACTAGTTACGTCACGTCCAGAAGAAAGTACGTTTACGCCGCACTCTACGTAATCACAGCCGTCGTTACACCAGACGGTGGCCCAATAGCCGATATCGCGCTCTTCGTCCCAATGGCTATTCTGCTTGAACTAGCTGTTTACTTCGGAAAGCGAATTGAGAGGAAGCAAGGGCCGAGACTCGGCATTGAAAGGAGGAAGCCTGTCTACTTGAAATGCAAATTCTGCGGTGCGCTACTCGTTCAAAAATCAAGCTTCTGTCCGGAATGCGGAAAATCACAGACATAGATGCATTTTCTTCGGAAATGGAGAATGCTGCTTTTATGGTAGGCAGGGACATATTGGCGTAGCTAACCGGTGTTAGCTGTCGCTACACATGCCGCTCCCATTAGTTGAAAGATCCCAAAAGGAGATCGTACAACTCCTACGCTCAAAAATAGAAGAAGTCCCTGCAGTCAGGGGAGTCCACAACATAGAAATTAGAATGACTGGCAAAAGACTCGACATTACAGCTCACGTACTCCTAGACAGCACACTAGGGTTTGAAGACGTCCATAGAATTGTGTTCGAGATTGAACGCGAAATCCGAAAGAGCGTACAACGATCTGCCAGAATTACAGTCCAAACCGAACCAGCTGGGCACACACATCATAAAATGGCAGCCCGCGTGGCACAAATTGCCGAGAAGATCGCTGGCTCCAGAGGTGTGCATAATGTGCATCTTCAGAAGATTGCTGGGAAATGGGCAGTCGACCTTAGAGTCGAGGTCAGTGCCAACATTACAGTGAAGCAGGCACACAACGTCTCAACCCAAATAGAACACGAGCTTAGGAATGCGATCCCAGATTTGGGCGAAATCACGATTCATCTAGAATCCGCATCAGACCTCATTGCCAGCGAGCTCGAGGGTCGTGGAAGCGAATTGAAATGGATTGTTGTACACGCTGCTAAGCGATTTCCTGAAATAAAGGCAGTCCACGCCCTTCACATCAGGAAGATAGGGGAGAATTACTCACTCGCTCTAAGATGCAAATTTGACTCATCCATGAATATCAAGCTGGCACATGAAATCTCACTAAGGTTCGCAACCGCCATAAAGAACGCGTATCCTAATGTAGACCGCATTGACATACAAGAAGAGCCTGCATAATCCGGATTCACATCTGAAAAAACATCATAACCGCTATATCCGCCGCGCTGGGCGCGACTGCTCAATCGTAGCTATGAGGCGAACGCAGGACGCCCGATCCAACCACTGTTGACATTCAAGTCAAGAGTGACTATTGGTCAATAACTGCTGAAAAGCTGTGCACTAATCTTGACACAACCCCTAAGGGGCTATCAGAGGCCGAAGCTAGGCGCCGACTGACATCCTTCGGCTACAATGAACTACCAACCACGAAGTTCAGCGGCACGAAGATCCTTCTTCGCCAATTTAAGAATCCGCTATTCTTCATCCTGTTAGTGTCAGCCATAGTGGCTGGATTCTTTGAGATAGGGCAATCAATAGCCATCATCGCAATGATGTTGCTCAGTGTAGTGCTCGGTTTCTATAACGAATACAAAGCTGAGAAGATCATCGATGATCTGAGACAAAGCGTTTCGCTCAAGGCTGTTGTAACCAGGGATAATAAAACCAACGAGATTGACTCAAGACTCCTAGTGCCAGGCGACCTTGTTTCCGTATACGTCGGAGACATAATCCCCGCTGATACCAGAGTCCTCGAGTGCAAGGATCTGGAAGTAAACGAAGGAACTTTGACTGGAGAATCATTTCCAGTAGAGAAGAAATGCGACACGATCAATCTCGATCATCCAATTCCTCAGGACCTAACGAACTGCTTGTTCATGGGAACTGTCGTGGTGCACGGAAGTGGACGCGGATTAGTAGTATCCACTGGAAGACGCACGGAGTTCGGCGCTGTCTCTCACTCTCTTGCAAGAGCTCGGCCTGAAACTGAGTTTCAAAGAGGAGTTAGGAAATACGGCAACATGCTGATCACGTTGACACTCGCGCTGGTTATCGCCATATTTGTCCTGAACGCACTAGTTGGTCGTCGGATAATCGACTCACTCCTCTTCTCTCTCGCAGTCGCAGTCGGCTTAGTTCCGGAGCTTATGCCAGCGATTGTAACAATTAGCCTGTCACATGCAGCACGAGAAATGGCGAAGAAGAAAGTGATCGTGAAACGACAGGTCTCCATTGAAGATTTCGGAAACATGGATGTGCTATGCACCGATAAAACGGGGACACTAACCAGCGGGAAGATCGCGTTAAAGAGCCACCTTACGTTTGGCGACGACGCCCAATTATTGGAATATTCACTTCTGTGTAACTCAGCCGTTGTGGGCGAGAAGGTAACTGGAAATCCAATGGATTCGGCAATTTGGGAATACGCCATAGAAAACAACCTACAGCACATCATCGACAGTTACACTAGCATTGACGAAGTACCGTTCGACTATCAACGAAGGATGATGTCGAAGATCGTTCAACGAAGCGGGCAAAGTAGACTCATTACGAAAGGCGCCCCAGAATCAGTGATTCCCAAATGCGATTATGTCTCTGTTTCGAGATCTAACGGATCAGATAGCGAAGGCGAAACGATAGATCACTTCAGACGAGTTTTGGAAAAAGAACTCATTGAAAATTCGAAGGCAGGATATCGTACGTTGGCAGTTGCATATCGCACCATTGAATCTAAGCAAGGTTATTCCGTTGAGGACGAAAAATCGCTCACACTCCTAGGCTTTCTAGTGTTCACAGACCCACCGAAGAACGATGCCCGTCTTGCACTCGACCGACTAAGGGCCCTGGGTGTAGATGTTAAGATACTTACCGGAGACAATGAGCTCGTCGCTGCGAAGATTTGCGAGGATCTATCTCTCGAATCGACAAAGACGTTCCGCGGAAGCGATTTGACAGCTATGAGTTCACATGAACTCAGAGAAGCTGCAAAATCAGCAACAATATTCGCTCGAATTACTCCTGAGCAGAAATTGGACATTATAAAAGCATTGAAAGCAGACAAGCATGTAGTCGGTTTCATGGGCGACGGCGTGAATGATGCCCCAGCGCTGTTCGAAGCGGACGTAGGTATTTCCGTAGAGTCCGCGACCGATGTGTCAAAGGACGCAGCCGACATCGTTCTCCTCGACAAGGACCTTGTGGTCCTAGCAGACGGTATCGAAGAAGGCCGAAAGATTTTCGGAAACACGACCAAATATATCCTAATGGGGACAAGCTCGAATTTCGGAAACATGTTCAGCGCTGCAGCAGCGTCACTGTTTCTTCCATTCCTACCCATGCTGCCGATGCAGATCCTTTTCATGAATCTGTTCTATGACGTGGCGAACATGACACTGCCAACAGACAGCGTCGACACGGAAGTAACGCAGCTCCCTCGACGGTGGGACATCAACTTCGTAAGAAATTTCACGCTATTCTTCGGCCCGTTCAGTTCTCTATATGACTTCCTTACGTACGGTATTATGCTCTTCATATTCCAAGCGCCAGCGGCCCTCTTCCAGAGCGGATGGTTTGTTGAATCATTCTGGACAGAGGTACTGGTCATCTTCGTAATTCGAACTAGGCGAATCCCATTCGTAACCAGCCGTCCGGGAAAATGGCTTACGATTCTAACCTTATCTTGCGTTGCAGTTGGAACGATAGTTCCATTCACACGCCTAGGAGCCTTCCTAGGGTTCACCGCTCTCCCAGTACACTATTGGCTACTTCTCGTACTCATGGTTGCAACCTACCTCCTCCTTGTTGATGCTGGAAAAGTGTTCTTTTATCGAGTCTGCAAGTTCTGAGGAGCAAAAGATGACACTCTACTCAAGCACCATGATCTGGTGGATGGTCAGTATCAGTTGGAGTGCCATCTTCCTTATCGTCGTGAGCTTCTACCTCTACTGGAAAGGACCACGACCACAATCGGAATCCTCGCAGGGCATCATAGGCAAGGCTAAAGACTTCATCTTCGTATGGATACTGACAAGTCTCCTTGTGCTCTACATCTATACGATAAACTACAGTTCCGCGGTGATATTCGCGGCGGGCAACATAATAGTGGAAGTTATTTTGGTGGTCTACACAGTACGGAATCGGGCTAAGAAAACGTAATCTAACGAGCCTTTATCCTCTTAACAACCGGAGGCCGAGCCTTCCGAAGAACTCTGTAACCACAGAACGGGCATTTAATCTCAGGCGTCATTGCAAGCTGATCGGCAGTGAGTTGTTTACCACAGCTAATACATTCATACATAAGCCCCGCAGGGCGTTGCTCTCCCTCATCCGACATAGTTCTAATCCCCGACGTGTTCTTGAATGACATGAAATTAAACTTGTAGCCTCTCACAGGTGCCGTATCATGAACTGTTCAACCGCATCAAACCCGCTTGACAGCACATCCTCCGGTGCTAAGAAAACTGCCCTGAAATGATCTTTCCCGTAGATGGGATCAAACCCCGATCCGTTCACCACTATCACTCCCGTCTCTCTCAATAGGTCAGTCACGAAATCCTTATCGTCCTTCCACCTCGAGTTCAGCTGAATTCTGGGAAAGAGATAGAATGCTCCCGAAGGTTTCGATGCGCTCAGCCCGGGGATCTCGTTTACTCGTTT
>DATKOK010000006.1:0-14180 GCA_035524675.1 Candidatus Methylomirabilota bacterium | reverse complement strand
TTGGACCCGTGTCGTTCCCACCCTCCTCTTTCGGAAGGTCTACAACTAAACTGTGACCTCTACCATTATCTACCACACTCCTATAGCCAGCATCCAAAGTTGAGTTCGCTTTCATAACATTCAACTTCATGGCAGTCAACCCCCGTAACATATTCTTAGCGGTGTTCAGGAAGGATTCAAGGTCGCGGACACGCTAAACCAGATTGCTTGATAGAAAGTTACTAGAAGTTCAGTGATCAGCTCGGCTAACTTTAGGTTACTTATATGTTAAGCGCCATCTCAACTACAGTTTCAACGCGTACCCTCTGCATTGAAACGACGCTCCGCGAGATTGACTTTGCATAATCGCCAAATAGAGATAGAGACTAGTCCAAGCATGCTCATTACTCGTTTTATCTTTCGACCATTCTTATTATCGTGCATCCTGTACGTAAGTGGCCATGTCTATTGAACAGTCAGTCCTTCAAACCATTGAACGATTAAAACCAAACTTGGTTAAACTTTCACAGGATATGATACGTCAAAAGAGCGTTAATCCTCCCGGAGACGTATCGGGCGTCGCGCAGGTTCTCCAACATGAACTATCATCATTCGGGCTGGACGTCTCATCGCATACCGCTGCTCCCGGCTTTGTCAATCTGCAAGCAACCCTGAAAGGTTCCAAGGAGAAACCACGGTTCCTCTTCAACGGGCACACAGACGTTGTGCCAGAAGGAGACGCCTCCGCATGGACCGTTGGACCCTATGACGGGATAGTGAAGGGTGACTTGCTAATTGGGAGGGGGGCTGCTGACATGAAAGGCGGCCTTGCTGCAGTCGCAACCTGTCTGCAAGGAATTGTTGAATCCGGACTGACTTTGAAAGGTTCAGTCGTATTCCACGCCGTTGCCGATGAAGAGGTCGACTCAATTTACGGAACCAAGTATATGATCAAGAACCATTTCGCGGAAGCTGACATGGGAATCGTAGCAGAAGGCTCAGTATACGGTAGAACCATCCGTATCAGACACGCAACAAGAGGAAACTGTTGGATCAAACTGAGAACCTACGGCAAGGCTGCACATGCAAGCAACCCGTCTAAGGGGATAAACGCAGTACTTGGCATGTGCAAACTGCTACTCGCGTTGGAAAAGACGCAACTGGAGTACACGCCGCACAAACTACTCCCCAACCCCACAATCTCCTCAGGAACAGTGATCAAAGGAGGCAGCAAGACGAACATAATTCCGGAGCGATGCGAGGCTGAAGTAGACGTCAGGCTGGTGCCCGGGATGACTGAAGAATCAATCGTTCGCAAATTCAATTTGATCATTGATTCGCTGAAGAGCGAGGACGCTAAGTTCTCCGCATCAGTGGAATCATTCGCTTACGCTCCTGCTGCGGAAATCAGTGAATCAAATATCGCGTTGGAGGCGGCTAAGCGAGCGACTCAACTGGTGGTTGGATATGAACCTGAACTGGCAGCAGGTTACGGAACCACCGACGGCGCATATCTAGTGCACGCAGGAATCCCGGTCATATGCGGGTTCGGCCCGGGAGATCACGAGACCAGCAGACAACACGGCGCCGATGAGAACGTTAGCATAACCGACCTGGTTAATTTCTCCAAAATCTACGCCCTGACTCTAATGTACAGCTTGGGATATGAGAGCAAAAGGTAGGATCAAACCTCTTCAAGCGATTATTGAGCTCGGCTGCATTAACTTACGCAAGCGCCGAGTCAATGATCTCTACGGCTTTGTCCAAGACGTCAGCAACCTGGTTTACATTTCGTCTAAGCCCGTTGCAGAGGAATTTGAATTCATCTGAGTCACGTTCGAGTTGCGGAAGGCTGCGTATTGCGTCAAGAGATGGGAGTTGTGGAATTGGAATCGCTAGGTCATGGTCGTATCTACCTACGCGAGTTTGGGTTAGAGGGACCAGGATGCGCCCAAGTCGCATTATCGCTTTGTTGTAGATTTCAATTCTGCCCTTCTCGACAGATTTAGTCTTCTTCACTCGTACGTGGAACTTCCTAGCAGCACCAACTAGTTTCGTCGCTTGCGATATTACTGGTTGCAAGTCGAAAGTTCCTTTCCCGGCTTGCTGCAGTTCAATGAGAGTCTGCCTCAATCGCTCAGCAGCCCTCTCATAATTCAACGGGATGATGGGCTGTGAGCACAACCTGAAGGTGACTAGTGCGTAGACTGTCGCGTCACGTTTCAGGTTAACGGGATCGATCTTGTCCGCCGTATCCTCGGGCGTATGCCACCACCAGCCTAAGCCTGTTGGTGAAGGCCCGAAAAGTGCAACTGTTCTAATATCCGGGTTCTTCTTGCCCGCCTCAACAGGAATCTCGGAGAGGAGCATGAAGATTGATGGAATCCCTATTCCCCAGAAGGATTGATCTCCCGCTCTGGAGAACCCGCGCCCGGACAGTTTCTGGCCCGTTACACGTCCGATAATTGCTGATGCGAGGTCCATTGTCTCTGGCATTACAGATGCCTCAGTGAGCGCCGAGGCGCCTTTAGCGCCAGCTGAATCGGTGTACACGTGGGCTACACAGTTCTTTTCTAGGTCAAGCCAGAAGTTATCAGCGTACCATGCCGATCCAGCGTATCTACCGTGCGAATGCCCCGACCAGAACGCTAACCTAACTCCACGGCGAAGATTTCTCTTCTGTTCGGAGAGAATGCGAGCAACCTCGAGCATTACGGCGTTTGCGCTCGCATTGTCCATGGCCCCGTAGTGCCATGAATCTATGTGTCCAGCGAAGAGGACGAATTTATCTCGTTCAGGTTTACCGTGCAGATCTGCTGTGAGAACGGGAATTTTTCTCCATCCTCTAAATGATTCAGTCAGAAGTCTACCATTGACTTGACTTTTCTCCAGCAAGTGTAGGAGAGAATCCCCATCCTTTTCAGTTACTGATATGCACGGCGTAGCCGGAAGTAACGATGCAGTCTCAAGCTTGGGAGTACCCCACACTATCGACACGATTCCTTCGTGAGCGTAGTAATCGTTGATGAAGATCTGGCCAACTGCGCCGTGATTGTCAGCGCGTTTCGCTATCTCAGGCTCCGCAAGTTCCTTTACGAGGACCAGTTTTCCGCGCACATCGTGCTTACTGAATTCTGCCTCCGACCCGGCACCTACGTAGATGATCTCCGCCTCGATTCCACCTGGAGGAGTTGAAGGGGCTAGTGCCGCTGTAACGCCATTGATCTGTTTCGATTCTGGCGCTACGATGCGAAGAGTGGCTGATTTGGGTTCACCAACATACGCCTCAGCCTGATACTCAGTGACCTTGAACCCGTATGCCTCGAGAACTTTCTTCACGTACTTCAGCGACTCTGATTCTTCGCCGCTTCCAGACATCCGTCTGAATTTTGAAATTTCGTGAACATGTCGCGTCAAGTTGTCGGGCGAAATTTCTCGCGTGATCTGCTTCTCTAAGGCTGAGAATTCTGTCAGCATCTTACTCGCGTTCAAGACGGCCCCTGGATGTCATTTAAGACTTGCCGTGGAGGATTGAGGTACTATACAGATTCGCATTATATGTAAGCGTCATTCTTAGGGCTGCAGGGTTTCTGTCATGCAAGCCAGGATTAAACGGATCGCGTGTGTTGGCGCGGGAACGATCGGCCGCAGCTGGGCCACTTTGTTCGCAGGGAAGGGTTATGAGGTCGTCCTTCAAGACGTAGAGAAGTCCGCGCTTGACGCTGCGAGGAAGGTTATAGCTTCAAACTTCCGAGCGTTGACGAACTACGGCTTGATCAGCAATAATGCAGCGAAAAAGGCGATTGCCCGCGTCCAATATACATCAAGCCTGCCAGAAGCGGTTGAGAACGCTGAGTTCGTGCAAGAGTCCGTCCCGGAATTCCTCTCCTTGAAGCGGCAAGTCTTCGGGAAGATCAGCTCAATCACACGCCCTAATGTTATCATCGCGAGCAGTTCAGGAGGGTTCCCAGTATCCAAGATTCAAATGGCCGCGAAGGTGCCTGGAAATTGTGTTGTCATCCACCCTTGCCAACTTCCTGTCCACTTGACTAGGCTTGTGGAAATTGTTCCAGGGAGGCTAACTAAGGCAAGCACCATGAAATTTGCCTCTGGGTTAATGCATACTGTTGGAAAGCAACCGTTAGTCTTGAAACGAGAAGTTCAGGACTATATCATAAATCGTCTTCAGTTCACCTTGTTCCGTGAGGCTGTCGATATGGTCGGGAGAGGCATCATCTCCGCGGAAGAGGTTGACACTGCTCTCTGCGAATTCGCGAAAGGATCGTTCTGTATCGGACTGGGCCCATTTCTACAAGCTCACATCCATGGAGGCTCACATGGAGTCGGGGGCATCGAGGCATGCATGGATTACTACGCGAAGATTCTGCCTGACACATGGCGCAACCTCGCGAAATGGTCCAAGATACCGCAGTCAGTCAAGCTATGTGTAGAAAGAAGCGTTCGCCATACTGTTCTGAAGCAGGGCGTAAGTGGCAGAGAGCTTGTTAGATGGCGCGATAATAGCATGCTAGGATTAGCCCGGCTCGTTTGGGCGTAAGCCAAATAGGTTAACCGGCTGACACTGCACTCAGGGATTGAGAATGGAGTTTGGAGCGTGCATTCCACATTACGGAGTTCCCATGTCTAAGAAGGCAGTTACAGAGTTCTGCAGACTTGCAGAAGACCTGAACTTCGACTCAGTCTGGACAACCGACCATATTGCGGTAAACAAGCAGTTCTCTGACCCGTATGGGAGTATCTACGAGAGCCTGATCACTCTTGGTTACGTTGCCGCTAAGACTGAGCGAGTTAAGCTTGGCACATCGATAATTGTCCTGCCAATGAGGAACCCGATCCTATTCGCAAAACAGACCGCCACGTTGGACCAGTTGAGCGATGGCAGGTTAATTCTAGGTCTGGGGGCTGGTTGGATGGAAGACGAGTTCGCGACGCTTGGCTCCAACTTCCATGATCGAGGCAAGATTATGGATGAACAGATACAGTTGCTAAGGAACCTATGGACTCACGCAGAACCAAAGTTCGACGGGAACTTCTTCAAGTTCAGCGAGATAGCTTTCTCTCCCAAATCGGCTCAAGAGAACGGCCCTCCAATCTGGATCGGGGGGACCTCTCACGCTGCACTCAAACGAGTCGAACGCTTAGGGGACGGCTGGCACCCAGTAGGCCTCTCACCTAAACAGTTGGCTCAAGGAAAGCAGAAACTCGACTCACTCATGAAACAGAAACGGCGAATCTCCATAAGCGTAAGAGTCCCGGTCAAGGTCTCCGCTTCAGCGAATACAACCTATTCCCTGAGTTCAGGAGAACAAGCCTACATGATCGGTGGAGCACGTGACGCAGTAGTGAGGGAGATAGGGATGTTCAAGCAAACCGGCCTAGATCATTTGATCTGCTACTTCGGAAACGAGAAGTATGACGAGGTTGCCTCTCAAGCGTCCTTCTTCGGAAGAGAAGTAATACCCTCCTTCAAGTAACCTGGAGGTTAAAGCTTCGAAGCGACGGCCAATCCCCGACCGGAAGCTAGGGATAGGCCTTATCGGATGCGGATCAATAGCCCAAGAGTCTCATCTTCCAGCAATCAAACGGATTCCCCAAGCAAACCTCGTGGCCGTCGCAGACAGTAACGGATCCCGAGCTCGAGAGGCATCAGAGAAGTTCGAAGCTGAACGCTGGTTTGAAGATTACAGAGCGCTCTTAGAAATGGAAGATGCGGAAGCTGTCGACATCTGTGCTCCAACCAAGTTCCATGCCGAGATAGCAGTGGCTGCTGCTAGGGCGGGAAAGCACGTGCTGTGCGAAAAACCGATCGCCCTGTCCCTGCGTGACGCGGACCGAATGATCCGAGCTTGTGCTGAAAATAAGGTGAAGTTGATGGTAGCGCATTCGCGAAGGTTCATTCCACGCTACCGGATCGTAAGAAGAATGATCATGGAAGGACTGATCGGTGAACCAGTCTGGGCCACCCAGATTTCAAGACGAACCATGGCGGAATCTGTCTCTTGGTATTTCGACCCGAGTATGACCCTAGGCCCAGCCGCCGAAGTCGGAGTTCACGAGGCGGATTTGTTGCGATGGATATTTGCTGACGACGTCACTGAAGTTCGGGCAATCGCAACCAGAACCGCGGAGATGAAGGTTTACGAACAGGTCTTTGCTTCACTCACATTCAAGAAAGGAATGGTTGCCTCATTCGAGGTAGGGTATGTTCTCCCAAGAGGGTTCACCCAATACACCACTCTGGAGGTTTTGGGATCGAGAGGCTTTGTTTCAGCATCTGATAATCACATGAACGTAGTCACGCACGGAACCGAAACCGGCGCAACGTACCCTCTTGCGTACTCGGACCTGCTAAGCGTGAACAGCGCTTACGAGAATGAGATTGTAGCATTCGTCGACTCCATACTCAATAATGCTAATCCTCCCGTGACTGGGGCTGATGCACGCGCTGCGCTTGAGATCATTCTAGCAGTACTTCAATCCGTTGAGCATGACGAACCAGTTAAACTACCCTTGAAGGAAGCGCTTTGAAGTGATAACTATAGGGCTCGTAGAATTAACCGGTACACTCGATTATATTCCCGAGTCTGGCGACGGGTGGAAATTAATCAAGTTAGTCGCAAAGCAAGGGATCGTGCCTGTTCGCGCGTTCTCAAATCCGAAACTTAACGCCGTTGCCTTCCTTGGCCCAAGCGTCAGAAGGCCTCAACTTGCGGAAACAGCTGCCGAGAAGGGGAAACATGTGCTTCTCGACTTTCCCGCGTCCCGGACAATTAAGAGCGCCCGTAGAATTGAATCGATTGCAACAAGCAACGATGTGATCGTGTACTCGCCAAACCTGCTGAAATATGAGCCTGGCTTCCAGGAAGTCAAGCGCATCAGTTCAATGAGTAAGATGACCTCGCTCACCGTCACTTGTGGCATTGATGCAAAGCCTACGAGCGCCGAAGCTTCTATGAAGCTTGCTCAGCTACTCGACGCGACGGAATGGTTAGCGGGCTCGAAAATCAGCAACTTACGCGCAGAAAAATCCAGCAGGCGCTCGCGAGTCTCAGCACTGGTGGCGCTGGGATCGTTTGAGAACGGCGTAAAGGTCATGCTGAACCTGTACTCTGCGCCAAGCAAACGGTCCCGCTTGTGGATTGACGCAGTTTCCAAAGCATCTTTTTTGCATGTGGATCCGTATGCACAGACCGTTAGACTCACACAGTTTCAGGCAGAATCAGCTAGAGAACTGAATTGGGCGACCTCACCCTTAACTTCGATGATTGAAGACTTCATCATCCAAGTAAACCGTGGGAAAGAACCGATGGACCTTGCAAATCTCGAGCGGATGCTCAACCTATCAGACTCAGTTACCGCGGGCTGATTTCCTCGGCGAGATAGCAGGCGGCGTAGTGGTCAGGGCCCACTTTCAGGTGAGGTGGCTCCACCATGCACTTCTCAAATGCGTATGGGCATCTTGGTCTAAAACGGCATCCAGTTGGGATTTGGATTGCGTCGGGAACTTCGCCTGTCACTTGGACGCCCCTATGTCTGGCTCTAGGGTCCGCGTGAGGAAGGGCCGATAACAGCGCCTTAGTATACGGGTGAACCGGCTTAGCGCAGACTTCCTCTGCCGGGCCTATCTCAACGATTTTCCCAAGGTACATCACAGCCATTCTGTCAGAGACGTAACGCGCAACAGCCAAATCGTGCGTGATAAAAACATAAGTCAAATTGAACTTCTGTTTGAGATCCAGCATGAGTGCCAAAATCTCAGCCCTAATTGAGACGTCAAGCATTGAGACAGGTTCGTCAGCAATAATGAGCGTCGGGTTTATGGCAATCGCTCGGGCGATTGCTACTCTCTGTCTCTGCCCGCCGCTTAACTCGTAAGGGAACTTCCCCAAGTATAATTCTGGAGGAGTTAAACCGACTGCGGCAAGCGATTCGGCAACCCGCTCCAAGATGTTCACTCCGCTCCTCCCCAGGCGATTAACCACGAGTGGTTCTGAAACAACCTGGGCAATGGTCTTCTTGGGGTCGAGGGAGGCATATGGATCCTGGAATACGGCTTGCATCTGAAGTCTTAGTTTGTGCATCTCCCCCTTCGTTGTCCTGAACAGATCCTGCCCATTCAGAATGATGGTTCCATCGGTCGGGTCGAGGAGGTGCAGTATCAGGCGTGCGAGCGTAGTTTTTCCGCATCCTGATTCGCCAACTAAAGATAAGACCTCTCCCTTACGGACCTCGACGTCAACACCATCTACTGCGTGGACGAACCTTCGGTCAGCACGGGACATGGTGAAGAGTCCGCGTCTCACGGGGAATAGCTTCTTGACGTTCTTCACGATGACAAGAGGTTCTTGTTGTTCACTCGCACTGGTTGCTATTTGATATCCCTCCAGAAGTGGCATGCCACGGAATGCGTTCGGTCCACCTGTTCGGTCTCTGGTTCAATTTCGGCGCATTTCTTCTGTGCATATGGGCATCTTTCATAGAATCTGCAAGCTGGAACTACCCCAGTTAGGTCAGGAACTGAGCCTGAGATGAAGGCTAGGCGAGTTTTCGCGCCCTCCATCTTCGGGATGGATTTGAGCAGGGCCCGTGTGTAAGGATGTTTGGGCATTTCGAATATTTCGAAGATATCTCCGAATTCAACAATCTTTCCCGCGTACATGATAGCTACTTTGTCGCAGAGTTCCGCAACCACTGAGAGGTCATGGCTGATGAGGATCATTGAAATCTGCAATCTGTCACGGAGGTTACGTATCAAATCCAATATCTGGTATTGGACGATTACGTCCAGTGCGGTTGTTGGTTCATCCGCAACGACGAGTTCAGGGTTACAGGCCAGGGCCATCGCGATCATTACGCGTTGTTTCATTCCACCACTGAATTCATGAGGAAAATTCTCTTTTCTTGTTGATTCTAGTCCGACGGCTTTGAACAGGTCGTTAATTCGCTGGTCAACAGCACTCTGATCCGTCTTCTCGTGGGCCCTGATTGCTTCTGCGATTTGTTCCCTTACAGGTAAGACTGGATTCAGCGAGTTGAGGGCTCCTTGAAAGATTATGGAGGCTCTTTTCCATCTAACATGCTTCATCTGTTCCTCGCTCATGCTGAGGATATTCTGCCCATCAAGGGAGACCTTCCCCGAGATGACTTCGGCTCCTGGAGGCAGTAGTCTGACTATTGACAGCGCGAGGGTGGTCTTTCCGCATCCTGACTCACCCACCAAGCCGAGAATCTCACCCTTCTGGAGAGAGAACGAAACACCGTCTACTGCTTTGAGTGGGCCGCGTAATGTCCTGTAGTAGGTTCTGAGCTCATCAACCTGCAGTATGACTTGTTGCGCCATGGTCAGATCTTTCTCACTCGTGGATTGAAGATTTCGTCAAGCGAGTACCCTGTAAGCGAGAACGCCAAAACAACCAGCATGATGCTTAAGCCGGGTGGAACAACGTACCACCACGCGGTCGTTATCGCTCCGGAAGTAAATGCGAACTGAAGAATCTGCCCCCAAGTCACTTGGTTTGGGTTTCCTAAACCTAAGAAGGTCAGCACGGATTCATACAGGATAGAGTTTGCAACTACCAGCACAGCCTGAGCGAAGACGACGGGCATTACGTTCGGTAGGACATGAGAACCGAGAATGTACAGGTCACCTGCGCCCGCGGCGCGACTGGCTTCTATGAAGCTATGTTCTCTCACAGAGAGAGTTTGTGACATTACGATCCGAGCTGTGCCCGTCCAGCCTACAAGGCCGATCGCTAGAATCACGCTCGTTAGTCCAGCCCCCAGGACCGCCGCCAGAACAATCATCAAGACTAGTGAGGGAATCACGATGAAGAAGTCCGTCAGCCTCAGCAAGAACTCACGTATGAACCCGCTGAAGTATCCTGCGAAGATACCCACCGTGGTTCCTACGGTTGCTGCGATGAGGGAAGCCGCAAAGCCGACAATTAGTGAAGCTTGTGTTCCGAAGACTACTTGGCTGAAAAGATCTTGGCCTGCCTCATTTGTGCCGAGGAGGTGCTGCCAGCTTGGCGGCTGCAGGAGTTGAGTTACGAAGACTTGGGTTGGGTTGTACGGCGCGATGTATGGAGCAAATATGGCCACGAGGATGAAAGCGACCAGAATCACCAACCCAAGCATTCCCATCTTGTTACTCTTGTAGACCTTCCAAAATCCCCTCAGCGACTTCACGTACGTTGATGTCTGTGAGTACCGGAAATCTTCAACGGGTTCCGTTTTCTTTTCGCTCATTATCTTGTCACTCTCGGGTCCAGCGTCGGGTAGAGTATGTCTGCGATGAAGTTGGCGACAATCACTGTCACGGTGACTATGAGAAATGTCCCTTGAAGGACTGGGTAATCTCGTGCCAAGATTGCGCGGTAAATCAGTAATCCCATTCCAGGCCACGAGAAAACTGTCTCCGTTTGGACTGCGCCGCCTATGCTCAACCCTAGGTTTAGTGCCACTAACGCGACCATTGGGAGCACAGCGTTTCGGAAACCGTGATCCCAGAGGAGTTTACGGTTTGAAATCCCCTTAGCCCTAGCTGTAATCATGTAGTCTTCTGTGAAGACGTCGAGCAAGGCACCTTTCATAACCAGCACGTACTGTCCAATCAGTCCCAGAACCAGGGTTAGGAGGGGGAGGATCATGTGGCGCAGCAGATCGACTAAGCCGCCGATTGTTCCCGGAGCGACGCCTGTGAATGATTTCATGCCCGCCACAGGCAGAGAGAAGTAGAGTACGCCGATAACCATCAAGACTAAACCCAACCAGAACGTGGGCATCGAATAGAGCACCAAAGTAATCGCAGAGGCACTCACATCAAAACCGGACCCTCGACGCCAAGCGGCTAACATGCCGATCAGAATTCCAGCTACGATTGAGATTACGGAGGCTGCGCTAAGCAAGATCGCGGTGTTGATCAAGGCGGGAATCATCAGATCAATTACCGGTGATCTTGTCTGGAATGATAACCCAAAGTTTCCGGCAACGGTATTCTTCAAGTATAGAGCGTATTGAACCCATAACGGCTGATCGAGACCGAACTGGTTGTTCAAACTCTGAACGGCATTCGCGGAGAGCCCCGCTCCTCTGAAGAGTAGAGCGAACGGGTTTCCGGGAAGAACTCTGAATAAATAGAAGTTGAAGGTTAAAACAAGGAATACGGTAACTAGAAGACCAACTAATTTCTTAACAAAGTATTCTACATTCACCAAGACGAGAGGTCATTCCGAACTGGGAAAAAAAGGGAAAGAGCCGAAGGTTACTAAACCTTCGGTTCACTTTTCTTGCGCATCTTCAAAACTGCTGCTGCAGCGATTGCGATGATTACTACGACTGCAATCCCAAGCAAGGTCTCATTGCCGGGACCTGCCGCGGTTGTCGTTGTGGTCATGCTTTCCGACATTGATGACTGTGTGGTCTGACCGGGAGTCGAGATGGGCGTAATGCTTAGGAACAGGTTGTTTGAGGCATATTGGTTCAATGGCGGCAATGCTCCGCCTGGGAGACCTGTGAACCTGTCAGTTCTCAGAGCTTGCACTGCCAGCGGGTCGTAGAGTGGTACGTACACTGCGTTGTCGTGTAGGATTTGTTGCATCTGCCACATTATTGCCTGCCGCTGGGCCGGGTCAGTTGCTACCTGTTGCTGCTGGTAGAGTTGATCGTACGTGGAATTCATGAACCCCGAGTCGCTTAGGCCGCCGTTAGGTGCCGGTTGCGCTTCGGTACTCCTGAACATGCTGAGGAAGTAGTCTGGTCCAACGATTTCCCCAACGGACCATACCCAGATGAAGGTGTCGTGTTTCCATGCAACTACTTCGTCGCCGAGCGTGCCTGTGTCCGTTATTTGAGGCGTTGCGTCAACGCCTATTTGCTTCCACCAGTTCGCAATCGTTTGAGCCGAGCGGTATTCTTCGGAGTAGTCTGAAGGTACTTCAATCTTGAACGAAAGTTTCGTACCAGTCGCGCTAGCCCGGATTCCGTCGTTTCCAAGCTTGTATCCTGCATTATCCAATATTTGTGCGGCTTCGGCCAGGTTGAAATCATAGGATTTTATGTTCGGGTCAACCCACTTCGCGAACGTTAGCGGGATTACTGTACTCTGCGGGGTTGCGTATCCTCCCCAAGCTACCAGCGCTAACTCAGTATTGTTGATTGCGTGAGAGAGAGCAAGTCGAACCTGCAAGTCACGTAACGCCGGGTTCCCAGCACCCTGCGCGTACCCGTTGAAGCAGAAGTAGTAGTATCTTTGGTCTGGTCTCGTGATGACTTCGACACCGTTGGCGGATGTGAGTGTTGGCACAATGGCAGGTGGAAAGAGGGGACCAGCATAATCGATCTCGCCAGATTGTAAGGCTAAGCCCATAGCATTGTATGACGTGAAGTACCTGATGACGAGTTGGTCTATGTGAGGCCTACCAAGGAAGTAATCCGGGTTAGCTGCAAACTGAACATAGGTGTTCACGCCTCCCCAGCTCACGAACTTGAACGGGCCGGTGCCGACTGGATTTGAGTTAGCGTAGGATGTGAAGTTGGATACGTTCTGCCAAATGTGTTTAGGTATTATGTACATTGCCGGCAGCAGTTCCGCGATGAACGTGGCATCGGGATTGATGAGGTTGATCTGCACAGTATATTGGTCAGTGGCCGTGATCGACTTCACGTTCTGTACGTACAGCCTCATAATGGGAAGCTCGCTGTGCGCCATGTACGTGTCGACCGTATAGACAACATCGTCAGCTGTGAATGGTTGTCCATCATGCCACGTGGCGTTGTGCACGAGGTTGAGGACAACCGTGGTGGAGTTGCTGTAGCTCCAGCTCTGCGCCAAGTCCGGAATCGGATCACCGTTCACGTCCGCTCTAACTAACGTGTCGTAGATAGCGTGCATTACAACATAAGCTCCGCCATCGTAGAGTGTAACCGCGGTCGGGTTGAGAGTGTCCATCGGCGCCGCACCCCAACCAACCGTGAACGTGACCGGCGTCTGCGCTTTGACTGGAATAAACAACAGTGCGGGAGCACTAATCGTCAACAGAAGGAAGACTGCAAGGTATTGATTAGTTCTCACATTTTTCTCCTCCAAGTATTAGGCATCCAGATAATCTTACGTTACGCTTTATGCTTTTGCGCGGTCCTTTGATTGCACGGAATTGTACGCTCGAAACTTCGTGAAGCTCTTCGAATACGGATGGACATGTTGACAACCAAGAAATAACACGCATCTCCGAATCCTACCTTACCATACCTATCGCAACCAATCAAGACAGTAGAGCGAACGATCGCCAACAACGAGCGAATAGAACCCGATGCAAACCCTTTGAGACACTGAGACTCGACGCCAAGTCCCTAGTCAGCACCAGGATGAGTTGTGAAAAATTAGACGCGTGCAGTGACTCATGGCAGTGGTCTTCACTATACTCTGCAGTGGCTACGTAGTCTTTGAAAGAGTTCGGGTCAAGTAGGTTGCAATGTCTACCGATTGACCTGAGAGCTTTCACCCCGCTCGTATGGTTGAATTGTGATAACCCTCACGCTTCATCCAATATGCATGTTCAGCTATCTTAGCAGCAATTGCCGGAGAAAGAGTTCTGGGAGACATCAATTGGTGCGGGGAAGGGATTTCAGCCCCAGTTTACTAGTAACTGATGTCCGGCGGGATGTGAACGTATTTGGGTTCAGGTCTTGCAGAAGTTGCGTATCATCATCCGTAGGGAATGCCGTGATTGGTTGACTCACGTTCCTTTGACAGCCTATCCTTGAGCTTCTGGAGCATCTCTTTCTCTTCTTCCACCTCCACGTGCCCGATCACTTTGGCTTGTTTTGGATCGAAACCCCATTTCTTGCCATTTGCGAATCGTCCACCAATGGTCTCTTTGCAGTGTGGACAGATGAATACGGATGAAGGAATTCGTTTGCTAGACTCGTAAGTTGCAACATCCCTGTCCCACCGTATTGTTTCGTTATATCGCTCAACTTCAATTCGGTCAAGGGGTTTCTGACATTTTGGGCAGGGGGGCGGAGGTGGTCCAAGATACTTCAGCGTCTTGGAGAATAATTCAGAATCATATTCTAGTTCCATGCAGCCTTCGCCCCAACGAAGTAGGCATCATCAAACACAGTAAGTATGATGTTTATTAAAAATTATAGTAAATACGTAATACATTCCCTACGTCATC
>DATKOK010000005.1:0-5798 GCA_035524675.1 Candidatus Methylomirabilota bacterium | reverse complement strand
GTGAAATGGCTGCCTTCTCCTTTGACTTGAGCCAATAATGATACGATACGGAGTCGAAGTAGCCATTCAATGCGGCTATGTCTTGCAGGCGAACATTTCTGACTTTATTCGCCAATACGCCATCCACGATTCCTTGAAACTCTTCTTTGTATTCCTCTGTTAACTTCGGCCAGAACAGGTTCATCGCAGTCTCGCAGAAGAACTTCCAATTGCGCTTGTACCCCTTCTCGCCAACTAACTTCAACGCTTCGATCGCATCAAGGATTTCGTTGGCTAAGAGACTCCCCTGCTGGAAGCCAACCTGATACGGAGTGCCTCTGGCTCGAACTATAATCCACCCGTTGACGTCCACACGAGCAGAGTTCGCAAGCAATTCACCTGTACTACTAGGTCGTAATCGTCGAGGCGGTAAGTTCGTATTCTTCCTCTTTCTCGGGTGCTTTCTCAATTCGTCAATAACCTGAAGTCTGACATTGACGCTACCGCAGCATGTAACGCTTTTCATATCAGATAGGTTCTCTAGCGATCAGTTTTCTATTAGAATGGTTCGGCTTCTAGGGTTACGAAAACACTATTTGATTGGTAGTCAGAGTCCTTGCTAGACACGTTTTGTCTGATTACGTGAAATATCTCGCCGATTTCAAGAGGCAGATCGAAGACGGATATGGACGGCACGCCTACCTGAATAACCTCGTATTCGCCGTTCACACTGTGCCAGATCCTGCCTCGACCTTCCCTCAGGGAAACGGACCTACAGGAGCTCGAATCGGCGAGGGCGAGGCGCCACCGGAGTCATACAAGGTTTCAACTCGGGCGGTTACACCGTATGATATTGGTTTTCGAATAGAGGTTCGCGATTGGGCTAAGGCGCCTGGAACTGTACACTTGGGGACCCTAATGGAGCTGATCGCCACCAGGCTAGCTGAGAACGAAGTTCTAGTTCTCGCAGAAGGCTTAACCAAGGCTGCTGGGAAACATTTCCAGGCAACGAACGCCTTACGGCTTTCTAAAGTGGATCTCAGGAACGCGATACAATGGATAGGGGGTAACGGTTTCCAACCTAACAGAGTGCTCGTCAGTCCCGACCTCGAGGCTCAATTGATGTTGAAGGATGAAATAATTGAAAAGTGGCACTTCCCAAACACTATGGCAGATTGGGGCAATCATCATTCAGGCAAGATTGACGGACTCGACCTTTTCTGGAATTTTTCACTAAAGGGACGAGCAATCGTGTACGAGAGTTTCAACGTGAGCTTCGCAAAGACTGATTTCAAAGTCGCCTTTGACGATGTGAAGGCCCCAGCGGAGTTAATAATCCAATGCTTGTGCTCTTGTGCACCACTAGACGAACGTAGCGTAGCTGTAATCACAGTGTAAGTATTTTGACGTCTACACACTGCCTACTTCACGTGGGCATGAGTTCAGTTGCTTCGTGTACGTGCCAGTTTCAGGATTCCCTATGCCTTGACTTCCGTTTACTCACATGGCGGTGAGTCTGCGGAGCAGACGGATGCTTCTCAGCAAGAGGACTCAGCAGCTCCCGGACTTTCTCTTCGCCGAGTCGATCGCTCGCTCGCCATAACATCCTAAATAGGTCCCTTCTGCTCGAGGCTTTCCGTTTGTATTCGACCAAGGCGTCATCGTACAGCGCGCCTAGGACAATTCGTTTCGCGCCCTTGTCGTGTTCGAGACGCATGAGGTAACTTTCGCCTACGAATGGACCAACAGCAGTATCCACTTCGCTAACGTTATCCAACACGAACGTATTCATCAAAGCGAGACGGTCGAGGTCAACTTCCGGCGTATAGCCGAGAAGCTTCAGGAGCAGGACTCCGCCAGTCACAAACCCAGAACCGATGATCGCGTAACCAGGATTATTATGAACCGGCTCGGATAGGCCCCTACTGTCATAGCAGTAGATCGAAGCTTTTCCAGACAGATCAAGACCGCAGAGTATCATCCGAAAGTCAGGTTCCAGATTAAGCCCCCTCAACTGGCTGAATTTGCTCAAAAGAGCTGACTGAATCTCCTCAGAGGCTCTCGCAAAATCGTCTTGACTTACTGGGTAAGCCTTCTCAGCGTAACGCACCAGAACATCCTCTGCAAGCTTGAAGCCTCCCTTGACAAGACCACTGTCGCCTGCTCCGCTGACCAATCCGACGGCGTTTCCTTTGAATCGAATGGGATGAATCTTCTTGACGTCGTAAGCTATGCCGAACGCCGCAGTAGCCTTCGAGTCAGACATGACTAAAACTGCGTCCCCGTCACCGTGGGTTAGTTTGAAGGCGAGAATCAGGGTCATAATGTGTCAGCAGAAGACACGTTGAATGTGCATTTAGGCGTAGTTATTGACACTGACGTCGATTCGGTTATCCGATTGAAGCTACGGTGATGTAGTTGCCCGGGCATGCCGCACCAGAGGGGCTGAAGTTCGATCCCTGATGTACTTGTCCAGTCACTGTAACCCATGAGCCCAGAAGGGGGTAAGTTGACGGAAGATTCTGAAGCGAGTAGTGCTGGTATACTTGACTCGCGATCGGACTGTTAACTGGAACCACAAGCTCCACACACCCGTTCTGGTCCCCGTATAGGAAACCGGAGCATTGCGTTGTCGCACCGTTAACCGATTGGCATAGATTATAGTCGTAATCGCAGGAGAAGCAGGGGCCGTAACCGTAGTAACTGCTAGGATAAACCTGCATAGTCTGCTCTACCGAAACCAATTTCGAAGCAAATTGTTGATCACTGTAAACGGAGACTGTGATTCGCAACATGTGACCCTGCACTGCAGGTGAGAGTATGAACCTAATCTGTCCAGCGTAGGTAGTGCCTCCGAGCGGAGATGTGAGAGTAATCTTTGAAATTCCCATGTCCGTATTCGTTGAAGTGTCATACAACGCGCCCGCCGCGTACAATTGGCCAGCAGTAAACGTGCACTTGGCCACTACAGGTATCACTATCGCCATGTTCCCACTGTAAAAAGACGAACTGGGCGGATAGTAACCTATCCTCGCTGAACAAGAATCAGCTAGCGTGGGAGAGACTACAGCGGAAGCGACAGCAGCTGCCGATACGGTGATCAAGAGCAGAATAAGCGCAGGCTTGTGGAATCTCGCCAATGATCTCAGTATACGTTTCATCTTCCGCCATTCATAATGTTATGTAACCTGATCAGAATTCCGAGTCCCCATGGGCAACTAAATATACTGATCTTTTGAGTGAGGCAAGTGAGAGTGGATACGTGACCGTCGATCAGTTGCATGAGCTTGCGGAAATGATTGGTCGACTAGAGTCAGCGGAAGTTGTCACGACACGGCTGAACTCTATTCTGTCTCAGGGTGTACCTGCATTTGAGATAGCTGAGAAGGCAGTGAGGCCGGGTATGACTATCGTCGGTCAGAAGTATGAAGCCGGAGAGTACTTTCTTGCTGAACTTCTCTACGCTGGATCATTAGTGACTGACCTACTGAAAATTCTCGAGCCTGCAATGAAAAGTCAACAGCTAACGCCGAAGGGAATGATAGTCCTCGGCACCGTGAGAGGCGATATTCATGATATTGGTAAGAATATCTTCAAAACTTTGGCTGAAGGCTCAGGGTTCGATGTTCACGACTTGGGCGTAGACGTGGACCCCACCTTGTTCGCCGACGAGAGTGCGAAGAGCAAACCCACCATAGTCGCCCTCTCCGCGCTACTCACAACAAGCCTCGCGGAAATGAAGAATACCGTTCATGTCATTACGGCTGGAGTAACTGAGAATAATCCGAAGATCATCTTGGGCGGCAACGCTGTAACCAAAGCGTTCGCGGATGAGATAGGCGCAGATGCAGCAGCACTTGACGCTGTCGAAGGAGTCGAGCTCTGCAAGCGGTGGAGCAAGTGAGCACCCCGCGAGAAAGGTTCAAAGCAGCAATTCATTTCAGAAAATCTGAACCGTTGGCATGGGCAGAGAACATCTACGACGAGACCATTATTGAATGGGTCAAACAAGGACTACCGCTTGATCGAATTACCTCGATTGAGTGGGAGATGGGGCGAGGCGGCACTCAGCTGATAAATTGGCCCGCTCTGAAAGGGTTCAAGCCTCATAGCCAATTCGGTTGCCAGAACTTCTTCGGCTGTATCGCCCCAGTGGATATTGGGCCAATACCAAGATTCAAACAGCAACTTCTCAACGTAACCGAGAGATACTCGGAATTTCTAACTGAAACCGGCGCGAAAGCTCGGAGGTCCAGAACTGGCGAGTATGCCTGGTACAACATGCCAATGTTCGTAGAGTTCCCCGTCAAGGATAGAGCCTCCTGGCAAGAGTACAGAAATCGCCTGAACCCGTACGATCCGCGACGATATCCGAAGGATTGGGACGCTGACTCATACGTGAAAGCCTTCGAGGAGTATCAGGAAGGCATCACAATGCTACGGTTCAACGGCTTCTACGGCTTCGGAGCAGAACTGATGGGAATCCCCGCCTTCAACGTCGCGTTCTACAAAGACCCTGAACTGATACACGACATGATCGAATACTGGGAATATTACATCATAGAGACCATCCGGACAGCCGTGGAGGCACTGGAAGATCGAATAGACGTCATCTACTGGTGGGAGGACATGGCCGACCGACACGGACCGTGTATTTCTCCAAAACTCTACAAGGAATTTCTACTACCTCACTACAAGCGAGTCACAGGATTCCTTGCGAAGAACAAGATTGATCGGATAATGATGGACAGTGACGGAAACATCAACCCCATCCTGGACCAGATTGTTGAAGCAGGAATCACGGGCACATGGCCGCTTGAGGTAAACGCGGGCATGAACGCGATAACGGTCCGGCAGAAATACGGGAACAAACTCTTCCTTGCAGGCAACTTGGACAAGGCGGAGCTTATGAAAGGAGAGGACGCTATGAAACGGGAGGTGGAATCAAAAGTGCCCGTGCTTAAGGAATTGGGCGGTTACGTTCCCGGGGCCGATCACTTGATTCCCGTCGAGATGACCTTGAGCAAGTTCAGAGAGTACGCGCAGTACATCCAGAGATTTCTCTAGGATGCTCGAGTGCTAAGATCCTGATTCTGAACTAGTCTGTTTTGATTCTGTCGTCGTCAGGCGGGCATACTGCACTCTCTGCAAATCAAATGGTTCCGCGACACTTCTGCGCCGCAATGCTGGCATTTCCGCTTGTTCTGTTCATGTTGAATCGGTACTTCTTCAATTATGGGATTTTCCTGGAAGATCACATGGGACAGGTTCTCGTCGCGCTCGCTTACATGCCTCTTCCTACCGCGAGCTGTAAGTGTGATCACGACACTGGCTAATAGGATGAAGATTCCTAGGTACGGCAACGGACCGCTCATCACGCCAGCGAGTTGAGGTACGGATTGAGTGGTCGCAGTTACTGATTCTGCCTCAACGGGCTCAACAGTATTCAACTCATCCTGAGAGAGCGTTGTGTAGGGAATGATTCCTGGGAGCGTTATGGGTTGTTGAGGGAGGTCATTGACGTTAGCGACCTGCGATAATGAATAGACCGCGTAGAGGTTCAAGGTCGATGGGAACATGACGGTGGGAACCTGATCCATCAAATCTGACGTACTGAATGTTGTGTGATCCAACCCTAGCGCGTGCCCGAGTTCATGAGTTGCGAGCGTTCGCAGCTGTACGTCATTTAGAGGCTTTCCATCCTTCCAGGTTAAATCAATACTTATTTTCACAACAACTTTAGCGAAGTTGCCTTGCTGGTCGTGGAATTCCTCTGAGATAGTCCTGCCTAAATCGTCAACAGTCTGAGTTCGGTTGAA
>DATKOK010000004.1:0-11786 GCA_035524675.1 Candidatus Methylomirabilota bacterium | reverse complement strand
TCGGATCTTGTGAGATTTTTGAAATTCAGCTTAATCATCGTAATTTGAAAGCAAAATAACAAGCCTGCGTAGCTAATGCCTAGCTCGCTTTCAAAAGGGAGAACTCTTCTTGAAGCATCAGACGAGTATTTCCACTGTGCTACTGGTTCTGATGCTGGCGTCGATTTCGGTTCATATGATTGTGTTCGTACCACGCGTTAAAGCTGCTGTCGCTTATGATTCTGGTAATCCAACTCCAGAGGAGCAACTGGTGTTAGAGTATGTTAACCGAGCGCGTAGTAACCCAATTGCTGAAGGTCAACGTTTAGGCATTGATATTCACGAGGGTCTATCGAATCCGAATCTAGTAGGTCCACGCCCCCCGTTAGCCATGAATAAAATTCTGCTAAGCATTGCAGAAGCTCACACTCGAAACATGTACAATCTAAACTACTTTTCACACAACGATCCAAACGGTACAACTCCCTTCAACCGCATGACGCACGCGGGATACAATTACCTGTTGGCGGGCGAAAACATGGCTGCAGGAGTGGATCAATCCGCTGCCGAGCTAGAGGATTTTATGATGGTAGATTCAGGTACACCTGGTCGACCACACCGCGTTAATCTTCTCAATCTCTACAACTCATATCCCTGTGGGTCCCCGCCATGCGTTTACACCGAGATCGGAATCGGATATTATGAAACGGGTCAGATTAACGGGGATGGTCTGAATAGTTTGATCACAGAGGATTTTGGCGCAACATCAGTCGGGCCATTCCTATTGGGCGTCATTTACAATGATGTCAATGGGAATAATTTTTACGATATCGGCGAAGGTATAGGCGGGGTAACAATCTCAACCTCCAACGGTGGCTACTATGCAGTCTCGTCGTCGTCCGGAGGTTACGCAGTTCCGGTCGCTACGTCCGGAACCATTACACTCACAGCAACTGGCCCAGGCTTCGGCCCAATCAGCAGGACCATAACACTTACGGGTACAAACTTGAAAGTCGACTTCACCTCACAGTCGAGGTCACAGACAATTCAATCGAGCTCTCAAACATTACAGTCTACCACTCTGCCACAATCAACTACCCAAACATTCTCTCAACCCACTAGCCAGTCGTCAGCCGGATCGATAACATTTCAATCCACCCCATCCGCCTTCACTGGCGTAACGATTGCTGGCCTCATTTCCGCTTGCGGAAGTAAATTCACAAACGGGCAATCGACTGCGAGCTGCCCGACCAATTTCATGGCCTTTGCGAACCTACCGACACCATCCACGGGTTGGCAGTTCAATCATTGGGCGTGGTCAGGAAGTGTAACATGCTCTAACGATTCCGTAAATCCCACAAGCTGTTCCGCTACCAATGGCGGGTCTCTGATGGCTGTGTTTTCAGCTGAAGTAACTATCCTAACAAACCCTGCTTCAACGGCAATCATTAGCTGGATGTCGTGCGCGAATCCAGGCCAAGAAAATGGAAGTTCGTTCTACACAACAAACTATGGTGCATCCTCGGTTACTGCGTGTTTTGTGCCATACGGCTATGTGCTTTCGGGCTGGAGTTGCACAGGTCAAGTAGTTTGTTCCGGTGCGGCGAATCCAACTATCGTCACGGTTGCTGGACCGGGCACGATTACTCTAAACCTTCTCTCCCAGACCACGGTGACTTCGCACACCACCGCATTACAGAACACGTCGGTAGGGTCATCCACATATGTGGTTAATACGACAGCTTCACAAAGCTCAAGCAGTTCAACGGCCACAACTACAACTTTTTCGACACCTGAATTCGGACCCGGTCATTTGATTATGGTTGTCGTGCTAATTTCAGTTTTCTTAATAGCGATTACAAGAAAGAATCTAGTTGAACGAGCGTGTTAGCTGTAATCGAGAACTGAGCTACCCTTTTACCAAAGGACGGAATGAAACGTTTCCATCGTGCTGTTGAGGGGGGCAATGACGCTTCGAGGAGGAAAACAGTCTGCAGCCTTTTACTCGGTCATTGCTGCTGTAGGATTGACGGCCCTCAAGCTTATCGTAGGATTAGCAACCAACAGTCTAGGCATACTGGCTGAAGCTGCTCACTCAGGATTAGACCTAGTTGCTGCAATCGTGACGCTCATGGCAGTCAGCGTTTCGGCTAAACCTCCAGACTCTGAGCATCATTACGGACACGGAAAGGTTGAGAATCTCTCAGCTCTGTTTGAAACTTTGTTGTTACTAGTAACATGTGCTTGGATTCTTTACGAATCAGCAGAAAGGCTCCTGTTCAAGAATGTTCAAGTCGACGTGTCAATTTGGGCATTCATAATCATGATCAGTTCGATAATAGTCGACTATTCGAGATCGCGTCATCTATCAAGAGCCGCAAAGACGTATCAAAGCCAGGCACTCGAAGCAGACGCTCTCCACTTCTCGACCGACATTTGGAGTTCCGCCGTAGTCATAATCGGACTCGTGATCGTTAAGTTAGGAGAGTCCAACCCACAATTTCAGCAATTGACAAAAGCAGACTCCATAGCCGCCGTCATGGTAGCATGTATCGTAATTTACGTTAGTGTGCGATTAGGGGGAAGAACCGTTCAGGGAATCCTTGACCGCGCTCCACCTGGGTTGAGGGAACAGATCAAACGGTCAGTAGAATCTCTACCAGGTGTCTATAATTGCCATGAGGTTCGCGTCAGAACGTCCGGAGAAAAATTCTTCATAGATATGCACGTTCTGCTTGATTCAAAGCAGCCTCTGGAAGAGGCCCACAAACTTACTGAAGACATCGAGACTACGGTCAAGCGCATCATTCCAAAAGCAGATGTGACAGTTCATGCTGAGCCAATCAAGAAGCAAATGAGCGATTAATCAAATTTCATTAGAATCGACAGACAACAGAAATCTAGGATGCGGCTTTCGCAAGACCAGTCAAGCCCGACGGCACGTTCACGGAAGCGTCAAGTCTAAGAGGTGTTATGGAGATAGCGTGCTCTACGTAGACCGCATGGATGTCTGTGCCTTTCTCAAACTCTTCACCATGCTTTATGGTTCCCCATTGCCAGAAGTACGGTCGACCACCAGGATCTTTCCGTCGCACTACTTGATCATTATATTTCCTAAGCCCTAATGTCGTGATCACTGCCGGCGTTTGGTGGCTTACATCAAATGGAAAGTTAACATTCAGATAATCGACATCAGGGGGAAGGTCATGCTCAAGGATCCATCTTGTGATTCGCGCAGCATGAGAAGCGGCTATCGTCAATCGCGGTTTTATTTCGCTCCGCTTAACCTCTCGATCTTCAGGTAGAGATAGAGAAAAAGCGACCGCTGGGGCACCCATCACTGCCCCTTGGATTGCCCCAGCAACTGTACCGCTCGCAAAAACCAATTGCGTCGTAAGGTTATCTCCCAGATTAATACCAGACGCGACTAGGTCTGGCAAGCCACTTCTGAGAAGTTCAATTACTCCAAGGAAAACGCAGTCAGCAGGATTCCCTGAAACAGCTGATCCACGTCTGTTCTTAGTGCGAAATTTCTTAACTCGCAATGGTTTGTGAAAAGTTAAGCTCATGCCCGTACCGCTTTTTGGAGAATCTGGGGCTACCACCACTAAATCTCCAAGCTCACCTATGCCATCCCGCAAACTCCACAATCCGAAGCTTGTTATCCCGTCATCATTTGTTAGAAGGATTCGTCTCAAACACTAGCACTCTGTCACTGACTGCTATCAATTACGGCATAAGATGGATTTTGTGGTCAACTAATATTCCGTAATTGTCTGAGAAGCAGAAGTCACCGATGAAATTTCTCCCTTTCAGCAACAACGGCAACCACTTCGGATCGTCCTCCCACATTTCCTGGTATGGTAGTTGATCGATCGAGAACCACCTAAGTTCTCCTTCTCTGCTGCGTTTCAATCTGCCAGTGTACCGCTCGCTAGAGAACACGAAGACAACTAGGTCGAGTTTGCGATTTCTTCCAAGATAAAAATCCAGTAGGCCGTGAAAATGCAATCCGCTCACTCTTAGCCCTGTCTCTTCGAGCATTTCTCTTACTGCTCCTTTCTCAGGGGGCTCTGCTCCGAACAACTTGCCTCCTGGCGCATTCCACTTGCCTTCACCGAACAATCCCTTCTCTTTCTTAAGGAGAAGAACACGATTTCGATAGCGAAGGTAGCACAGGGTTCCGAACGTTGGCACTCTGATCCCTCCCACTGATTGGAGCGATGCTATTGATATAACCCGTCCAATTTCACTTGTCGTCTTTCTGGTGGTCGTCAAACTACTGAATGTCACCAGTTCTTGCGCACTATACAAATAGGAGCGAAAATACCGCGATCGAGAATTGAAATCTCATCAAGAAACTTGCTATGGGTCTATCCGGCCAGGTTCTAGGTTATGAAGGGGGCAACCGTACGGCTCTTCTGGACTGCGTCCATATGTCAGGGCTAGGCGGCGATCCAACTCTGGTCGCACTCATCGTCGGTTCAACGATCTTGTACTATTGGCAACTCTACAATTTGATGCGGAGAAACAAGATCAGATCAGGTAGCTATTGGAAAGATTAGCAGTCACCAAACACCTTCTCTTCCAGTGGATTGACATTCTGCAACTTACCCACCGTACTTTAATCAATGATAGTGACACTGAAGCCTGAAACCATTGGCTTCTCCATTACAAAGTGCAATACCGGCATTAGAGTCAGAGATGCTGCTGATCGTCGTGACCATTGTATGGTTTCTCGTCATGTTCACGGTCAGCCGCCGAATGGATAAGACGAAAAGAGGTCACAGCGAAGCAATATCCTTCTTCGTCTTCGTAGCAGGTATGCTGGTCCTTCTTTTCCTATTACGTTAGTCACTCCAAGTCCATCATCTGAAAGATTCGTGCTCTACTATCTTGAAAAAGAGCGCTGAAATCGCCTTACTGCGTGCATTACAGATCAATCCTCTCATTGAAAATACGACCAATCCTTTTTAGTGCAACTAGGAACAGGAATTACCATCGAGATGCGTATTATGGCCCAAGCGTTCGTTCTGGTGAATGCTGAAGTAGGCTCAGAAGACGAAGTAATAGAGGAATTGCGCAAGATTTCCTATGTTAAAGAGTCGTACGTCGTTTATGGAGCATATGACATCGTGGCCAAGGTCGAGGCGGACTCGATGAACAAGCTGAAAGATATCGTCAATGGAAAGATAAGGCGACTTGAGAAAGTCCGCTCAACATTGACAATGATCATGGTAGAAGAATAACCCCGGCCGCCGAATGTGCCCATAGAAAGCCGTAATTTTCAGGTTCATATTCTCACTGCTGAAGCTGCCATTCTGCATGGTAAGGATCACAGTCAAATTCCTGAGCATCCTCCATCAACGTGCAGGTACAGGCCGAGTAGAGTTCATAGCATCCGTTCCAAAGCTTCGTGCGATATTGAATGAGGTTGTCGAGATGTACAGCATTAGGGACGTTATTTTCATGGACACTGGTGAAATTAAGCCGTGGGTTCGAGTTCTAGTAAACGGAAGATCGCACGAGCTAGTAGGAGGATTGGATAGGACCATTCACGATGGCGACACGATAGCACTCGTCTACCCGTACGCGGATAATTTTTGAGAGCTAGCGCTAATAACACTCGTCAGTGATCGTACCAATTGCCTTAGACGATTATTTCGAGGTCGCGTAGTTTCTGTTCTGGAACTACTCCGTCAACCCAGCCGCGAGCTTCGTAGTATTCCTTCTTCATCTTCTCGAGATCACAGACATGTCCTGCCGCAGGGCCCGAGCCCGGACGCTTTAGGAATCTTTCAGGAAGTGAATCATCTTTGCCAGTGAATCCGCAAAGATTATTGTAGTATCTTTCGGTATTGTAAATTCTCTCGCCAGTTTTCATCAAGCTTTGGGCGTCAATCTGGACACCTGTCATGGCGGCGTACTGTGCGACGTACTCGTTGATTCCTTCAGAGAAGGCGCTGAACTTGCATATGTCGAAGGAATCTGATATTGCGTGCAAGTCTTGGAATATTGTGAGGAGTTTGCCTTTGCCCTCCCATCCAAGTGGATCAGTCTTCTGCGGTACGGCGAGAACTTCACTTGCGGGAGTGTAGCCTCTGAGGTGACATGCCCCACGATTGGAGGTAGCATATCCGATGCCCATTCCTTGCATGCCGCGTGGATCATAAGCGGCTATGCTTTGGCCCTTCACTTGATTGGCCATCCCTTCGTCTCCGAAGGTCTTGGCTGCTCTCCATGCGCCTTCTGCGAGAATATCTCCGATCCCTTCTCTTCTCCCGATCTTGTGCATGAGATCAATCATCTGATCCGCGTCCCCCCATTGTACTTTTTCCCGAATGAGGTTTCGTTCGCTTGCTTCCATCGTCACTGAGATACAGTTCCCGGCTTCGATGGTGTCGACTCCGTAATCGTTGGTCATATCAACTAACTTTGCGATTGCTTCTTTGCTGCTGCACCCGCAGTTGGCACCGAGCGACCACATTGATTCGTACTCGGTGCTTTCCATGTGAACCTTGTATTTGCCTTCCTTGACTTCAACTTCCTTCTTGCACGCAACTGGGCAAGCGTGACAAGTAGGGTCGTTAACAAGAATCGTTTCCTTGACGGTTTCGCCACTAAGCTTGTCAGCGTGCTCGAACTGTGTCAGTTGCCCGTTCTTTGTCGGCAATGCCCCAAGTTCGTTCACAATGTTCATGAGTACGTTTGTTCCGTAGACGGATAGTCCGCCGCTTCGCGGGGCAGTGACCGCACCCTTCACGATTGCGGTATTTGCGGCTGCGACGGCCTTTCTGAATTCTTCAGCCTTAGCGGCTGTGGGTTTGTTCTTAATGTTGCCTTTGATGACCAGACACTTAAGATTCTTCCATCCCATGACAGCGCCTGTTCCGCCTCTGCCTGATGCGCGGTCATTTTCATTGACGATTGCTGCGAATCTGACAAGCTTCTCTCCCGCCTGTCCTATCGTCACGACACTCAGATCCTGTTTGCCGTATTCCTGAGTAATTGTTTTGACCGTATCGTGGACATTCTTGCCCCAGAGGTGCGATGCGTCTTTCAAAGTGACGTTTCCATTTTCGATGTACGCGTAGGTTGGCTTCTTCGCTTTGCCTCTGAATACTAGCCCGTCGAAGCCCGCCCACCTGAGGCGTGCTCCCGACCAACCACCATGGTGAGAGTCAGTAACGGTTCCTGTTAACGGGGATTTCGTTACAACGGCCATTCGGCCACTCATTGTGACTTCGCTGCCGACTAATGGTCCAAGCATGAAGCACAGTATGTTCTGTTCTGAGAATGGTTCGACTTTTGGTCCGTTGTCAAGGACGTATTTTACGCCGAGTCCTCGTCCACCTATGTACTTCCTTAGGTGATCCTCGTCCGGTTTCTCGTAATCGACCTTCTCTTGAGTTAAGTCAACTCTTGCGATACGGTTAGCATATCCACCAAGAGCCATACCTCTAACTTAGCGGACATGTGGAGATAAGCACTTCGCACAAGTATAGAATACGGTAGTATGGGCGAGTTGCACCGATGTGCGCGTCGGACGGAGTCAGCCGCCGCCGACCGGAGGCACAAAGGCGACTCGGTCGCCGTCTTTTAGTTCGATGCTCTCGGATGCCCAGCGACCGTTCACAAGAATTTGTAGGACCTGCCGAATTCCGGTAAGAGCCGGATGGGCGCTCAACACCTCTGAGACAAGTTGTTTGACATCAGCTGGACTAGACAATGGGCGAACTTCGGATGAGGCATTTGCTGCTTCGCGAGCTTTACCGAAATAGACCACTTGTACTCTTATTTCAGTCAAGTAATCCACTCTGTCTTCTTTGAGATCATTACTAAGTCAAACGAGTCTCTTAAGTAAGACTTAGCAGGAATCGGAAAAGTTTTGTCAGAAGGAGCATCTTTGTCAGATTTGAGTCGCGAGGTCCCAGGTTCATGGTTAGGTTGATCGTGAAATTCATGGGCATACCTAGGCAGTATGCGCATACGGGTAGAGTAGAGTTTGAATCTAGAGGAGATAAGTTGAGAGATGTTTTGAAAGAAATTGTCGAGTCATATCACGTCGAGGTTATTATGTCAGAGAATGGTGACGTGAAACCGTATGTGAGAGTGTTAGTTAACGGGAGATCGTTCCAATTCGTTGGTGGAATGGATGCGATTCTTCACGAAGGTGATGCCGTAGCTTTGATTTATCCGTGGCTTGGGCACGAGGATTTTTGAGATGTACCAGCAATCGAATCGAAACAGGTAGCCTACGACTAAATAACTCAGCAGCGTCTGAGTTAGCCGTATTTTTTGATAATTCTCCTAAATGATGTCAACATTCGTCGAACTGTTTTCGGAGCCAACAGATCGGCAACTGCAAAATGCCTAACCCCAGCGCTGGCAAGTTCTTCGACCCTGTCATGTACGGCGCAGGTGTCCAGCGCCATGGTCCTGTAAACATACTCGTCCGGGATCTTCTGGGCCTCATTCATGATCTTGGCTATATCATCCCGACTAGTCATTATGTGTTGATATTGAGGAAGCGAATGCGAGTAACCAAGAGTTTTCAGAACACTTCTCTCCATAAGTAAAAGCGCCTTTCCGCCTAGGAGCGCTAGGCGTTTTTCTTCGCTGTTCCGAGGAAACGCTACCATCAGATGTGAGCATGGTATAATTCGGCTTTTTGGCCTTGACGATTCTGCAGCTCTACGTATGATCGACCATCGCTTCCTGAAGGTTTGCGGTGTGTTAAGCCAAGAATACCAACCGTCCCCTAAACGACCCGCGATTTCTAGCGTCCTCTTTGAAGAAAACGCCCCTACGTATATTGGCGGTTGGGTTTTTTGGTCCGGGGATTGACTAAGAAACGCGTTTTCCAATCTGTAGAAGTTTCCGGAGAAGTTCTTTCGTTCGTCACGAGAACTACTCCATAGCAGACGGATTACTTGAATTGCTTCGTCAAGTCTCAAGGCGCGATCGCTTGGTGAATCCCAAGGCAAACCGAATGGAACAATGTTCATGGCCTCACCTGCACCGATTCCCAAAATTGCACGGCCACGTGATAATGCGTCTAAGGTGGCGACAGCATGTGCGGTTCTAGCGGGATGACTGCGCTGAGTGTCGGTAACTGCCGACCCTAGCATGATCTTCTTCGTCTCGGCACTGACAACTGCAAGGACAGTCCAGGGTTCAACTTTGTCTCCATCTATGTCGGTGAAATGATCTGGCATCCACAGGATGTGAAATCCGGCCTTCTCCGCACTTACTCCGAACTCAACTGCAGAGATGGGGTCGACAGCAGTATCGACGTAGCCGAAACTCAGACGTGTCATGAAAAATGAACATCGGGTCGTTTTGTAATTAACTATTGCTCCATGTTTCGTCGAACCGAGCGGCACCCGTGGTTTTCAAGATGAACGCGCTGCCGTAACTTGAATAAGAAGAGAGGCAGATCACCACAAACGGTGCCGAATGTTGGGCAGAGCGGTAACTGAAAGACCTGACGATGTGTCCGTTCACCATATCATTGGTCAAATTGAGAATGACCAAACTTTGGCTGCCGCAGATCACATTCTTGTTCGCGCTTCAAAACAGGATACTCCTGCGGTCATTCGCGGCCTCCTAACCGCACTTCCTGAATTCATGGAGAGACATCCCGAGCTAGGAAAGAGCGTATTCACAACACTAATTCGAATTGGTCTCAATCTTGTCGGCCGAGATGTTTACGTTGCGAAATTTCCGGAGACGATCATCGAAAGTTCCTCTTCAGTGTTGATTCAAGGAATCAGACCGCTGGAAGAGATGCATCATGAGGATGGAAACGCTGCCGTAGACTCTCTGTTGGCTGACATGTCGAGCGTCAACAATGGTGATAGTCTGCCCGCATATATCGCTGAAAAGATCAAGAAATCACCTGATTATCGCAAGCCTTCACGTTTCATTGAGGAATTTGGACGAGCCGCCCGAGGCACAGTGTATTGGAAGATGGTTGAAGGAAATTTCTGCAAATTCGGAAATGATTATGCGCGTGGACTTGAAACACTCAGACACCTTGGATTTTCACAGGTGTCCACGAACCCAGTATTGGCTGCAAAGGCGTTTGATGAAGACAAGAATCTCGTTACCGGTCTGACGAAAGAGATCAGCAAGAACCCTGCATGGAAAGCTGATCCTAGATCTCATGCTCACGAGATGGTTATGGCGGGGACCCTCCTAGCTCTGTGGCCTAATCTAGAAGTTTTCAGGCCGCTTGCAGTTCTTGTCAACAATCAGGATTACATGGTGAGCTTCCAGTTGAACCCCAACGTCGCCGATGATTCGAAGGCAAGCCTTGAAGATGCAAAACGGGCGTACGCTCTTGCACGCGAGCATTTGACAGCATATGATCGTTCACTTGGCATTGAAACACCAGGAAAGGTTGCCCCGAACATCGTGTTCAAAGTTGCCGCAAGCGCGGAAGCGGCGAGAGAAGTTACGCTTCAACTGAACGCATCTGGTATCGGCACGAACAACACGGTAACATTTGCAGTATCCCAGGAAGTACCATTAATGATCGATGCGCTCGTAGGAAAAGCTCGTGCAATTAGCGGCGGCCGGCCCGTCACAAGAACATACATGACAAACATGGGCGGTCGTTTTGTGAGCCATCTTCGTGAAGAGGAAGCAAAACGAATCTTACTCGAAGTGGCATCTCATAAAGGCGAAGCAGACGCTAACCGAATTATCACGCGATTAGCAGAAAAGTTGAAGCTCCCAAGCACCGAACTCGCGCGCGTGGAGCAAGCAGCGAATATTTCTCAGAAGGCAGACATTGTGTGCGCTTTCAAGAACATGAAATCACTCGCCCACGAAGCATTTCTTGAGGCGGCTTCGCAAGCTGGGCTTAGCAAGAAACAGGTTGAAGACTCGGAAATCGACCTTCGAAAGGCAGGGACACTTGTCGCAAGAAAGGTCTACCTCCTCTTCTACGAGAAGAGCAATCGTGAAAAATGGTTGGGCTGGCTCGAGAAGCAACACAAACTTACGCGAGCTCAGGCGGTCTCTGTTCTTGACTCGATGGATATTCTTCCAGCCTCAAAACGGGTCCCGGAAGACACTCTCGACACCCTTGCTTCAATCAATATGTGCAACACGGAATTTCCCAATCACGCCAGGGCCGTTCAGGTTTACTCTGAGACGGACACCTTTGACCTAACGACTTTCAGGGAAGCGACACTCCGAGGTTCAGAACCAGGACTAGTAACACGACTTAGCAGTATAACCGACTTCGTGAAAGGTTACGAATCCACTCTGCGAATCAACGAAGAAGTTCATGGGACCAACGCGACTTTTCCAACTCAGCTTGGAGGAATGGAAGCGCCGGAATGGACCAACTTTGGTCCGGTGAAAAAGACGATGACAGAGTTCAAGGGTGCATACGATGCATTTCTCGAACGTTGCGTTGAACTCGTCGGCAAAATTGAGCGATAACTCATCGAGCAACAGACTTGGTTAACGCCAAGACTTCACTAACGCTGTCGACCAGGGGTTTGGAACCCACGTAGAGGGCAGTCCTCTGGTGCGGTTCTTTCGGTTGAATTTCTAGGATTGGAACTCCAGATTCATCTACCGCACAGCCTCCCGCTTCCTGACAAAGCAGAGCGACGACCGCTGCTTCATACATTAGACGGAGTTTTCCATCAGGACGATTCTTCTTAGGATCAGGATGATTGACGATCGCAGGGTACATGAACATGCCACCATTCGAAATGGTTCGGTGAAAATCTGCGGCTAGAGCACCAATATACCTAAACGCGTACTTCGTTTCATTTTGCCCAATC
>DATKOK010000003.1:0-6507 GCA_035524675.1 Candidatus Methylomirabilota bacterium | reverse complement strand
ATACCGAAGATAATTAACTCGGCTAAGGAATCAGGCTGCGACGGTATCCATCCAGGATACGGTTTTCTCTCAGAAGATGCTTCCTTTGCGAAAGCGTGCGAGGAACATGACCTCGTTTTCGTGGGACCCACGAGTGAATCCATAGAGAAACTCGAAAACAAGCTAACTGCGCGTAAGACCATGCATGAGGCGGGAGTTCCTATAATCCCTGGCTCAGATCGACCTCTGCGAAACGATGATGACGCGGTTGAGATAGCATCGAGCATTGGATTTCCTGTTATAATAAAAGCAGCATACGGTGGCGGCGGACGCGGGATGCGAGTTGCGAAAACTAGAGAAGAAATCCGTCGCTTCTATCGCCTGACAAAAATGGAAGCGATCTCTTCGTTCGGTAGGAGCGAAATGTACATTGAAAAACAGCTAGCTTGCCCGCGCCACGTAGAGATTCAGGCACTTGCAGAAAAGAGAAGCAATGTCGTGATCCTTGGCGACCGAGAATGCAGCATTCAGCGACGGCATCAGAAGTTACTCGAAGAAGCCCCATCAATTGGAATTAGCGATGCCACGCGATCCGCTCTTGCAGACGCTGCTAGAAGAGGGCTTGAAGCCTCAGGATACATCAATGCCGGGACAGTCGAGTTTCTAGTGGACAGTTCTGGAAAGTACTATTTTCTTGAAGTGAACAAGCGAGTACAAGTTGAGCATCTCGTCACTGAACTCACCACTGGGGTAGATATCATAGAAGAACAGCTAACCATTGCTTTCGAATCACGAATGAACCTATCACAGAACGAGATTAAAGTGAGAGGATGGGCCATCAACTGTCGAATCAACGCCGAAGACCCGCGGCGGGAGTTTACGCCCTCCCCTGGCAAAGTAATCCATTATCACCCACCTGCAGGTCCGGGAATACGCGTTGATTCTGCACTGTACTCGGGATACACAGTTCCGGAGTATTACGACTCACTCATCGTCAAATTAGCTGCCTTCGGAAGAAATCGTAAGGACTCGATACGTAGAATGAAAGGTGCACTTAACGAGTTGGAAATCGTTGGCATTCCCACAACGATACCTCTACACCAATCAATAATGTCCGAGCAGCAGTTCAATGCAGGAGAATTTGATACGACGTATTTGGATATTCTTGGACCCAGGCTCGATCAGACACTAGCTAGACTTGAGGAAGATGCCGCAGCAGTAGCGGCGGCAAGCCGAGCTGTCTGCACGCCACTCAAGAATTCGCGGATGCACAGATCAGACTGGCGACATACTGCATCGCATCGGCAAGGTTGGTAGATTTGCGCACTTACAGGGTCCAAAGTACCGAAAGGATATTCGGCGTTACCGTAGAACCCAAGAATAGGAGAGAATTTCGAGTACGAATGAAGAATGAGATCATTGAGTGCGTTTGCGACGATCCAGGCGAGATCTCAGCATGGGCGATCAGGCACTCAGGGACACGGGTTCACGCAAAAGTAAGATCACTTGGATCGAATCGAGTGGAAATTTGGATGGGCGGATTACCGTTTCTCTTCACAGTCACACCGATGCGGATTGAGGATATCCAACCTAAACATTCGAGATCTGGAGATGGGAGTGGAGAGATCCATGCCAGCATGCCCGGTAGAATAACCAGCATCCTTGTCAAACCCGGCGAAGAAGTGTCTGTAGGTTCCCCATTAGTTATACTTGAAGCGATGAAGATGCAAAACGAAGTTGTGTCCCACAAATCTGGACGCGTGGCTTCGATCAAAGTGCGAGAAGGAGATACTGTGAGAAAGGATGACTTGCTTGTCCAGGTCCGTTAGTCAGGTTTGCTCACGATCGCATTGGCAACTCGCAGTACGAAACCTGGATCTTCACGCGGATAAATATGCAGGCAGGTCACGCCCTTCCGTATCAGCTCGACTGCCAGTTCACAGGCTTTCTTCTCGCCATCATGCCGATCTCGTATAGACAGTTTGTATTCGGATGGAATGGTTATGGCGAACCTCTTTTCGATGTAGTTGGCATCGGCTTCGCCTTGGAGTGGCAGTAATCCAATCATAAACGGAACTTCGATCCCATGCTCTCGGGCTATGTCAATGAATTCGAGGCAGCTCAAATCGAAGACGGGTTGAGTTTGGATGGCATCGGCTCCAGCATCTTGCCTGCCCACGAGCCTACCCATTTCCTTTTCGATCTTAGCCTTGTTTCGCGAGTACAGAATAGATGGGTCAGTTCCGGCGGCTACGAAGAATCTCTCGGAGGGAACTATGCCGAACTCCTCCTCAAAACGTCTTATGCCTTTGATCATTTCGACACTGTTGGCGAAGTCGTATACGTTCTTGGCTATGCTAATAGTCTCATCGTAGCTGTATTTGTCGCCACCAATTACTAGCAGATTATGCAGTTTGGACTGCGCTGCTGCGAGTAACATGCCGGCTACGGCATTCTTGTTGTAATCACGAGGAGTCAGATGGAATAGAGTTTCGACGCCTGTTAAATCTCGAATCTTGAGTGCTGCGTGGAACGGGTTCATTCGGTGTCTAGGTATGTTATTGTAATTTGCTTTGATCTCGGGAATGCTGATGCAGTCTACCACATGTGCAATATTCAACGCAGCTTTTACTAATCCGCTCAGGTCCGGGGAGTTCGGGGGGAGGAACTCTGTTGTTAAGATACGTCCTTTGGCTGCAAGAATGTCAGAGAGGCGCGTCAATGAGATGCGCCTAATGATTTTCTTGCAAGATCTGCTCCTGTAACCATATTGCGAAGTTTATTGTATGCCACCTCCCAAGGGCGTGTTCGGAGTCCGCAATCAGGGTTCACGTAGATCTTAGCAGGCTCAACGTACTTTGCGGCTTCGAGAATCCTCGCCGATACGACTTTCGGTTCTTCGACAGCGTTGACGTGGACGTCGACCACGCCTAGTCCTATTTCGCGAGTATCGCCTGCATCCTTCATCAATCGTAGTTGTTCATACGCCGAACGTCTGCTGCTGTCGCGATTTGCGAATTCAAGGGCAAGTTGGCTGCAATTCTTCAGTTCTAAGATGTGTGGGTATAGTGACGCGTAGTTGCTATAGCATATATGTACGCTCAGTTTACAATCTATCCCGTGTGTACATTCGTTGAAGGCTTCAACGAACAGCGGGACGTCTTCAGGTCGCGTGGCCAAAGCGGGTTCGTCGATTTGCACCCACCGAGCGCCTGCTCGTACGAGAGAATCGATATTCGGCTTGAGCAGTTCGCTGGCAATGTCTAGCAGGAATTCTCTCTTTGCTTGTTGTTTGGTCGTCTTTAGGTCGGTGCCCTGATTCATGCGTTTTTCTTGGTAGAATTCGTTGAATGACCATTCAGCTAGAGTGTATGGTCCTGTGATAGGAACTTTCACCTGCTTCCTCGCGTGTCTTAGAACATATTCGAATTCGTCTGAATGGTAGGGGGTGCGGAACCCCACCTTGCTCACGCAAGAAGCTTTTCTGTAGTATCGATTGTCGAATGAACGAACTCTTCCGTAGAATTTGAAACCGTTTGCGTTCTTGATCGCGTGTTCGTACATCTCTATCCGATTTGCCTCTCCGTCGTACACGACATCAAGCCCGGATGATTCTAGGAACCGTATGCCAAACAACGATGCTAATTGACGCAGGCGTAGCTCCTTTTCCTTCGTCTTCGTTTGACTTAGAATTTCCAGCGCTTCGTCTTTCCCTTCAAAGCCTGAGCTTTCTGACCATTTCTGTAAGTGATTGAGATCAGATTGATCCAAATCGCTGCCGCGCAAGTAGGAGAGAAGCCAAGGCGCCTTGGGTAGGCTGCCGATTTCTTGTGTAGGGAACAGCTTATTGGCCATTCAGCTTCCTCCTCACCTCCCCCAAAAGTTGCACTTTTCTCTCGGCCACGGGGTAGGGTAGAAACTCAAGATCACAATTTGGGCCAACATATATTCGGTGAGGTTCGACGGCGTCCCTTGCGTTAGTCACCAGCTCAACGATTCGCTCTGCGGGTTCAATTAGAGAGTTACGACCGTCGATGCAATTGCAGCTTATGTCTTTACTGAAGGTGCATTCCTCTAGGATGCTGATGTCATTAGCGTAGAAGTCAACACCAATGCAATCAACAGGAAAGTTGACGAGCTCGTTGATGATGTGGCTTAAGTTGCCGAAGTAAGTCTGAAGCATTATTGTCGGACTGCTCTTCGCTATGGTCTCGAATCCGCGTTTAGCCATTTCCAATTCTTCTACGGTTGCCGTGCAAAGTGATGGTTCATTAAACTGCTGGAATTCGTACCCAATGTCAGTCAGCTCGCGCGATACAGTTGCTAGTGAATGGGCCAGATCATCTACGAGGTCGGCGAAACTGGAATAAGTAGTGTTTTCTGAAAGTTTAGCGAAGGTGTACGGGCCAGGCATTATCGCTTTGCGCCTCCCCGTGCGCATCAGATCGGCCCGATAATATTTCGTAACGGCTATGTCAGTTCGTTTTACGTTATCTATCACGATCGGTGTTCGATAGAACGTATTATTGTCAAACCATCTTGTCAAGGTGCCAGCTTCAATTCCTGCGAAAAGATCAGCGAACGGTCTAAACAGATCTTGCCAATTCAACTGGCCGTCTACCAATAAGTTCAGTCCATTCGAAATTTGCAACTCTATCAGTTCTCTGGCTGAATGTGTTAGACTCTCTTGGAGTTCGCTGTCGCTCGTTCTTCCGCGGTCGAAGCGCCTCGAGACGTCAATGAGTTGCTCTGGTCTGGGGAAGGTACCGGTCAAATGAACTTCGTACACTGCACTTCGCCTTCGACTTAGCGGCGCTCCGTCACCATATTCCTATATTAATAATTTGCAGATTCGATTATTCTAATTGGAATACGGCAAGGACGGGTGAAGGAGAATTCTAGCCTTGTGATCACTCTGGCTTGAAAAAGTATCTCGCCCATCTTGGCCATTCCTTCGGGATGGCTGTTTCATAGTCTACATGCAAGGGCATTCCTATTCGTATCTCCTCAACCTTCACGTTCTTGATCATGGTTGATAATTGCGGTCCCTCTTGGAGCTTGACGATTCCGACAGCGTACGGGGCAAGGGCCTGGAACTGGGTGGGTGGGAAGTGAATTATAGTATAGGTGAGGAGTTTACCATGTCCTTCGAACTCGACCCATTGAAACTTGTCACTTAGACATTTCCGACAGATCGCCCGAGGTGGGCACATTAACGCACCACATTTCACGCACCTTGTGCCCATGAGTCTTCGTTCTGAACAGTAATTGTAGAAGTTCTGTATCGTTGGCAGTACGGTTCCAGCTTCGTCCTTATTGAAAACGGTTTTGCTCTCCTGCCTGGAGCTATCTGGCATTTGTTCAGTCTCCTCGTTGGTACACGTGTACTAGACCTGTGGAAGCAGCTCCCCCTACGTTCTGTGTAAGCCCAATCTTCGCGTCAGATACTTGACGTTTTCCAGCTTGGTTTGTGAGCTGCAAGAATATCTCGCATGCTTGAGCTACTCCAGTTGCGCCTACTGGATGCCCCTTCGCTTTTAATCCGCCGCTAGTGTTAATTGGAATCCGCGCCCCGATGTGCGTCTGCCCTTCGTCGATCAGTTTTCCTCCTTCTCCTGGTTTACAGAAACCCAGATCCTCGTAAGCCATTATTTCGGCGATGGTGAAGCAGTCATGAACTTCAGCCACGTCGATATCTTGAGGAGTGACCTTTGCCATGGCGTACGCTTGGTGAGAAGCGAGTTTCGTAACCTGCATCGTGCTGAAGTTTTCCCTCTCAGCTAAACTTAGAGTATCTTGCGCATGCCCTGATCCGATAATGTTAACAGGAGTATCTGTGAACTTCTTCGCGATCTTCGGCGAAGTAAGTATTATGCAGCTGGCTCCGTCACTGCGCGGACAGCAATCGTAGAGCTTGAGAGGCCAAGCAACAGGTTGTGAGGAGAGGACATCGCTTACTGTGATGCGCTTCTGAAAGTGAGCTTTTGCATTCAACACGCCGTGCTCATGGTTCTTTACGGCGACCTTCGCTAATTGCTCTTCAGTCGTCCCGTAGCGGTGCATGTGATCCACTGCCATCATCCCAAAGATTCCTGGGAACGAAATCCCGTGCCACTGCTCGAACGGAAAGTCAGAGGCCATAGCAAGAATTTCAGTTACGCCTGTAGTGCTGACATGTGTCATCTTCTCCACTCCTCCCACAAGAACAATGTCGTATATGCCCGACGCGATGGAGAACAAGGCGGATCTGAGGGCCACGCTTGACGAGGCACATGCACCCTCGGTTCGGAACGCGGGTTTAGGGAGTAAACCGACCCAATCGAGTAATAACGGCGCAACATGCGCTTGATGCTCATATGATTCGCTCATCATCCCGACAAAGAGTGCTTGCACGTCCTTTTGAGGGTCAAGGTTCGGGCACCGATCAACTGCTTCCTTCTCTGCTTCAGCGAAGAGTTCTCTGCCGTAGATTCCGTCGCGAACGCCGAACTTCGAGATACCAGCCGAAACGATGCTCGCAATAGGCGA
>DATKOK010000002.1:0-22401 GCA_035524675.1 Candidatus Methylomirabilota bacterium | reverse complement strand
GTTTGCAACCTGCAGGTTCCCTCGAGTGTCAACAACATCAATTCCGCCTCCCACAAGCTGTGTGGCAAGGCTGGAGGGAATTGGAGCTCCTCTAGCGCTTAGCGAGCTGTCCCATGATTCTCCTTGGAATAAGCCCGTGGTCGGAACCGTCGAGGCCCACGCCCTGAACGGCTGGTTCACGTCACCAGCCCAGTCGGCGAGGGTGTTATTCTTGAAGAAAGCAACGTCAATCTCAGCGCCCACGTGGTCCGCGTTCGCGTCGAACCCCGTTGGGTTGCCGAACTCCCACGGGCGGTTGACGCTTGGGCGTTGCCAGTCTATGCTGAACAGTGTAATGTTGAAACCGGCTGCTCTAACCATGTGATCGCTTACGGTGGTTGGGTTACCGCTCAACGTAACTGAGATGAGTTCAGGGTTGGCGTTTTCGGGTAGATATCCAAGCACGTATGTGAATGGGGCGTACAGTCCGGATGGGATTCCGTAGTTTTCCCCGCTCCAAGTGTCATTGATGCCGTAGAACTGGATGTTGGCTCTGCCCTCTTGGATGGCGTTGCTGTTTAGTTTGCCCTGATCTAAGTCCACGCCGCTGTTGATGCCGGCGCAAACTCCGCCATTCGTAAAGAGGGTGCAGAGGTCTCCGCCGTAGATGGTTGTTGGAAGACCGTTTCCGCCCGCGAGTTGCCCCGCGTTCGGCCAGTGACCGAGGCCCGGGCCGACTGGGTAGCAGAACCTGGGTCCAAGCAACGGTTTGCACAGGCTGGGGTCTGACGCGCCTAGCACGGTTTGATTGTAACTGTAAATCTGCTTATCCAACCCTGCCAAGTATCCTGACATGAAACCCGCGCCCGTGTTGATCGGATCCTCAACTAGGCTGTCGGGTTGATTATGGAAGTGAACAGTCTTGTTTATCCAACTGCTCAGCCTCAGATCGATCGGCAGGGTAACATCGCCAGCCCACTCGTTCGGTGTCACGTCAAAATAGTACTCTTGGAATGTGGAACCGTCTAATCCGGATTGTACATAGCGGAAGACCCACGCACGCGCGTAGTACCTTCCAGGAGTGAGACCGTTCACCCATGTGGCGTAAACCTGAGGAACCATCCCGTCCAAGTCTCGGGGTGCGCCGTACTCGCCCTTGACGCCAAATTCGAAGTGAAATGGGTCACTCGTGCCTCCCTGTACGAACCAGTGTTGAGGTGGTCCTACCCCCTGCGGGTCCTGCATCAGCAGGTTGCTGCCAAAGAATGGGGCTTGACCAGATACGGATACTTGGTAGTATAACGCGCCAGGGGCGCCAGATGGATATCCGTACCCGTTTGCGGGGTTGTATTCATGCCATGGGAACCCAATGTTGCTCCCGAGTCTCGGATCGTCACAGAGTCCCGCGTGGCTGTTCGGGAAGAAATGATCTTGACCACCAGCGATGCAAGGGAGGGGTGACCATGAGACCATCGAAGCATTCGAGTTCGGAATATGAGTTAGTGTGGGCCCGTCGTACAGTTCTATCTTAACGTACGTATTCTCGGGCCATGGCTGATCTCCAAATTGGTGTTTCGTGAACACGTTCCCGTGAATCACCGGTCCGGGCTGCAGGTACCCGTCGAAGTGTAACGACTGCCCTTTCAGAACAGTAACACTAGACGCGATCAAAGTCTCAGGATACCCTGCTGCTGACGCGTACAAATCGTAAACACCCGGCGCTGCTCCCTCAACCTCGTAGTGGCCTTGGGCTGTTGAGTTGAAGTAGCCTACGGCGTCAACAAGCGGTAGGTCAGGTCGCTGCTGACCCGTGTAAGGGTCTAATCGTGTCGTCATCTTCGCGTAAACGCGTCCCGCTTCTCGGATAGGCTGACTGTAGAGCGACTGATTGTAGCCCGCATATCGAATCGTTCCAGTGACTATGCCCGGGTCAATCTCACCCTTCACAAGCATAACTGGCCAATTCTCAGTGGGAATGAACTGCGTTGGAGTTTGGGTAAACGGTCTGCCGCCCAGAATCAAAGCACCAGCACCCGCCGCGGGCGGAGGCGCAGTTGCGACGAATCCGGTTGCTGTCCCTTCCTCTCCCGCGATAACACTCCCTGATCCGCCGAGAAGGATCTTGAAGAAGTATCTTCCCGCGGTGGACGGCGCGGTAACATCATTGATTCTGAAATAGTACCACTCACCCGCCCGTGTGAAGTTAATGAACTCGTGATTCTGAACTATGAGGGGATTGTTGACATTCTTGATGACTGCTGCATCAGCAAAAACCTGGACAAGAGTCCATCCTGGAGCGAACCGGTCGTAAGGTGAAAGCTGCGTCACGTAGACGCCTGCATAATCGTTCGTGATTGTGGATACAACGTTAGAGCCATCCGTAGGCATCGTGAAGCCAGGCGGGAGAAGAATGTCAATTGCCGCCCAACTGCCACCGAACCTGCCATGAGGTCCACTGCATGTTCCATCAGGGTTTGGAACCACACCTTGGTCAGCACATGCTGTCGCGTTGATGGCGAATATCAGGTCGCCAGTTGAGCCCGTCAGCACTGCTCCGAAGGGCGCGTATGCGTCACCTTCAAGCTGATACCAACTTGAACTCGGCGCGTTACCGAACTGATTAGCCCCGGCAGCGCCTCCGGGGGGTTTGCCGCTTGGATAAGGAGACATGTATCCGGGTGCAAGGTTCGAACCCGCCACGTTAGGAAAACCATCATACGCGTTCTGACCACCACCGGGCCAAACGTAACCTATCACGCCTGGAACATGCGGATCAAAATCGTTCTGGCGATACCTGAAAGTTCCAGTCAAATCGCCCAGCGTAAAGTGAGCCTGAACCGGATCCACAACCGCCCCGATGCTGAAGATGAAAATTCCAATCAGCAGCACTGCCAATAGCCGCGTATGCATCGAACCACGCCTGACTGAGCTTGTCCATGTGTCCAGAGGTCTTTTCTTAAAGGTATATGTCGATTTACAAACGTCAGAAATGCAGCATCCTCGCGTTAGCGGGATGCGTCTTCTCTAGGTCCCATTTTCGCAAGCGTCCTGTCATGCTTCTTTTGAATTCGATAATTGTGTTTGGCACTAAGCGTTTGGTTGAATCAAGATCGTGAATTGAATGCCCGTTGAGGATCCCGCGAAGTACACGAATATCGCGAGAGCCCAGTACCCTAATTGAGTCGGCGCTCCAGCGAAATTAATCAGCGGCGGAGAGACTGTGTTGCCTCGCGGATCAAAAAACCATGACGCCCTGGAGATAATCGCGTTACTCTTTGAATCAACCAAGTCGAGTATAATCGTATCAAAGTGGAAACAGCTTGCAGTAACAATTGACGTAGTTTCAATCATCTCGCCCGGATGAGTCACATCAGGGTGATGAAACTTGAGGTTAACAACCCTGCACGCCGTCTGAGCGAACCCAGAGGGATGCATAGTCAACATTGTGATTGCGACCAGGAGAAGAACGACGAATCCTATATGATTCATTTCACATGATAATCTTTCCCGAACGTTATTTTACTTTACGCAATTAGTACATCCGATTCGTGCAGTTCGTCAGCTTTTTCGGTCTTGTTGTGCGTACGTCTGCATGATGTCTGCAGGTGCCCGGTTCTTTCGGAGTAGCTGACTCATCGTCTGCATTGGTTCGTTAATATGGTTGAAGAAGATTTTGTAGCCTGCGCAGAGGTAGTTCAATCCGGGTTCGCCGTCCGGTGTGTTGATAAATCTGTCCTTGGGGCAGCCGCCGTGGCATGCGAAACGTACCTCACATTCGCGGCAATACTTGGGAAGCTTGTCGAGCTTATCCTGTCCAAACCTAAATTGCTGATCTGAGCCAACGAGTTCGATCATGTGTTTCTGCTGAATGTTACCTAACTTATGTTCTGGAGTTACGAAGTGGTCACAGGAGTACAGATCCCCGTTATGTTCGATGGCCAGTGCACCCCCACAGGTTTCGGAATGAACGCATAACCCCGAGGGCTCTCCGTACCAATTCGCCAATGCAACATCGAACATTTGCACATACACCTCAGCAACATCATGTCTCACCCACTCCTCAAAGACTCCGACCAGGAATTTGCCGTACTGATCAGCCGTCACTGACCGATCAGTAACCATGCTACTCTGAGGTGCGAGCCTTTCGACGATGGGAATGAGCTGAATGAATTTCGCTTTGCAATCGTCGCGGAGGAAACGATATACCTCGACGGGATGGTCGGCGTTAGCGCGGTGAATGGTAGTGAGTGCGTTCCATTCAACTCCATATTTCCGAAGGAAATGCAACCCGCGCATGACTTTGTCGAACGTTGGTGCTCCTTGCCTGTCAACCCTATAGTAATCGTGCATCTCGCGAGGGCCGTCAATGCTGAGGCCGACTAGGAAATTGTTTTCCTTAAAGAAAGCCGCCCATTCATCGTTGATCAATGTTCCATTCGTTTGAATCGTGTTCTGAATATGCATACCCGGCCTCGCATACTCCTTTTCGTACACAATGGAACGCCTGAAAAAATCGAGTCCCATAAGCGTTGGTTCACCGCCCTGCCATGCCACGGTAACTTCGGGCACGCTATGTGACTCTATGAGCTGTCGAATGTAAGTCTCAAGCATCTCGTCGCTCATGCGGAATGTGCTACCCTCATAGAGCTGTTCTTTGGAGAGATAGAAACAGTACTTACAGTCAAGATTACAAATTGCACCTCGCGGCTTGGCAAGTAGATGAAATACCGGTGGCGCGTTTGTCGGACGTACGTTTGGCGGTTTAGGCATTGCAATGGGTTCTGGTTGGGAGCTGGTCACATATCGAACCTGTGTCGTAGCTAAATTGGGATTGCTTAAGTTACTTGCCCTTGAACTACGAGATGGATAACATTGTCACGAAGGCTGACTGATACGCGAGTAGTCCATGCATTTTCTATTCTGACCGAGGCGTGCTACCATCCTCTATATGCGTACCTTTGATAAGTCTCAATATATCTTGACAGTATCACGCTCCAACTGAGGTGAAAACATGCCGAGACTAGCCGCGATCGATGTCGGGTCAAATGCGATTCGATTGGCCATCGCCTCAGTAGACGACAAAGGCAAACTCGACCTGATCCATACTGCTCGAGAACCAGTCAGGCTTGGAGCCGATGTCTTCGCGAACAGGGAGATCTCCAATAGGCGACTGGTCGAGGCGATGGATGCCTTCTTGAAATTTCGGAAGTTAATCAACAAAGAAAGAGCGAAATCGATTAGGGCGGTGGGCACCAGCGCGCTCAGAGAAGCGAGTAATCGGGATTATGTAATCGACCAGATTGTCAAGGCCTCCGAGATAAAAGTAGAACCGATTTCAGGTGATGAAGAGGCGCGTTTAGTTCACCTTGCGGTTACGAGTAAGATTCAGCTGAAACGCAAAGCTGCCTTGCTCATAGATGTAGGGGGCGGAAGTGTCGAAGTTAGTATTGCAAGCCAACGTGAGATCATAGCAACTGAGAGTTTCGCCACTGGGGCTGTCCGACTGCTGCAGATGCTTGAGCAGAAGAAGCGAGGGGACCAAGTCTTTCGACGACTGGTCCGTTCTTACTTGAATGTGGAGGATACCCGCCTGAAGAAGGAGTTAGGCAGGCAGAGGGTCAGCGTCTGTATTGCTACAGGAGGCAATGTCGAAGCGTTGGGTGACCTGGGGGTTCAGATTTGCGGAAGAAAGAGCAACACTTCCCTAACTGCTGGTGATCTGGATACGATTCTTGCCCGGCTCGAATCGCGATCGTACGAGGAGAGGCTTAGGAAATTTAGACTGCGGCCGGACCGCGCAGACGTCATCATTCCGGCAGCAATAGTTCTCCAAAACATTGCTCAACATGCTCGCATTGGTCGAATTCTCATTCCTCGGGTGGGCGTCAAAGATGGGATTTTGATCGACATGGCGTACGGGTCGCGTGAGGTCGAGGACTCATATCGCTATCCTCAGGTTATTTCTTCCGCCCAGCTGCTTGGCAGAAAATTCGACTATGAGGCTCCGCATTCAATGACTGTGGCTCGAATTGCGCTCGAACTGTTCGAGGCGACAAGGAAGCTGCATCGGCTGGGCGTGAAGGAAAGAGGGTTGCTTGAGGTTGCGGGCCTCCTACATGACGTTGGTTATTATGTTGGTATGACTGATCACCACAAACATTCGTATTATCTGATTAAGGCTTCTCCAATAATGGGACTTAGCGAGATGCAGAGAGAGGTCGTTGCAACTATTGTCCGTTATCATAGTAGAGCGCTTCCAAAACCTAGTCATAAGGAGTTTGAGGAGCTGTCTGTCGGACAGCGGAGTATTGTGAATCGGTTAGGGCCCATTTTGCGCCTCGCGGAAGCTCTCGACAGAGAGCACGCAGGCAAAGTGAAGCGGCTGCGCGTCAGAGTGGGGGCGGGGAAGGTTAGGTTGCGACTTGTAGGCCGTGGGGGATTGCTGCTGGAAAGATGGGCTGTTGCAAGGAACTCTGCATGGTTTGAGAAGACGTACAAGACGAAGGTTGTCGTGGAGCCATAAGTCATGGAACTTATCGAATTGACTTTCCTTTCCAAATGATGGTCAATTCACACTTGAACACTTTCTCAAAGAGGTCTTTCTTCTTGTTAACTGACATATCCTCCAATTCATGGTCCCCTGAGAATGAGCACTCAAGTGAAATATGATTCGGGAACGTTCTAGCCTTCACTCCCGTCACTATTGATTTGTGGGAGTAGTCTAACGCGTCTGCTACTCGTAAGATGGAGGATAGAACTGCAATCTTCTCCCTCTCAGCCTGACTCAGTGGTTTAAGGTTGAAGTGCTTCTTGTCTGGCAGCGCCTTGCGATGATACCTTGCGATGCTTCCAATGATGTATCTTTCTTGGTATGTGAATGGAAGTTCGGGATCGTTCAGGATTATGTTTAGCGAGGACTTGTGGTGAGCTCTTCCGCTTCTAGAGAGGCCTACGTCATGGAGAAGGGCGGCGCATTCGAGCCAATATCGTTCTTCGTTACCTAAGGAATGCATTTTCTTTGTTTTGTTGAAGATCATGACAGCGAGCTTTCGGTCCTGTTCCGGATGTGTTTCGTCGGGCAAGTATTTCTTAGCGATGTTTCTCACATTGGTAATGACCGCTTCCCAGTTTCCTCTTCGCTCGAGCTTTTCTTCCTCTTTTTTGATAACGCTCGAGGGTACAGCGCGGAGCAGCACCTGTACGAGTCTTTCTGGTTGGCGTTTCTTTCTCATTTCATTGGCGACTGCTTCCACATCGTAATTCACTCTCCTGAAATCTACGCTAGTGGGGTTGAAGCTGAGTATGGCGTATTCGGCTCGGGGATCTCCGTCAACTGGTCTACCAACGCTTCCCGGATTTAGGAAAGTCACCCCGTCTATGTCTCTTTTCATTGGCATGTGAGAGTGACCTGTTATGATTATGTCTGCAGTTGCCTTTGATGCGATGTCTCTGAGCATTTCTGTCGGGGAATCGGGATAAATATGCTCGTCTATGGACTGTGGAGTTCCATGCGTAATTAGCACCTGTGTGCCGTCAACTTCTAGTCGTAATTCTCTTGGCAGCGACTCCAAGTATTCTACATCAGATGGTGTGAGCTCCTTTATTGCGAGTTTCTTATCCGCATCATTTGTGCCTCTCCCAGGATCCTGAAGTTCTTCGAGGACTTCTTGGTCGACGTTTCCAAGGACGTTTAGGAACATGGCTGAGCGAAGTGTTTGAACAACTTCGCTTGGGTAGATACAGAAACCAACGGCGTCGCCCGCGTTCAGGAAGATTTGAAGTCCAGATTTCTGGGCGTCGGAGACAACTGCCTGCAGCGCGTCAAGGTTGCCATGAACGTCGGAGATAACTGCGACACGCTTGTCTTTGACCAATAATTCTCGCACTATTTCGCTCCGTGGACTAACCTCTGTCAGGTGTCTTATCCTTTCGAAAAGGCCGTTGGCTATCGTGTCGTCCCATAGGAAGACGAAGTTTCTGTAACGAGACCTTCTCATCTCCGTAAGATCTGTCAGAAGAATACTGATGCCGTACTTTGCTTCAGCAGGAATGTCTGAGCTCAGCTCCTGAATCCACACGTCGTAATCATGCATCTCACCTAACACATCCTGAAACTTCTTCAGCAAGGCGATCTGATCGCCTAGTCCTCTCTTGTAAATTGCTGAGAAAATCTCCAGTGTGTACCTCAACCGTTTCGCAGCGATTCTGAGTTCATGATGTTTTGTTACAGCAGCCTCGTCGTGCACGAACTGTCCAAACGTCAACATTTGGTCAAGCCTGGTTGATATATGGTTGTATGCTTTTTCGTAAGTATAGAACCGAATCACGTTGCGGTGGCCAGAGTTTCTGGCTATCCCCTTGCAGCTGTCAATGATCTCGTCGAGTACTTCTGAGTCTACCAGATCCTTGAGAACTTTGAGTACGTCGGACTGCATCGTCTTCCTGCGTTTCTTCTTCGAGGTTATGACGTAATCTATGTCATCAGCAGCCTTCCCGTCCTGAGTTGTCCGAGAGTAGTTCTCTAAGAAAGCTATCTGTACATCTGCGTCTCTCGCTGCACCCGCGGATCGGGTCAGATTCTTGATAGTTTTTCGCCATCTTCTACCTAGTTTCGGTTCAAAGCATTCTCCGAAAATGCTCAGACCGGCTCTAAGTCTACGGGATGCTACTCTCAGCTTGTGAATGTACTCGATGTCCTTGCTCTTCCGTACTCCATCAATCTGATTTTCAAGCTCCTTCACCTGACGAAGAAGAGTGTTGGCTGCGAGAATACTGTATCCATCAACAGAGCGTTCAGTGCTGTGAGTTTGAGGTTTTCTCATGCCATGCTCCTCTGTTGTTGATCAACCAGACCTGAGAGTCGAGTACTTCCTCGCCAGGTCGAGGTTTAACTCTCTCATAAGTGCCGTCTGGGAGGAGGCGTCTGGCCTTCACGTTATCCTTCAAATGGACGTCGAGGATTCTCAGCATTGCAGACTTTACATCCGGGTCTGGTACGATGAATAAGACTTCAACCCTTTTCTCAAGATTTCGCGGCATCATATCGCTGCTTCCCAGCAAAACTTCTTCTTCGCCGCCGTTTCTGAAGTAGTAGATTCTCGCGTGTTCAAGGAATCTTCCAACAATCGATACGACACGAATATTCTCACTCACTCCTTCGATTCCTGGTCTCAGGCAGCATAACCCTCTGACGTTGAGGTCAATTTTGACTCCTGCCTGCGAGGCCCGGTAGAGTGCTTGGATGATGTCTTTGTCTACCAGGCCGTTCATCTTGAAGGCAAGATATCCGCCTTTTGAGTTCTGGTGTGCAATGATCTCTCTGTTGATGCGGTTGAGTATCTCGTTCTTCAGCGATGTGGGCGCAACTAGAAGATGCTTGTATGGGCCGGCTTTTCTGGGGTCACTCGTGAGGTGACTGAACAGGTCCAGGACTTCACTGCTCATCTGCTTGTTGGCAGTTAGGTATCCAATGTCCCCGTATATTCGCGTCGTGACCGTGTTGTAATTGCCGGACCCAAGGTGTGAGTAGTGGACTGTCTTTCCGTCTACTTTTCGGACTATGAGGGCAAGTTTTGCGTGTACCTTGATCTTCGGAAAGTTGTAAACGACCTTCACTCCCGCTTGCGTCATCAACCTTGCCCATCTGATGTTATTTGCTTCGTCAAACTTGGCCTTCAACTCGATTAAGGCTGTCACTTTCTTTCCGCTAGATGCTGCTTTCATCAGGTGAGAAATGATTGGCGAATCAGGATCTATCCGGTAGAGAGTGATGTAAATTTCTGTCACTTTAGGATCAATAGATGCTTCTGCAAGCAGGTTCACTATCATATCAAAGCTGTCGTAGGGATGATAAAGTGCATAATCATGCTCGGCAATAGCGCGGTAGCCTTGATTGCCCGGCGCGCCTAACTCTGGAACTATGAATCCTTGAAATGGTGTATCCTTCAGGTCGGGTCTCTGGAGCCTGAGAAGCTGCCAAAAGTCGACAAGGCCGAAGGGGCTGTCGATCTCGTATTGAACATCTTCAGGATTGGGAACATGGAATGAACCGATGTTGCTCGCCAAGTAGTCACGTAGATATTGAGGCATTGTATTCTCAAATTCAAGTCGTGCTAGTTTACCATGGTGTCTCTGCCTTATGCTCAGTTCCATGGTTGTGAGAAAATCAGTCGCTTCATCCGCAACGATCTCTATCTCGGCATTTCGAGTTACTCTAAACTTGAAGTGGTGGAGGATCTTGGCAGATGGAAATAGCAGATCCAAATTTGAGGCGACCAAGTCCTCAAGTAGTATGAAATTATCTTCGTTCTGTCGATTTTCCGTCGGGGGAACTCTTATGAATCTATCAAACTTGTCGGTAGGTGCTTCAACTAAGAATTTGGCTGTGGCTTCGTTCATTCTCGGATCATTTGCCACTACAAGCAAGTTTACGTGAAGGTTGGAGATGTATTCAGCTACGTATTCCGCGTCGGGCTTCTTCATGACCGGGAGCATTTCCTTTTGAAAATGCTCTCGGAGTATTCGATTCTGCTGTTTGTTCAGGTCCTCAGGCTTCAGTATGTGTATGCCCTCTTTGGCTAATGCCGGTGCGAGTTCTGTCTCCCAGCATGATTTTTGTCGTTTCAGAAGCGGAAGGATCTCGCTTCTAGTAACTCTAATCTGGTCTTGTGGGGTCATGCGTGAGCCAGGAGTTGGCTCAAACTCACCTCTCTCAATATGCTGCTCAAGAATTGAGGCACGCGTCATGAAGAACTCGTCAAGATTACTGCCGCTGATAGCTAGGAACTTGACTCGCTCTAGCAGAGGGTGCCTTGCATCGAAAGCTTCCTCGAGAACTCGGTAATTGAATCTTATCCAGCTAACCTCTCGGTTTATGAAAAGCGCAGGGTCATCCAGAGACCTACCCTTCGTTTGATCTGCAACTTGAATCGAAGATGCTGGAGGCATGAGAGTCGTCTCACTATTTCGATTATGCTAATAATAAGCCATCAGATCAAGCGTTGTTCAAGATTTGTAACGCTCCGGCTGAAAACCAGCTAATTTGAGCAGTTCATGTCTGGTGCTCTCGGTCGGTCTGTTGTTACTCTGCACCTCGCACCGGGTTTCTAGCATTGTATCCTATCTGTTATTTCCTCAATTTTGTCGCCGAATATGTACAGACGCGGTTTCCCTCCAATGATTTCAACATACGTGTTGTGTGGTGTCGCATCTGTCACCCAGGAGCCGGAGTTAGCGACATTCCCGGTTTTATTGATGAAAGGCATGTGCGTGTGGCCAAACACTAGAATCTCATTCGGCTTGACGTCCTTACAAGCTGCCGCGTTGATCTTATCAACCGAGTTCTTCAATCTCTCGTGCGGAGCTCGTTGAAGCCTATCGATGGCCGCTCTAAGCTCGGACCTTGCGAACTCCGGGTATACCCTGGATAGGACACCTTCGATATGGTTCCATTCTGTCCATAGACTGCTTTCAAATGCTCCCGCCGCATCTGACATAACTCTACAGAGTAATGCCATGAAATGTTCTTTTTGTTCAGGATCATAAGTGTAACCATGAACAAATCGGTAGGTGAGTCCTTCATCGTGCAGTTCAAGATCCTTCAGAAATTTGAACGGGTAAGATGGCCGCTGGAGGTCTAGTACGTGATAATCATGATTCCCCGCAATGTAAAAGACATTCACACCCCGTGAACGCAGAGCGATAATCTTTTGGATCGTGTCATAATTCTCCAAGAAAACTCCTGAAGCGTCTCGTCTCCACATATCCACGACATCTCCAAGGAGAACCAAGTCCGTAAGCTGCTCGTCTTCTTGCAGTTTGTCAAGAAATGCATTAAACGCGAGTTTATCCGAGGTATCGGCACCCAAGTGTTGGTCGGAAGTAACAATTACTTTCATATTAACACCGGACTTCTACCAGAGCGGAGGTCATTGGATTCGTAGAAACTATTGTTCCTCAAATTTGAAAAAGTGTAACTGGGAAGAAGGGAGAGGCTGTAGCGACTGAACAGCATGCCTAGGCCCAGTTGAAGAGACAGACTTGACACTCATGCATCGATCTGTGACCTGGCGGAAGGCCACACACATGGAGATGTGCCATCGGTCTTGGTCCTGGCGTCGCCGCGCCGCATTTTGTGTGCGTCGGTTGGGGTTGAGGGGGTGCCTGCGTATAGTAGGTCATGCCTCACGATATGCATCTATCTGCTTATGAAATTGTCGATATGCTCTTGTATTCTGCTCAAGGTGCAGACTAGTGCGGTGCGACACCGTTCAAAGACACGTCCGGTCTGCCAAGCTGGAGCACCAGTTCTTCGAATGAATTATGCACGCGCTGTTTGTCGTAATCTGATGAAAGACCAAGGCGGCTATCGTCGATCAGCCTCGCGTGCATGAGTAGAACTTGACGTTGATTTTCAGAGTGAACATGATTGGCGACTGATTTGATGGTGTCCAGCATTTGTAATAATATCTCAGTACTTCCGCGCCCGTACTCACGTATCATATTAAACGATACTCCCACCAACCGGTCGAAGGTCACGTGTTCCACGATAAGACGCAACTTCCCATCCCTATCGAAGCTGTGTGGGAACGGGATATCATGTTCAGCCAGTATACTCAGAGCCGAGCCTAATCTATTAAGACACAATACGGGCGTATACGGATCGTTGATCGCCGGCGATAAGGCTCGGACCGCTATTATGACGATCAAGTAGATTCCGAATTCAGGGTCCTGAAAGAGTGTGCGATTCCTGCCCAGAAAGTACGCGCGGTTAATCGTTGTTCTGAATTCTTCGTCAGGCTGGGTGGGGGACACCAGCAGCAATGGGTCGCCTCTACCAACGAAGTCGCCGGGGGAACATGTTAGATGCAGAACTAATTTTCGTTCTGTCGCTACTCTCATTAATCGATTGAAGTCGATGGCGCGAATGTACCCCTTTCGAGTTGACGTGACAGAGTATCCTTCATGCATGACGGTACGCCGGGCTGTCTCCAAATCCTGAGAGTACTTCAAGAGAGCGTCCTTTTCGGACGGGGGTGTTTCTTCGATGATCGACTCCAATTCTCTGCTGACCTGTTCAACTACTGCAGATGCTTGCAGAGAGTCAGCAACGTGGTGGAAGAAATACAGGAGCATCATGAGGCTAATGATCAACATGTAAAGAGCTATAGATAACGGCAAGTCCAGGACCGAAACGAGAGTCACGTTTCTTAACCGAAGGAGCAGAAATAAGCAGTAGAAAGTGGTTGCGCTGTACGCACCGAGTACAATCTGCGTGCCGCGGTCACGCAAGAAACTGCGCAATACTATTGACCCATATTGGGAGGAAGCGATCGTGAGTGGAACCAACGTGATCGAGAAAACCACGCCAATTATGGCGAGCGCTGTGTCAGCAACCGCATTCAACACGTTTCGTGCGTCCGCGATGCTCGTTGTAGAAAAGATGAAGAACTTATCCTGATACCAGTAGCTCGGGATGAATTGATTTACGGAAACAAGAACAACCGCAGTGATCGCGGCTAGCAAGCTCATCAGTGAAGGCAAAAACCAGTAAGTCGCATTAACCTTATCCAGGAAATCTCGAACGCGGACTGAAGACAATCTACTCTGCCTCCGTTGAATGTTTGCTTAGAAAGTCTCGCACGCCACTATCTACGCTCAGGTATATGTGACTCTCGCCGATCAGGTCCATGAGTCCTGAGACGCGTAGCTTATCCCGAACCACACCGCGAGGCTGTGCTATAGACACTTGCACTTGCTTAGTTTCTAGACTTTCTAGGAGGTTTCTCAACATGTCAATGCTGGAGATGTCGAGTGTGCTACTAGAACCAATGTCAAACAGAACGGCTTTCGGCGGCGGATCGCTTGCTTCTACTAGTTTCAGAATTTGGGTGCGAGCCACATTAGCGTTCGCGAAGAACAGAGGAGCGTCAAGCCGCACAATAATCAATCCAGGGATACGTTGATTCTCAGGATGCCGCTCGAGATCACTATACTCTCCTGGATGTGACGGGATTCCCCCTAGCTCGACCAGGTATGGTCGACTAACGCGGTATACGACAAGGATAACTGACAAGAACACTGCGATAAGCAAACCAGCCAATACGCCTGTCAGAATAACACCGAATAGAGCGATTACTGACAGCCAAAAATCAGGTCGAACTTCTTTGTAAAATCGTCTAAGAGCTGCAAGGTCGAGGAGCCCCAGAACAGAGTAGATGATAATTGCTCCCAACACTGCGTTCGGTAGTTGAGAGAACAGCGGCGCCAGTATCGCGATGGTGACTATGATCATTATGCCCGAGACAATCGTCGAGAGTTGAGTTTTTGCTCCAGCCTCTTCGGCGGTTGCAGTTGAAGAGAGACTGGCATCTACGGTGAAACCTTGGAAAAGTCCAGCGCTCAGATTCGCTGCGCCTAATGCAATCAACTCTTGATCAGGATCAATCTCGTAATCATGTTTCGCAGCAAAGGCCCGCGCGGTCCCGACCGATTCACCAACGGCCAGAAAAACTAAGCCTCCGGCGCTCGCGATCAATAGGGGTATGTCGGAGATGCTGACCAAGGGAAGTGCAGGTGATGGTAACGCCATTGGGATTGAGCCAACAACTGAGACCCCGCGTTGATCAAGGTTGAATAGCACTGTAATCAGAATTCCCGCGAAAAGTGCGACTAGTCCCGCAGGAATCCGCCGAGCGTACCGCTTCATGATGAAGATCAGGAAGAGCGAACCAGCACCAATCCCTAAGGTCCATACATTCGTCCTGCCCAACGCCAATACGAGGGAGCTTGCTTGATTGAATATCCCTCCTGATCCACGCGGTATGCCAAACAGTTTTGGTGCCTGACCTACGATGATTTCGAGCGAAACGCCAAACAGAAATCCAGTGATCACTGGTTTGGAGAGGAAATCTGAAATGAACCCAAGCTTCACTACTCCAGCAAGAAGTATCATTCCCCCAACCGTAATGGCTAACATGGCACTCAGAGCAGCAAACCTCTCGGGGCTTGCGCCGACACTCAAGTCCGAAACTATCGCCGCTGACATGACCGCCACCGTCGAACTAGCAGTAACTTTTAGATGACGACTCGTCGCAAAAATAGCGTAGGCGAACATCCCAGCGAACGCAGCATAGAGACCCGCCTGCGGCGGCAAACCTGCCAACTCGGCATAAGCCATAGCCGCAGGAACGACGACTCCCCAGACAGTGATTCCTGAAATAACATCTGCCCGTAGAAAATTTCGTGGATACTTCGGAAGCCAAGAAGCGATCGGAATGAATCTTCTAAAGTTGATCGATGAGATAAGCTTCACTCCGACAGCCCTTCAGCCTTATCAAGGCATATACATTTGAACATTGATTTGAATCCTGACTATGAACTATGCAACTCATCGAAAGGTGAATATGACCGTCGGCAAATTATTGTTGTTTAGATTCCGTTGCAGACACACGTAACTGAAGGAAAACGCGAGAGCAGAAAGATTGGCTTCATCGTCTTCCGGATCCTCTACGGTCCCATGATATACCTCCGAGCAGTCTATAGACAAGTCTTGGTCCTGCTATCCTTGTTCATAATCGGAGCGCTAATTTTCAGCTACTTCGAGCAGCTTCCTCCACTCGTAGCGCTATTCGCCTCGGTCTCAACAGTTACCATAATCGGTCTCTTTACGCCGAATAACGGGAATTTTACGACGATGAACAAGACGGAGGGCATATTAGTCATGGGGCTGATATTGGCATCAGTGACTTCAGGGGCGTCCGTCATCCAGGGGCTGGTGAGCGTGGCAGGTAAAGACGTCAATGAGGAAGCGACGAAAGCACTTGTCTCGAAATTGAAAGGGCACATTATCGTATACGGATACGATCACATGGGCATGTACGTCACTGACCAACTTGAAAAATCCGGATACGACTACGTAGTCGTATCGAGAAAGCCTGACGTTTGCGATGACTTGCTCAGCAAGAAAGTTTTCGCAGTACTCGAGAGTAAGACAGACCCAATAGGAGCGTTGAGGTCGGCAGGAATTGCCCAAGCATCGCTGGTCATTGTCACTGATAGTAACGATTCAGAGAATTTGCGATTCATACTCACCGCCAGGAAACTCCGTCCTGACGTCAGGATCCATACGGTAGTGAACGATCCGTCTCTGTCCGAGACAGCAAGCGATGCTGGAGCTAACCTCGTAATTGCCTCCTCGGTTGCAGTTGGCAGACTGCTGGCGTTCTCGGCTGAGAAGAGTGACCTGGTCGGACTGACCTATTCAGAAAAGTTCGGAACTCAACATGTTACTGGGTTTATGATTCCTGAGATTTCTCCTCTGATAGGCAGGAGGCCTCATGAGATCGCTAAGGGGTCAGGATTGATCGGAGTATTGCGTGACGGAAGGATCGATGAGACCGTTTTCGGAGGGACATTCACCCTAAGAAAGGGTGATACGCTCCTAATCTTGGGTGACGTATCAGGACTCAAGAAGCTCGAAGCCGGGTAAATCTGTAACGGCCATGTCGGTCACTTTTCGATCGTGACCCCCAGATTCTCTCCTACCTTGAGTTCGTGCCAGCGGGAGTCGGATCCGACATTCCTTATGGATCTGACCCGTAAGAGGCTCTTTGTCTCTCCCGCATGCTCTTCCTGTTTTATGTCGATGACCCCGTCGGATGCTGCCTCGAGATTCTTGTAAGTCCACTCGCTATGGATTCCGCTAATGATGCCTATGATTCCTGTAGATTTCCAGAGAGAGGCAATCGGCATCAATCTGGACCTTACGAATTCAACCCAGCTTTTTTCCTCGTTGAATCTGCCAAGGCAAGAAGCGTCATCCAGTATCCTCAACCATTCAGGCGTAGGTTGGGGGGGTATTAGATCCACCTCCGTCTCTGTGGCCATCAGATACTTGGAATAGAGTACGCTAAGGTCTGCGGCCTTCAAGGAGTAGAATGCGAGCCTTTCGTTTGACTTTCTCCCCAGCGTAGCTGTGTACCAATCAAACACTCGAAACCTATCCTCGGCCTCAAGGTGCTTCACGTCAACACCAAGTTGCGCTACCTGGGAACGAATATTATCAGGCGGCTGGGCCGCGACGTTGTAAGTAATAACACCGCCTTCCTTCAACCATCCCGCAGCCATGCTGACAGAAGCCTGATACCACGCTGATGTAGGGTCGTACTCGACGAGAATCGATGACCCTGGCGGCAACGGGCCCTTGAGCAGTTCCTCAATGATTGGGACTCGCATGACTTACCTACCTCAAGGGAAACCGGAGCATGCCGCATGACTTCAGCCAAAACATAAATGTATCGCGGGTAACCTCTCACGTCAGGAAGTTGAAATGCCACTCTACATGGATATTCATTACAAGATTCACGGGTTGACCGCTGAAGCAATTATGGCGGCTCACGCGAAAGATCTTCAAGTTCAAGGGAAATATGGGGTAAAGTACCTGAAGTACTGGTTCGACGAGTCAAGCGGCAAAGCATTCTGTATGGTTGAGGCTCCGACTAAAGAGGCTGCAGCTGCAGTGCACAGGGAAGCGCATGGTCTCGTGGCGGACGAGATAGTGGAAGTCAAAGAAGGCGGTTAGTTAGGATTCTGCAGCCGGCCCCTGACCGGAACAGAAACCTGCATAGTTTACGTCAAGACTCTGAACGTGACTCGTTTCCCCATCATGTTTATGCGCGGAATTGTAGCTGCAGAGCGTGATAGAGGATTAGTAAGCGTCTCTGGGTTGTCGATTTGCGGGAGAAGCTTAAGTCATCCTGTAATTATTTGATGATACTGGTGTTCCCATGTTTTAGACGTCGTCCGTGACCGGAAGGTTGCGGGTGCGCCGACAGTCTGGGCACGGGAGCACCACTACTTACCCAAAACTGACTGCTTAAGATGCATGTAAGCCTGACGCAATTGAAGAACCATGATCAAGAGATTGTTGCCTCTAGGCTTTGGATTAATCGCTGTCGCAGTTTGGCTGATCACTCTTGGTCTGAGACAATGTCAAGAAGAAGGCTACCTTGTACCCTGTCCCGAATCATACTACGGCCTTAGTATATTCATACTCCTGACTCTGGGGCTAGTCTCTCTAGCCATATCTATCTCAACTCAAAGATCAGGTCGCCGAAACGAATAATCTGTCACGGAAATGAAATCGAGTTTCCGGTTAGTGACATCTCCTTATCGCAAGTGTGTGTTAGGATAAATTAGTTCCTTGCTTGCGAGAGAATGCTACTGCAAGTGCAACTAAGATTATAACTCCAAAGGCGCTGAGTCCGATTACTTCGCGGCCGGTTAGTAGTATGTAGAAGTTGCTCATGTCTCCGTAGCCGTATGACTGTGACCCTCCAGCTTGAGAGGGCACGACGGTTATGTGTGCTCTCATGAAGGGGTGGGGTATGCAGTAATAGTCGTATTGGCCTGGAGTTGTGAAGGTGAAGCTGTAACTCTTCCCGGGCGGAATTGTGACAACGCTGGCCCCGTCAGTCCCGTGCGATGAGTCGAACAGCCGTTGTGAAGGTGACTTTGGCGAGTCGGGGTTTCCTTCAGTCACTGTATGTCCAACCGTGTCCTGGTTTATCCAAGTCACAGTGGTGCCGGCTGTGACTGTGAGTTGTGCGGGGTTGTATGCAAAATTCTGAATCATTATGATTGTGCTATTCGATGACGCTTGTGTTCCACTGTTGGTTTCGCTGGTCATGTTCATGGTTTCTGTAGTCATGTTCATCGTGATCACTCCCGGTGCTGGGCCGGTTCCGTTCTTGATTGAAGAGATGATAGTTGCGTTTGCGGGTCCCTGAACTTTGATCGTTCCAAGGGCTCCTCGCAGGATTCTGAAGAGGGAGTGGTCGACAAGCGTCAAGGTCTCGGGTACTTCCGCCTTGTATTCCACCATTACAGCTCCTCCGGCTGGAACTAACGTGGTTTGTACGTTCAAGAGCGGAGGAGAGAGAAGTGAACCCTCGAGGTAGAGTCGATCCAGCATTCCGCCGATTAGGTGGAATGACGAGTCCAAGTTTGGCCCCGCGTTCAGGAAGAAGATTCGAATCGTATCTCCAACGTTAGCTCGCATCGTCCGGTTGCCCGTTAAGGAGCCTACTCTCCCGTTGAAGACAACGTACTCCGGCGTCTCCGCGAAAGCCTTTTGGTAGCTGAACGGCTGATAGCCCTGTTGGCCAACAGGGCCCTGAGTGTAAAATTCGCCCTGTGCAACGTAGAATTCTCTGTCAACTTTGGGTAATCCTTGCTTCGGCTCAACCAGCATCAACCCGTACATGCCGTTCGCAATATGAGCTGGGATTGGGGGTGTTGCGCAATGGTACATGAACAGCCCCGCCCTCATGGCGGTGAACTGGAAGATTGATTCGTTTCCCGGAGCAGTCTGTGAGTACGCTGAGCCGCCACCGGTGCCGAGGATCGCGTGCGAATCGATCGAGTGAACCATTGTACTGTTAGCCAGATTCTTGATATGCACCTCAACCACTTGCCCCTCCCTCAACCGTATGAACGGTCCGGGGACTGTGCCGTTGAAGGTCCAGAAGGTGTACGTCACGCCGTCGGCAAGTTGACCCAGTACCTCTTCGGTGACTAACGTCACAACCACTTTGTCAGCCGGGTTTGGTGCTGAGGGGATGTCCGTAGGGGACTTGCTCCTGTCGGGAGCAAACGCTGCCGAAGTAGTCTGGGCGTAAACGCCAGAATTTTGAAATGGGATTATCAGGATTGAGGTCAAAAGCACGATAGTGAAGATTGTAGCCTCGAAGTGTCGACTGTATATGAATCTTAGACTCCCTCTCATCGCTTGGAACTCTCACTGTAGGGGTCAAAGGGGAATGCTCCGGATAGCAATAGTCCCTAACATGTTAGGTGATTTTCAAACAGGAAATTCACTACGGTCTTTGTCCGTCGCTTTGCTCAAAGAACCTTGCTTGACGGACGAGAACTGAGGGACGCCCCTTGAAATGCTCCTGGAGGACCCGCTTTTGTCCCCGCCGAAGAATTTCACTTAGGGTTGCAGGCGAGACCTCAAGGGTCTTTGATAGTTGCCGTAGACTAATCTTCTTCGGGAACTCGAAGTAGCCCTTCTCCAGCGCAATCTGAAGTATGTGCTCTTGTCGCGCCGTCAATTCCTCTTCATCTTGAAGTTGCGAGATTTTCAGAACCTCAGCCACTACTTTCGCGTGCTCCAATTCTTGGATGAGTGTTTTCACCATAGTATCGCTACCCAGCAGGGTCCACTGGAGCTTGCCGTCTGGCTGGCTTGACGCAGAGACGAGATAGCACAGGGCACGGGCGAAGGTTCTGCATGCCGTGCACTTCTTCGTCTTCAAGGAACCGATAATGCGTCCCGGTTTTCCCTTGACAATATCCACATCATACACGTAATCATCGTGCTTTAGAAAATCGACAACTTTGTCCGAAAGTTTCTCTTCACACCTAATTTCGAAGAGTTCCTGAACCCCTTCTTTCTCTGCAATACTCCGACAGTCCAAGACTCGTATGACTGCGGGAAAATTCGCTGCAACCCGCCTTATCCAACTGTGCGGTGGCGTGATGCTTACTACTGCTTCAAGCATCGGTAAGCAGCTTCCAACTCAGCATCGACTCCGTGGGCTATAGAGATTGTTCACGAGTTCCCGAATCTCATGACTGAACAGGTTAGGGATAATTTCTATTCAATTCAGTAAGCTAATTTTGAGTCAGGATCTGAAAGTTGTGAAGGACTCGGGGGCGAAAGAGGGATGGATGGGGGGTTCTCACGTGGGCCGTCAAGGTAAGGGTAGAACATTTGCACGGTTGCAAGATCAACATGAAAACATCCTGCAGCAGATCCGACTCCATTTGACGAGTAAACGCAACAAAATCAGCGACCTGAGAGACATCTCACACGGACATTTGAAGAACGGTTGCTTCATGCAATTGAGGAAACTCTTGGCTGAACATCAGAGGGAAGAAGAACGCGTTCTCATGCCGATCGTCATCAAGTGTTTAGATTCGAGTACATGTGAAAACATGCGCGTCGATCACTCACACATGTGTGACGCTCTTGCAAGACTCGAAAGGAAGCGAATGCGAGTAAGTGCTTCTCGAGCGTCTTTACATCGCTTCTTTGAAGCCGCCACAGAATTTGAGGCCATGGTTCAGAAACAGTTCTCACGAGAAGAGAACGTGATCTACTGGTTCGCTAGTCTCTACCTGTCTCACACAGAGTAGCTCAGTGCGCACCTAACAGGTTCGGGTAAGGGTTTACCTGCTATCTAGTTGACAATACTAAGGAGATGCTTGTTGGAATCGAGACGCGGTTTCCTGCGATGGCTGGTCTACTCAACCATTGGAGCGGGACTTTTTCTGGCTGCAGGCAGCTTGACCGAACTCGTTTCTGCCGGTGTTAGTGAACAGCACTCTGAGAAGACTTTTCGCTCGACAGTTCTTGTGAATGCAATCAGCAATTCTGACCGTTCATTCATCAGCATCAAAGTCGTGTACACGCAGATGGCTCAATACATTAACGCAAGTGACGAATATTTCGCGCTTCAGGATCCGGCCACCGTACGGGATCTCTTGGGTAGTGTTGTGCAAAGGCACCCGATACTCTCATCGATGATGGGAAGCATGTGGATCATGATAAACGGGGCTCCCTCGAGACTGGGGGATTTCCTGAAGGACGGCGATGAGGTTGACTTTTTGCCTCTAATGACTGGAGGCTAGTCAACCCATCACGATTACTTCGCTCAGCACTAGGTGCGGCGGCACGACGAGTTAATGGTCTTTCTTCTTGGATTTCTTAACCATTCTAGGTTTGCCCAAAAGAATTCACGTACCCGAATTCCAACTCCATAATTATCTCTCTTTCCCTTCTCTTGAGGGGACTGAAGATTGTTTGGCTAGCGCTTCTCCGGGAGATCCCTTCCATCCACGCATGGTCAACCAGAGATTATACGCATGCAAATAGAGCGCGAATACTTGAACAACCAAGGAACCGACTGCGATGAATTTCAAATTCGTAGTATACGGGAAGAGGCCCGAGAAAGACACAGTTAGACCTAAGACCCCTGTATTCATCAACCAGAACTGCAACTTCGCGAGTCGCAGGCTATGCAGAAAAGCGTGCGAGAAGGACGGCACGAACAAGTAGGACAGACCAAAAATCATCATCGCCACAAACCCGTACAACTGCATAAAGTAGAAAGCGGTCATTTGAAACGCAAGAACACGTGTGAAGGTGAGAAGCAGTAGTGACCCACCCAGTACGAGGTATACGAGGCTGGCCTTCACGTATCTTAGACTGAGTTGCATGACAACAGCCGCGGTAACGCCTTGAGACAACACTACAACCTGACAAATGACCTCGAGGCTGGTGACCTATTAGCTTGATGCATTTCGGTTTCAAAACACTATGATATGATAGGTCGCTTGATAACCTCGCAAAGCTCA
>DATKOK010000001.1:0-8083 GCA_035524675.1 Candidatus Methylomirabilota bacterium | reverse complement strand
CATACATACGCTTACTTGCAGGACGTACGCTAAGTGGACTTCGTAATTTCGATTATCTTGTGAGAGACATCTGATATTGTTGCTCCTTCAGCAACAGCGATTCCTTGAAATGTTGCCATATCCCGCGCTCTGTTAGATAATTTTGGTACAGCTCCGAAGATTGCTTTTGTTAGTTTCGTCTCCAGCGTCTTGACATACAACTGCAAAAGGGGTTCTACGTCGACTTCCGATTCGCTCTGGGAGATATCGACCGCGAACACTTTGTCTCCCTTACGCAGAACGACGGAGAATTCTACTTCTTTTGCTGTCCCCGATAGCAATCCAGGGCTTTTCACGTCGAAACCTTCCGCGGCGAGAATCTCCGTTAGCGTATTAAGGCCGACATGTGCTCGCGCCTCTTGAATCGTGTCTTTATTGATACTGTAGGTAAAGACGTCAACGATTTGTGCCGTCGTGAGTGTGAAGTTATGCTTACAATTGCGGCAGAAATATCCCTGGGTCGGGTCCTCGAAATGAGCCTTGCAGGCCCGACACGAGCAGACGAGGCCTATGAGGCGGTACTCATCGGGTCGCTGTAGGAGCTTCTTGCAGGTAGGACATATCATGCTCTTTCCAACCCTGAAGGCCTCCTCCTGGTGGATAGTACCGCAGTTCAGGTGCTCAATCATTCGACTCATTGTGATGTCGATGGAGCCACAATGCGCGCAAGTGAATCGGGCGTACACCTTCGAGGGGCTCGCGCAGAGTGGACAGAACACCATTCTCTCAAACATCGTTTCAGTAACAAAGTGAATATCCGCCATCCGCTGGAGTATTCGCTGATCTACGGTGAGGCTCTCTCCAGTAACGGATTTCACGGCATATTGCGGCAGACGACCTGCTCCGAACTCCGGCTCCAGTGCTTGCGAAGGCGCAGCAAGCAGGTGAGTCAGGACCTGCTGGATTATGGGATCATTGTAGCTTCTTAGCCGTAGATTCCTTGCGATTGTCTCATTTTTCCTGGCCTGAGCATACGCGCTTGCCTCAGCTCGAATAATCCGCTCTTTGAGGTTTGCCGACAGTAGTTCAAATTCTTCCTGTTTCATCTTATGATCCGAGAATTGTCGTTGAAGACTAGCTAGCTCACTCGTTAATGTATCAACTTCAGTCATTGGATTACTGACGGACTCGGAGACAGACATGGTACGTGCTCCTACGATCGATTGGAGAAGCCAAATATAACTAATAGCTTGTGTTTATTCGTTTGCTGGTAACGTTAGTGAAACATTGGAGACGGGCAGTAGCGATACTTGCCATGTTTTGTTGTGTCTTTGGCGCGATGGCCCCCCCTGTCCTAGTCCCTGTAGTTGCAGATACGAGCCCAGAAAAATCGCGAATTATGTCAGCTGGCGGAGCTGAAGACAGTTCGGCTCATGCCGATATCAAACAGATTGAGCCCTCTAACCCGTATCGCGCTGAGGCCTCCCCCATGCTGTATGGATCTTACATCTTTGGGTCCGATACTCCGAAACAGGAATATTCAGCCAGCCCGGTAGCTGTGCCGGAACAGGTACAAGATCACTCTGCCAATGAACATGCGAAAGCGGTGGGATTTACGGCAACTGAGCTCACGCAACCGCCTCCCTTTGTCGAAAGAACCCAACCTATCACCGTTTCGTACAGCCTCACGTACACTAACGGATCATCAGTCAAGACAGCTCCAAATGCGGTTGTAAGCGTCCAGAAAAGCCAACTTGTTTCGACAATCCCCCTTCTCTTGAACAAGACATCAGGAAGTTGGATCGCGACTTGGGCGTCGCAGTACTCGGCAAATTTAACTAATTACTCATTCGTACTCGACCCGTCGCAACTGAACGATGGGTATGGGAATACAGGAATCGGGTCACCACTCGTGTCATCTAGCTTCAGTCTGATACCTGCGAAGATAACACTGGGTATCCAGGGATTGTCAACTCTATCACGTAGGCAGCTTGAGACAATCACAATCCCTGCGGTGTACCATGATGGGTCGCCTCTTGTGAATGCTACTCTCAAAGCGACATTAGTTGACGCCAACGGAACCAGTTCACCAGTTAATATGACAATCAACGGCGTCTTAGCGACAAAGGACATCGATCTGCCAGCTGACGCCCACCTCGGTCTCTGGCAATTTAACGCAAATTTCATAGATAATTATGGGAATAAAGGTGAGGGAACTCTCGCGTTCGAAGTCGTACGCGCACAGATCAAATTCTCGCTAACGCTCCTACAACCGGTCGAACGGACTACCACCATTAATGTGACAACTGCCATCACCTATCCGGACGGTCAGCCCTTAAACTTCGGGGTAAACGGAAACATATCGATCGGAACCATGAGCCAGTCACTAAACCTGCAATACGTCCCGGCCAACCAAACCTGGAATGGTCTGTACCATGTTTCTCAAAACGCGACCTTAGGCGCATATAATCTAACGATCAACGCCGGGGATTCGAACGACAATAGAGGCCGCTACACAACCGACATAGCGGTAGTTCCGGCAAATTTCGCGTTTTCTGTCCCAGCCCAGAAGATTCAAGTTCCTCCCGTCAATTTGACTGATATCGTCGTTAGCGTGACATACCCGAATGGCACAGCAATGGGCGACAATGTGGGCACAGTAACTGCGACCTACGACAGTCCCAGCGGAGGAATTACGACAATGCTATTGCAGTACAATGCAACTGACACCAAGTGGCACATACTCTTCTATACTCCGGACCAACGGTTCAAATTATACGCCATCACGTTAGTCTTCGCGTTCGAAGCCCATGACATCTTCGGCAACAACGGCTCTGAAACTGACGCCCTTGAGATGACAGTGACAACTCCAATTAACCTTCTAGTTCTTGCCGCCATCATTGGAGTGATCGTGCCGGCGTCACTGCTAGTTTGGGCTATGTTAACCGTTACAAAGAAGCGTCGAAAGCATAAACCATAACGTTCAGGACTTAACTCATCTCATGTCAGTTGACGGAAGTATGTGACAGTTTCATCACTGCCCCAAATAAGGGGTCGCCAAGCATGAGTGTGATGATGATAGCAAACAACAGGAAGACTAGATGAGGAAGACCAGGGGTAACCCAAACCTCCTCGATATTTCTCATCCCGCTAAGTTGGCTCTCAAGTTTGGCAACTTCCTCAGATCTATCCTCTTCAGCGCTCACAAAAAGTTTGAAAGCTCTTCGCAGGCCTGACTTGGTTTCCATTACCTCTTCCATCGGGTACAGGTAGAATGTTGACTTCAGTTTGGCCAGATTTACTGGGTAGCCAGTAAAGCAAGCCAGAATCTTTCTCCACCAGGTCTCCTCTGAGAAGCCGCTGAAGAGATCCCCGCCTCGTCTGATGTATCTGCCAAGGTTAGATATGCCTAGCCATACGATGACGGATATTGAACATAGGTAGCTCGTAATCGTGACTACTAAGGGGAAAAACGGGTGTACGTACCACGTAGCCGCATGGTAAGAATTTGGAGCAAGTGGAATTGTCGCCCCAAGACACAGTATAGCTTTAGCGTCCGCTCCACCAAATAGCCCTAGGTAGAACAAACCGAACGCGACTATTGTAGTGATCACTCCTGATATCGCAATAAGTGACAAGGTGGAGGGGTCAAGTATCACACGGCCGATAGTCAATCCGACGCCAATTGGTGCGTAAATCAACCACATTCTATCAGACACTTCGCGAGCCTTCATGTCGTAATAGGATCCTAACGAGAAGAAAACGAGAGTTACGATAACTGAAAGCGTGTCCAAGAGCGTTAGATTCATCATTTAGATTCCAGTCTCAATTTGTAACCATCTGCTGTTTTGACATGTTACACTTAATTTAAATAATGATCGTGTACCACTGATTTCTAGAAGCAAGTACGATACGAGCATACACGGCCTTGAACCCCGTATGCTCGTGGATGTTCCGGCGCATACTGATCTTCGGTGACTCTACGCTTTTCCCATTCAGAGCTGCATTCTCGGAATTGAGAGGATTGTTGCGTTGCAAAAGGCTTGTCGTGTCCGCGACCGATTAGAGCGAGCCACAGAACTCTACAAATCGGTCTTCTCAGAATTCGAACAAGGTGTACTCGATAGACACGCAATTCAGAACATTATGAAAATCTACTTCATGGTTAAGATATCAAGAGAATCTGAGACAGCGGAGACTTTCTTCTATTTGAAGGAAGCATTTAGAGTATACAACGAATCATTCTTGACTGCTTGGAAGATGCTTGACGAAGATCCAGTGGGCAACATGATCAGTCTCGCTCAATACATGATGGAAGCCAAGGAACCTACGCGTCACGCGGTAACGCCGAGCGAAGTTGTCGCACGAATACTTGAAAGCGGAAAATAGAATCCAGGTAGATGCGGTCTGCTCTAACTGTGTTAAGTACAGTTCCAGTGGACAGACCGGTCTTACGAAAGCTCGAAACGCGTTTATAGCTTAACGCTAGTTTTCGTCTCCACGTGCGATTTGATTAATCAGTATCAATCCTCATGCAATCAGCTGAAATATTTGCACGTATTCATGCCAACAACCCTACGCTTGGAATCTTGCAGATGAGACCTAGCGGTTACAGGGCCAGTGATTCACTAAGATGAGGAAGGCGGTTCGATTCGAACACCAAGCACAGATCGTGTATCACGGCCATCATTCTGCTAATGCTTCTAGGCTTCTCGACTTTTCTTCCCCAGTCACCGACTCATCAGCCGATTCCAATCGTTCACGCACAACCCGCGGCCTCAGACACTTTACGACCGAGCAAGTACTGGGGAGTCTTCACTGGCTCCTCTGGTGATGTCGAGATTGATATCGATCATCCAGGGATTGCGGCGCGGCTCGAAATACCAAGAGAATTTCTAGCCGGAGTCGTTTTCGGCGAAAATGATACACACTTTGTTCAGAGCGATATCAGAAATGACTACTACTATTATAGTCTCGTAGACGAGGCGAGACATTGGACTTATGGATGGCAGGGCAAACCTAGCGATGGGCCTTGTTATAAACCAAAGTTCACAATCTACGATCCAAATGCCCCCTGGTGTCTTGAGATATGGAACTATCTCAACGGGACATTCCTCACTTTTACTCCTCCCAAGTTCATACGATTAGTCTCGTTGAACTCACCTACTATTGCGGGCAAGTACAACTTTACGCTATATGTCGCTAATCGAACTAATAGTATCGGTTATCCGGATTTCGTGAATGCTTGGAATACTACAATCCAAGTACCGGTCAGCTTATCAGACAATCCCGGAAGCATAACCGGAACTATTTGTGATGCGGACAATCCATCCCTCTTCTGCCAGACCATTCAAGCAAGAGGAGTGGTTTATGCGATAAATAATTCTACAGGAGAGATTGCTAGAGCATACGTGAACGCGACCACCGGACGTTTCAATGTTACAGGCCTGTCTCCCGGGCGTTACTATTTACGGGGCTCCGCCGGTGTATGGAATGTGAGCTGTTCGGCCGGTTTGTGTCCTGTTGCATATTCACTTTCAGACCCCCCGTGGATTTGTAACAGCGACCCCTTCCAGCAGGGCTCGTGCAATGATTATGTAACCATAACGCGTGGTTCAGTTGTAGGGACGCAGGTGAAGCTCCATCGTGCGCCACAAATTTGCGGGAGTCTGAATTACTTCAACGGGGGGACTTTGCAACCCGTCGTGCATTCATTGACAGATACCTTCCTTCCTGGGGCAGGATTCCGCGTCTTGAACATTACGATAGAGGCGACAGATTCTCCCGATTTGAGTAATCCAGGTCGAGTGTTTGGGCGATATCTCAATATTTCAACTGACACGTCAAGGGACGCATTCAGGGTAATTTCGGGAGTCGGTGAAAAATACGTGGGACAGGACCCTTACGGAACTGAATTCGCAGGGCTGCCTTCACTAACAAGCATGTCGGTGACTCATCTAGGTTCGGGCGCGTACATATTATGGATGCATGTTTGGATTTCTGGATATCTGCAAGCATCACTCTCACCCGTCACGATCATTTCAATGCCCGGGATGCGGGACCCAGGGGACGAGTGCGTGTCAGGAGTTGGCTGGGGGAATCATCCTCAGCCCGACCCGATCCTCATGGATACCGGAGGTGTAATCGGAGGCACAATCCAGTTTTGGAACCTTGTTACCCCTGAAACCCCTAATCAGGCCGAGGTCGGCTTGGGGGTTGGTCGGGCTGTGAATAACCTTTTTGGCGGGAATATCGTCGTGGAGGCATTTGATCACAGTGGGATTTTACGCGGCGTTACGGTGCTTAACGGTACGCGTCCCGACGGGGGTACCAGTTACGGTAATTCATCATCAATTCCATTCTACGTCGTTGGCTTTAGCGAGTTCTACAATAGAACATGGGCGGGTGCTTGGCAGCTGAAGGATTATGGCCTCCCGGGAGACACGTACTCGCTGACTGCTTTCATTCGTGGATACGAGGAGGATCTCGCGAACACGCCGCTTGTAACGGTTAGCGGAGGAGGCAATCAGTCGGTTACGGTTAGGATGATTAGAGGAGGAGCGGTTCAAGTCACAGTAGGCTCCTACGATAACATTCCTGGCACGCGGAATGTACAGGCGGCGATGCCGTGGAGGTTTCTAAATTTCTCGATTCCAATCAAGGCACGAGTGTACTTTTACGATAATCTGAGCCGGACTGTTGGCTACTCCGAAGTTGATTTGGTGGAGGGAAAGAATAATGTTACGTTGACCACATTCCTGGTGACCTTCGCGGGGCAGAATTGGAGTCTGCGTGAAATATGGTTCTATGGCGACCTGCCGACGCATTTTTCAGACGGGAATTATACCCTTCGGGGATACACCCTGGGATATGTTCAGCAGACAGGGATCAGCTTCCCTGAGAGCCTGAGCGCGATTTCCATGTCCTTCATGGTTCTCCTCTATGGCGATGAGATTGATCTGATCGCCCCAATCTTCTCGACACCTAGCACGTTAGGTCAGGTGCCCGAACATGCGCACGCTATTGGGCAGGCATATCAGACGGATACGAGCCTCCTTGCGGGAGCCCTCGCCGCCAACGTCACTATCAGGACAACCACAATCGATTTTCCAATATTTGGCTTCGGCGCGACTCTCCTGAACAGTACTTCTACAAAGTTCAATTCCACTTTCAACGGCCAGGGACACTTCTTCTATGTTGGACCTGACGGAACCCGTTACTTCGATTATGGCCTTGAGGGCAACCCACCAACCGGCGTCAGCTACTTCACCCAACTTCCAGAGTTTGGCTTTTCAGTCGCGCATTTCATGTCAATCTCGCCGATCAGTATTGTCTTTTTCAAAGACTTGTTTCTCGAATTGGGCTCATTCGCTCATATGGTATCTATGGCGAAGGTAATCCAAGGGACGCCAATATCAGTGGTTGAAGGGTTCTGCGCTGGGCTGTGTTCTCCGCCCTTCGTAATGCCGCTCTCCTGGGTTAGAGTTTCTGCCGGCAACAGTAGTTATTCCCGCTCCGCGGTGACGGCTGACGGGCAATATGATGGGGTAGAGGCATTGTATCTGCCGGCGGGCGGTTACAACATTACGTTTTCAGTAGCTTGGTACTTTCCGCAGACGTCATCCCTGTTTAGTGTGGGATGGGGCGGTGTGTATTCACTCTTGCCGCCTCAAGGAATTCTATGTCCGCTGGCAGATCCAGCACTCTGCTCCAATCCATCTCCATCTCCATCTCCTCCAATTCAAGGGTCCAGCATGGAGAAGAGCGACTGCGTATCCATTATTCCCGCTCTCGAAGATCGAGCCGTTTCTTCTGTTATCGAAGATCTGGGAGTTTAATAGCGGCTCGACTTACGTTTAATTGATTCTGATTTGGAGACTCTCAGGTTTGGTCGAATGCTGATCACTGAACTAGCAGTTATCGTGGCCGTTAGCTGGGCAATTGCAGTAACATTGATCCTTCCGAAGGGAACCTTCCATTTCCACGAACTTGTCATAACAACATACGCAAATGGAACAACGGATTTTAGTGCAGACGCGTCAGGACTCATAAGAAGCCTCGGCATCGTGAGCTTCTTAACACTGGTTCTCGGGCTGGTCATCGG